>DASXQM010000190.1:0-20113 GCA_036507195.1 Pyrinomonadaceae bacterium | reverse complement strand
CCGTGCCTATCGCGACCCACTGTTTGGCGGAGTTAATCCGGAACCAATTGATAGCAATCTCGGCGCCCTAAAAAAGCGCGTGCTTGAGACCGGAGCGCTGGTGGGACTGGCCACCGACGGCGATGCCGACCGCATTGGAGCGGTGAATGAACTCGGCGTCACGATGACCATGCATGATGTCGTTCCACTCATCCTCCTGCATCTCGTTCGCGGGCGGAAGATGACCGGAGCCGTGGTGCGAACCTTTTCGCAATCGGTACTCCTGAAGCGGATCGCTGCTGCTCACAATCTCAAGCTTTACGAGACCGCCATCGGCTTCAAGTACATCGCCGAACTGATGCTTAAAGACGACATCCTCATTGGTGCCGAAGAGTCCGGGGGCATCGGCGTCAAAGGTCACATTCCTGAGCGCGATGGCATACTCAATTCCCTTCTTTTTCTCGAAGCGATAATTAAAGCGGGCAAGCCGCCTTCAGAGATGCTGCGTGAACTCCACCACGAGTTTGGCGAATTTCACTTCGGCAGAAAAGACTTGCGCGTCGAGACGTTCGTCGGCCGGGAGCTCATTGAACGATTGGCGAAGACAACGCCTCGCGAGCTGGCGGGGTATAGAATCGCAGCCGTCGAGACGACCGATGGAACGAAACTCCTCTTCGACGATGAATCGTGGTTGTTGTTTCGCCAATCCGGAACCGAGCCAATGCTGCGGATCTATGCAGAAGCAACGTCGGCGGCGAAGGCCGAAGCGCTGTTAGCAGCAGGTGAAGAGATTGCCCGCCCGCTCGGCTAGCGCAGACTGGTGCCATCCACATCCGTTCCACTTGCATCGCGCAAACCAACACTGGGACCGCGGGCGTCTCGCCCGCTTAAGCGCGAAGCGCGCATACTGGGACCGCGGGCGTCTCGCCCGCTTAAGCGCGAAGCGCGCACAATACAACTGACCGCAAGTGGCGCAATCGACATACGCCGCATCTTGCTGAAGAACGAACGTCCTAGTGCCGGTTTTTCTTAAACCAGGCACTGCTATAAGGCCAGTCGCTTGGTTTCGAACATAATCCTGCTTTCACCGGATTATTCTCAATGTACCGAACTATTCTGTAAAAGTGTTCTTCATTTCGGGTGTAGCGATCAAAATAGTCCTCAAGCCAGAATTGCCCCGTTCGACCCAAGATGTGGTTAGACTCATGCGCCGTGTACGACTTTAATGAATGCAGAATCTTTTTGATTTTGTAATCTTCCAATCTGGTGAACAGCGTGTGAACATGATTTGGCATTACCACCCACGCGAAAAGCCGGTAGCGGATTCCGTCAAATTTCAGTAATGAGTTCTGAACCAGAGTTGCAATGCGATCATCCTTCAGATATGCATTTCCAAATCCTTGATCCAGATACTTTTCGATGCGTCTCTGCAATATGATTCGTTCTCGCTCAGAGCCGACTTTCTGTAGTTCCCTCCGCCAAGTTTGTAAGACTTTCGTTGGTAACGAGTCAGCAAGATGAATGGTGATGAATTGTGGAATGGCGATTCCGTCGAAGTGTGGCAGGTAGCCACGGCTATGCCAGCCAGCTGCGCGCAGTTTCTCTTGATGTTTATCGTTAGCGAGTGTCATACGCCTTTGAGACGTGGATGATATTACTAGGAACACGGATTTTCCGAGATCATGAGATGGAAGCCTAAGGTTTGGTTTTAGCAAGAGTTTTTGTGCGCGCTTCGCGCTTAAGCGGGCGAGACGCCCGCGGTCCCAGTATTGGCGTTGTCCGCGAGCGAGGGGGACGCTCCCGGTCCAGATGTGCGCTCGGCGAGACTTCTCAGCGGAGAAAGCTAATTTCTAAGAATCTATTGACTGCTGTCCTAAAAATCGCTACCTTTTGCCGTCCCTTCCCCTACGCTATTGAATAAGAAATAGGCCCCCATCCCCGAAACAGCCCTTAACGGAGGTGCTCGCGATGGGTTTGATACTTCTGATTATTTTGATTCTCCTGCTTCTCGGCGCGATTCCTAGCTGGCCCTACAGCAGAAACTGGGGTTATGGACCGAGCGGCGGTATTGGTCTCATCCTGGTGATCGTCTTGATCCTGTTATTGCTGAAAGTGATCTAGACTCTAGTTGAGCTCTTTCCAGTGTTGGAACGGGGCACATCAGAACCGCGAGCGGTAGCGACCGGCCCAAGCTTCAACTTCAAAGCGTGGGCGCAGTCCCTTATTGAATCTTTGGCCGCTCGCTACCGCTCGCGGTTCTGATATGGTTCCTCTGGTAAGGATTCACTAAAGCGCGGACGCTGTGATCAGCGCGAACTCGACCGTTACGCAAGCGCGCGAATGCCTGAACTACCTGAGGTTGAACATATCGTGCGCGCTCTGCGCCGCGCTGTCCTCGGGCGGCGGGTCCTGGCCGCCGAAATTAAGCTCCCGCGACTCCTGGTTGGCTCGTCCATCACCTCATTAAAACGCAAACTTCGCGGTGCGCGCATCGACGCCATTAATCGGCGCGGCAAATACATCCTGATTGAGATGGACACTCAAGAGGTGCTGCTGGTTCACCTGCGGATGACTGGCAAGTTTCTCTGCCTCGGCGCCGACGGGCCACTGCCCCCTTACGCGCACGTGGTGTTTTATTTGGATGACGATCGCCGCCTGGTCTTCTGCGATATGCGGCAGTTTGGCCGAATGCGGTTGCTGACTACAAAGGCTTTCTCCGCGCTGCCGCAAATCGAAGCGCTGGCGCCTGAACCTCTCACGGACGACTTTAGCCTTGCCTATTTCCTGGAGACACTTTCAAAGTCTCGCCGCAGTTTAAAGCAACTGCTTCTGGACCAGACGAGAATCCTGGGTTTGGGGAATATCTACGCCAGCGAGGCACTATTCCTGGCTCGCATCAGCCCGCTCAAAGCAGCGCAGAGCCTCTCGAAGCAGCGTGCCTGGCGCTTACATCAAGCCATCCGCGACATACTTCAGGAAGCAATCGTCGCCGGCTCCACCCTGAGGATTGATCTTACTGATGATGATGGAAGCTACTTTGGAACAACCGAGCGATTCTGGAGAGTTTATGAACGCGCAGGCGAGCCTTGCGTTAATTGCGGAGCGAAGATACGCCGCGTGGTCCAGGGTGGGCGGTCAACTTATTTCTGTCCTCGGTGTCAGCGTCGGTGACTCTCAAGCCGAACACTTATCCGCCCACAAGTCTAATTCAGGGGTACGAGCTCTGCCGAAAGGTCTCCAGCAGGCTGCCTGCCGCAACAAATCTCCCCTCGAAGGTGTAAATGTCCTCAAGCTTCCAGAAACCTTTCTCACGAACCAGAATATAGTAAGTGAGTCGCGTATCGCCCGGATATTCCGTGTCCCTCCCCCATGTAAACAGAACATCCACCACGGCGAGCTGTCCCGCCAATCGCGAGCCCACGAAACGAAAACTGGTCGGATAGTTCCACGACCCGATGAAATCGCTATTCGATGGCGGGCCTTCGGGCGAATCCGGATTTTCCTTTGCATATTGGGCGTATACCTTCTGCCGATTGGCCAGCGCTTTTCGCATCGGCTCGCTTAGCCAGCGAGTCTGTGCGCTCGTATCGCTCGCGATGTCCGGCTTCTCATGAAACAGGTACTTGATCAATTCGCGTAGGCGCTGAATCGCTTCAGCCGGAGCCTCGGCCGCGTTGCGCACAGCGGCAACTTCTTCGCGGATTTCAGCCCGCCTCGGGCTTCCAGTTGTTCGAGTTTGAGCGCCTGCGGTTCCAGCGGAGACGAAAGCGCATGAGGCAATAAGAACCAACGGGAGAAGCTTGTTCATGATTTCATAGATTGGTCAGAATAAACTCCGTCATCATCGTGCGCATCTGCTTGACCAGTAGCGGATCAGTGACCCCGTGGCGCGACTTGGGATACAACATCATCTGGAACTGCTTTCCTGCCTTCTGTAGTTCATAAGCAAACTGAATCGTGTTCTGCACATGAACATTGTCGTCAATGGCTCCATGAATCAACAGCAACTTCCCATGAAGGTCTTTAGCGAAGTTTACGGGTGAACTTTTCTTGTAACCTTCCGGGTTGTTCTGCGGTGTTTGCATGTAGCGTTCGGTGTAAATCGAATCATAATTGCGCCAGTCGGAAACTGTGCCGCCGGCGATTCCCATCTTAAAGTTCTGGCTGTGCGTGAGCGCATAGCTCGTCATGAAGCCGCCATAGCTCCAACCCCAAATGCCTATGCGCGAGCCGTCGACGTAAGGCTGGATCTTCAGCCAGGCGACGCCATCTTCCAAATCACGCAATTCCAGTTCGCCGAAGTTCTTATAAACGGGCCAGGTTGATTCGAGACCCTTTCCACTGGCAGTGCGGTTGTCGCAGATCCAAATAATGTAACCCTTCTCTGCCAGCAACTGATGCCACATGTAGCTGGAGCCACCCCAGCCATTCTTTACCGACGGTGCGTGCGGTCCGCTGTAGGTGAATTCCAGCACGGGGTATTTCTTTTGCGGATCAAAATCGGGCGGCTTGATCATCATCGCTTCCATCTCAAAGCCGTCACGCGTTTTCACCTGCAACAACTGGGTCGCGCCAAGCTTGTACTCCTTCAGTGCCTCCACCTTGTTTTCGGCGATGATGCGCACGAGCTTGCCATCAACATCGTAGAGACGCGTTTGTGTTGGCGTGTTTACATCGCTCCAGTTGTCGATGAAGAGTTTGGAATCAGGACTTACTGCTACCTTGTGGGAACCTTCGCCGGTTGTTACCTGTTTTAGAGCAGTGCCGTCAAGTTTGACGCGATACGCTTGTGGTGCAATAGGACTATGTTCGGTAGCGGTAAAGTAAAGGAAACCCTTATCCTCATCGATCCGTTCGAAGGAGCTCACTTCCCAGCGGCCGTCTGTCACCTGCCGCAACAACTTTCCCTCCGCGCTGTAGTGATAGAAATGGTCCCAACCGGTGCGCTCGCTCTGCCACAGAAACGAGCCATCCTTTAAGAAGTTTGGATTATCGTTTATCCCGACCCAGGCTTTGGCTGTCTCGTGCAGAATCGTGTTTGACTTCCCGTCAACGGCATCCGCAAAATTTAGATCGAGAAATGTCTGCTCGCGGTTCTGTGCCTGGTAGACAACCTTCTTGCCGTCAGGCGTCCAGGTGACCCGCACAATCAACAAGTCGCTCGGTTGATATTTGTACGTATCGATCCAGCGCGTGGCGCCACCCGCCGCGTTTACGACGCCAAGTTGAACGACCGGGTTTGGATCGCCGGCTTTTGGATAGGGTGTAACTTCCAAAGTCTGGTGATAAGGAATGTGATCTACGACGGTGAACTCCGGAACCGGGTTTTCGTCCAGCCTGAGATAAGCGAGTTTGGTGGAGTCGGGACTCCACCAATACGCCTCGAAGTTTCCGCGACCATACAGTTCTTCCTGGTAGACCCAGTCGAGGCGGCCGTTGAGAATCTTTGGGCTGCCGTCAGTTGTTAACCGGCGCTCGCGCTGTGCAGCGATGTCGTAGACATAGATATTGTTGTTTCGGACAAATCCCAGCATACGGTCGTTCGGGCTAAACGTTTCGCCGACTTCTTCCTCGGGGTTGTTCGTCACGCGCACAGCTTTGTCGCTGCCGAGCTGGCAATAAAAGAGATCGTTGTTCCAGTTGACCAGCATCGCGGTCTCATCGTTGTTCAACTGATAAGAGGCGCGATTCGCGAGTTGCTTCGCATCCTCTTCAGCAACGCCGCCCAGAGCGGTAAACGCCGCTTGCATTTTCGCGGAGTTGAAAAACGGAACGGCTTCCCCGGTGGCGGCATCAACCTTTTGCAGCCTGGGGAGGTCTTTCTTCGTAGCATCGTTGGCCAGCAGATAGTGCCGTCCGTCTTTCAGCCAGCGGATGTTTGGCACAGTACCGTTGAAATTAACTTTCCTGGCGGGGTCGAAAATATCGTCGATGGTGAGGAGCTTTTGCTGCGCGTGCGCGGAAAGCGAAATAGAAAACAACAATAGGACTGCACACAAGACTCTTATCGGGTTCTTCAAAATGATGTTCTCCTCAAAGGTGCGAAAGATAGAAAACGGATTCCATTATTAAGAGACCTGCGTTATCAGAGCGACTGGGTGCAGTAACAATAAGTTCATTTGTAATGGACACGGACCAGGTCGCTACTGCTCCCCGTTCCGTATTCGTCGACCCACGATGCCAGAGTTTTTGCTTACGCTGCTTTGTCTTCAGCGGGAAGCGAGCTGCAGCGCCAAACAAACACTGAACCAGGAGCGACCGGCCAAAAGCTCAACCAGACTTCGGGTGATATTAGGGACAATTGGTCCGACGTCTACGAGGCGAAGCACGAATCGTGAAATAAGATCTGAGTTGAGTGTCTGACCACCTGCTACCACCACCCGACGCGGGCTGCGGCGCTCCCCGGTCCGCTCCCGGTTCTGATGGGGGGCCGTGACAGAACGGGGAAACGGGTTCAGATTGAGAGTGGGTTTATCGGTAGTTAAGCTCGATGAATTTAACCAAAAACATTTTCAGGTATTCCAGGCTATTCCGTGTCTGGGTGCTGAGTGCGCTGCTGCTCGCGCTAATGCTAAGCCATTCCGGATGTTTCCTCGATGAGAAGCTCGAGCCTTACTACGGCCGGGTGGTGGTGCCGCGCTCTCAGGAATTTCATTGGAGCGATGGTGGCCTGCCGCAAACCTTCGACCCGGCGTTTGCCGCCGCACCGCCCGACACTGATTTAGTGAGGGCAATCTTCGAGGGACTGACAGATTACGATCCGCGCACGCTGACTCCCGTTCCTGCTGTTGCGACCCGCTGGGAACCATCCGATGGCGGTCGCGTCTGGACATTCTATTTACGTGATGACGCTCGCTGGTCAAATGGTGAATTGGTTACGGCACTCGATTTTGTGCGCTCATGGCGTCGCACGATGAGGATCGGAGAATTGGCTCCGCACACGGAGCTGCTGGCCAATATCGAGGGCGCTAAAATCGAAGCCGCTGCTCTCGTGGCGTTGCCACAAACGCCTGCACCGCCAAAGTCAGAAAAGCAGGCATTGTCTGAGGCTGATGGGGCAAACGCCAAGCAGACGAATACGAACGGCGCGAGCGATCGTTTCGGCGTGGAGGCTGTTTCCGACCGCGTGTTACGCGTTCGGCTGCGCCGGCCGGACATGAACTTTCCCGCGCTGGTCGCGCATCCTGTCTTTCGTCCAGTGAAACTCAAAGACGAAAGTATTGTCAGCAAGTTAGTACCGAACGATCTGGTTTCCAACGGGGCCTTCTCGCTGGCAAAGACCGAAGACGAGCGCGTGCTGTTGCAGCGCGCGAACAACTATTGGGACAAGGATCAGGTAACACTCCAGAGCGTTGAATTTGTCGGTCAAAAGGATGCGGAATCTGCGTTGGCCGCTTATCGTGCCGGCGAAATCGACGCGGTGACCAACGCCGCTTTTGAACCGCTGGCAATAAAACTGCTGACACCCTATGACGATTTTCGTCGTACCACCTATGGTGCGTTGACCTATTACAGTTTCAATACAACGCATGCACCTTTTGACGACGTTCGCGTGCGCGAGGCTCTGGCGATCGGAATTGACCGCGACCGCATCAGCGCCGACGAAATGGGTGGGGCCACAGAACCAGCGAAGCGCTTCCTACCTGAAACGGCGCCCAACACCCAGGACCCCGTGGTCAACAAGGCGGAAGTCCTCGAGAAGGAGTACGAGCGCGCCCGGGAGCTGCTGGCGGAGGCCGGATTTCCTGGAGGAAAAGACTTTCCGAAGATCCGGTTGCTTATTAACCGCAACGAGCAGCAGCGCGTCGTGGCTCAGTCGATTGCTGGCACGTGGCGCACCGTGCTGAACATCGAGACCGAGATCGTCGTGAAAAACTGGGATGAATATGAAACTGCGATCCGCGCCGGTGACTATGATGTAGTGCGGCGCGGGATCGTCATGCAAACAACTGACGAGCTGACAAACATTCGCATGCTCTTCCAGGAGAGCGCTCAAACCAGCCACTCTCCCGGAACTGGACAAGAGTCCGCATCCGCCGCCAGTGTTGCCAACGGCAAGTCGGCGGCTGGGAAGGATAAAGACTTGAGAGCGCTACCGCCGGTCGAAACGGAGGTACAAGCGCTGAGTGATTTGAGCGCGATGCCGATCTATTTTGCCTCGTCTTATTCTCTGGTGAAACCCTACGTAACTGGTTTTGACGCAAACGTGCTGGATGCGCCTTCGCTAAAAACTGTCCGTATCAATACCAATTGGACGAATCAGAACCGGGAGCGGTAGCGACCGGCCATAGAGGCACCTCGAATGTGAGTATTTCATTCGACCGCCGACGTTTTCAGTTGAGTGTTCGAGCCCGTCGCCATTACCATCCCAGGGCTGCCCTGCTGGGGAACCCGATCTGCTGCGGGTTCTGATAAGCAACCGGTCGCTACAGTACTGAATTAGGAATCTTGCTCAATTGAGTTTTCGCGTGTTAAGTTCCGTCGTACAGGGCATTTTCTGTAACGCGCAGCGATGGCAACAGTCTACCTAAAATCAATTCTCGCGGGAGTCGCCATCGCTTCACTCTTGTTGGGCGTGATTTCCTGCCGCGTTGTCACCACCGCCGGAGAGTTCTACGGCAGCACTACGCCACCACACCGCAACATCCTCCGTTATGTGAGCGGCGATGAACCTGAATCGCTCGATCCTCAGGGAACCACCGGACAACCTGAAGGACGCATTTTCATGGCTCTTTACGAGGGGCTGGTTGAATACCATCCCAAGACGATGGCGCCGATTCCGGCGATCGCTGAGCGCTGGCGTGTAAACAACGACTCTTCGGAGTTCGTCTTCCACCTGCGAAAGAATGCGCGCTGGTCCAACGGCGACAGCATCAACGCAAATGATTTTGTTTACAGCTTTCGTCGTGGCTTGGCGCCGGAAACTGCGTCGCGCAACGCGAACCTGGCGGTCTACATAAAGTATGCGCCGGGCTTTAACTCGGGGGCGGTTTTCGTCAAGGATCCTCGGACTAATCAATTTCTGCTTGAAAAGGATTTTGTCAGCAGGGCTGACAGTGATGTGCAAACGGAAGCTCTCAGCCAGACGCCGTTAAAAGTTCCGGCGGATGAGTATAAGAACGCCGTCGAACAGCCGCTGGCCGACGCGAACGACACTCCCGGCCCACAACTCCCAGACACGCCGTTCCATCAATTTATGCATTCGCCAGCCAGGCTAACGCTTCCGGGCGACGAGAACCAGCGAAACGCGGCGCTGGCCAGCGACGCGAAATTGCAAGCCGCGGTTGCTGGAAAGGAGTTTGTTCCAGTAAGCGCCGAAGACCTCGGCGTCGAGGCTGTGGACGACTACACGTTGCGAATCTCCCTCAGCCAACCCGCGCCCTTTTTCGTCGGCATGTTGGCTAATCAGTTTTTCCGGTTGGTGCCGCGCAAAGCAGTCGAGCAGTTCGGCCGCCATTGGACAGACCCAGGGCACATCCTTACTTGTGGTCCGTTTAAGATGAAATCATGGAAGCCCTACAATGAGATTGTCGTGGAACGCGATCCCATGTACTGGGACGCGGCAAACGTTCATCTCGATGAAATATATTTCTATCCCATGAATGACCTTCCCACCACCATGAATCTCTATAAGGTTGGCGAGCTGGACTCGGCACTGGGCCACGTCGTGCCCACTACGTGGCTTGACGTGGTGAGACCAAAGAAGGACTACATGGAAGGTTCCGAGGCTGCGATCACTTACATTTACATCAACGTCACCAAGCCTCCGATGAATGATGTGCGCGTGCGGAAAGCCTTCAATATGGCCATCGATCGAAATGCCTGGGCCACTTCACGCAAGGTTGTTAAGCCGTTAACGGCGTTTACCCCGGAGGGGATCTTCAAGGGTTACCCTCAACCCAAGGGCGACGGCTTCAATCCCGAGAAGGCGAGGCAACTGCTAGGAGAGGCGGGATTCCCCGTGACCGTGCAAACAGGTGGCGGCTTTTCGTGCCCAAAGTTTCCAGTCGATCAGGTTGAATACATCTTCAACACTGCTTCATCGAACAGATCGTCGGCCGAGTTTATGCAGGCTCAATGGAAACAAAACCTGGGAATCACAGTGCCCTTGCGAAGCATGGAATTTAAGACTTACATGAACTCCCGAGCAAAGCTGGAGTACAAAGGGTTTGCGCTCGGGATCTGGGGCGCTGATTATATGGACCCCTTTACGTTTCTGAATATTTTTGCCAGCGCTGCCGGAGACAATAGTAGTGGTTGGTGGGATAAAAAATACGTCGACATGCTCAATGAGGCGAATCGCACGCTCGATCAGCAAAAGCGTTACGAGCTGCTGGCCAAAGCGGAAAAGTTTTTACTTGACGCCCAGCCGATTATCCCTATTGAAACGTTGGCTGTGAATTTCGTGAAGAAGCCCTACGTAAAGGGTATGTACCCTAACGCCGGCGGGCTGTATCCGTGGAAGTTTGTATACATTGAGCGCGATCCTGCGAAGTGGGATTATGGCACGCCAAGCCTGACCGACTAGATAGGAACAGGCATTTCTACCTGTCCTACATTGAGAACGAGGAGGACACCGAAACTTACTAAAGATTTTCCATTTATCATTTCACATTTGCCGTTTTGATTAGTTGCAGCGCCAAGACGCTGGCTATTGGATGGCAATGAAAAATGACAAATGAGAAATGATAAATGGAAAATCTTATCGAACGTTTCGATCTCTACCCTCAACCTGGGACAGACAGGCATTCCGACCCTGTCCTGCAAAAATGATTTCATTCATCATCCGCCGCTTGATCATCACTATTCCGACGATACTCGTCGTTATAACGCTCACCTGGGGATTGATAAGGCTGGCGCCGGGAAACTTCTACACGGGCGAGAAGAAAATTCCGAAGGCAATTGAGAATAACATTCGTGAAAAATATGGTCTGAATAAACCCTGGTATGTTCAGTATGGCAAGATGATGGGCCACGTCGTGCTGCTGGATTTTGGAAACTCATTGAAGTACGAGGGTCAGTCAGTAAACCAAATTATTGCTCGCTCACTCCCAGTTTCGGCTGCGATTGGAATATCCGCCTACCTGTTGGCTTTGATTGTTGGAATCCTTCTCGGTTCGATTGCCGCGCTCAAGCAAAACTCGAAGTGGGACTATGCCTCGATGGCCCTGGCAATGTTGGGCATCTCAATTCCCAACTTCGTCCTCGGTCCCATTCTGGTTTTGGTATTCTCGCTTACCCTCTACTGGTTTCCGCCGGCGCGTTGGTATGGTTTCCCCAGCCGGGGCGCGGTCTTACCCATACTCACCCTGTCAGCCCTCTACATGGCGTACATAGCAAGGCTGACGCGAGCCGGCATGTTGGAAGTGCTTCGTTCGGACTACATTCGCACAGCTCGCTCAAAAGGATTGAGTGAACGCCAGGTTGTGATTCGTCATGCCTTGCGTGGGGGCTTGATGCCGGTAGTTTCTTTTACCGGCCCGGCGCTCGCGTTTCTGTTAACCGGTACTGTCGTCGTTGAGCGCATCTTCGCCCTGCCCGGGCTCGGCAACTATTTCATCCAGGCATCGCTCAATCGCGATGAACCGCTGATCATCGGTATCGTAGCTTTCATCGCCATCACACTCTTGCTAATGAATTTGCTCGTAGACATTGCGTACGGTTACCTCGATCCGCGTATTCGTTATTGAAAGGTAACGCAAGCTGTTAGCTTGCGTTACGTGGACAATGCTCAACTAGGTGGCGACCATCGGTTCGCAAACTAACAGTTTGCGTTACATATGAAGGACGACAGACCAACAATTCCAGGAGAGGTCGATAGGGTTGATAAGCCAGAACCCGGATTAACGCCAGACCCCGCACCCAGTTACCGCGAAGGCGACGTCATACACACCGCCCCGGAGTTTGTAATTGCCGACCTGGATGTGCTGGCTGCGGAGAGAGGCGATGTGGTCGAGGGCAGTTCTCTTTGGCGCGACGCATGGCGTCGTTTGCTCAAGAACAAACTCGCGGTCTTTGGCATGATAGTCGTGACGCTCGTGGCAATCGCATCGATCGTTGGCCCTGCGATCATAAAGAGGACCACCGGTTACGCCCCTGACACCATTCCAAGCGATGCGAAACTGATCAAGTCATATCCTCCATTTAGAGCCCCCGACGGATCTTTTTCCTGGTTACACCCCTTGGGCACCGACAATCAGGGCCGGGACATGTTGGCGCGCGTGCTCCAGGGCGGGCAGATTTCTCTGATGGTTGGCATTATTGCCACGATCGTTTCATTACTAATCGGTGTCGCCTACGGTGCAGTTGCGGGTTATCTTGGCGGACGTATTGATAATCTAATGATGCGTTTTGTCGATATCCTCTATTCGCTGCCTTACATAATCCTCGTCATCGTCTTGCTTGCAATGTTTCGCAGAAACACACCGATGGGCCAACTGGTGTTGCTCTTCGTCGCCCTCGGTTCAGTATCGTGGTTGACGATGGCCCGAATTGTTCGCGGGCAAGTGTTATCGCTAAAGAATCAGGAATTTGTTCTGGCCGCAAGAGCCACTGGCGTTTCAACACTGCGCATTATTTTCCGGCACATCGTGCCTAACACGCTGGGACCCGTGATCGTTTATGCCACGCTTACGATTCCCACCATCATGCTGACAGAAGCGTTTCTTTCGTTTCTGGGGTTTGGGGTGCAGCCGCCCCTTGCGTCATGGGGAACGCTCGCGACTGACGGCATTCAGAATATTGGCATCTTTCCCTGGCAGATGGTTTTTCCGGGATTGACCATGGCCCTGACGCTTTTTTCGCTGAACTTTTTGGGCGATGGATTGCGTGATGCGCTCGACCCACAGATGCGGAAGCTTTGAACCTTGAGGTCCCAGGGTTTGAGATCTTAGATTTAGACCGCAAATTTGAGATCCAGCTCTTCAGGATTGAGACCGGAGATCTCAGATCAGTACTTAAGTGTGTAAAACAAACGGAAAGCTTCTCGAAGTCAAAGACCTGCGCACGTACTTCAACACCGAAGACGGCGAGGTAAAAGCTGTGGACGGTATTTCGTTTCAGTTGAAACGCGGTGAGACGCTCGGCATCGTGGGCGAGTCGGGGTCGGGCAAGTCAGTGACCAATCTTTCGATAATCCGCTTGATACCAAGCCCACCCGGACGAATTGTTTCCGGGCAAGTGTTGTTTGATGGCTTCGACATCCTGGCCATGAAGGAAGACGACGTGCGCAAGATTCGCGGCCGGCGGATCGCGATGATCTTCCAGGATCCGATGACTTCTCTGAATCCGTTCATGAAGATCTCGCGGCAGTTAATGGAGATTACCCAACTGCATTTGGGTCACACGAAAAGGCAGGCGTATAACCACGCCATAAGGATGCTGGAAACTGTAGGTATTCCCGATGCGCGTGCCCGCGTTGATAGCTATCCGCATCAGTTTTCCGGGGGCATGCGGCAGCGCGTGATGATTGCTATGGCGCTTTCATGCGAACCCGAATTGCTGATCGCCGACGAGCCCACGACAGCTCTTGACGTAACCATACAGGCGCAGATTCTCGAGTTGATCAAAACACTAAAGCGGGCCACTGGCGCCAGTGTCATTTTGATCACACATGACCTCGGCGTTGTCGCAGGCATGACCGATCACCTGATCGTGATGTACGCGGGAAAGGTTTTTGAACAGGCGCCCACAGCGGAGTTATTCGCGCTGCCCGGTAATCCTTACACCAAGGGACTGCTTCGTTCAGTTCCCGATCCGACGGCGGAGCAGGGTGAGTTGTATCAGATTCCGGGCTTGCCACCAGACGTCGCACACCTGCCGCCGGGTTGTCCCTTTGCGCCTCGGTGCCAAAAGGCTGAAGAGATCTGCCAGCGGGAGTTTCCGCCGTTTGTTCAACTGACTTCCGAACACTTCTCGCTGTGCCACTTCGCAAACGAAGTTTATGAAGAGTCGAAAGCCGAGGCGCAACCGTGAGGGAGGTTCGGTTTAGAGTTGGGACTTGTCCCACGCCGCGGGGGACAAGTCCGCTCTTTAAACGATGTCTCAGGACCAGGAGACAACAGTAAAGGTTGCATTGGTCTTCAGCCCTACCATCAGGGAAGGCGTAATCGATCCAGATGAGCACCCACGAGACAAACCTCAACTCGGCTAGTCAAATTCCACCGCCAGACGACCGCGGAGGCGCCGGACCTTTGCTTGCGGTCCGCGATCTCAAGGTTCATTTCGACCTTTCCGGGAGGGGCAAGCGAGTAGTTAAGGCAGTTGATGGTGTGACCCTCGACATCTATCCGGGCGAGACGCTTGGCCTGGTTGGCGAATCCGGTTGCGGCAAGTCGACGCTGGGACGCGCGATTCTTCGCCTCACCGAGCCCACCTCGGGACAGGTGCTCTATCGGAATCAGGATCTGGCGCATCTATCGAAGAGGGCAATGCGCGAGCATCGGCGGCATCTGCAAATAATCTTTCAGGACCCCTACGCTTCGCTCAATCCCAGAATGACCGTCGGCCAGATTGTTGGTGAGCCTCTCGAAACATTCAGGCTTGCTCGAGGCAGGGAAGCGGAGCGACGCGTCCAGGAATTGCTGGAGACAGTTGGCCTGAGCAAACGCTTCATCAAACGCTATCCGCACGAGTTCTCAGGCGGACAGCGCCAGCGCATCGGCATCGCACGCGCGCTGGCGGTTGACCCTGATTTTATCGTTGCCGACGAGCCAATCTCGGCGCTCGATGTTTCCATCCAGGCACAGATCATGAACCTTCTGGAGAAGCTGCAACGCGAGAAGAATCTGACTTATTTGTTCATCTCTCATGACCTGCGCGCGATTCGACATGTTTCCAATAGAGTCGCCGTGATGTATCTTGGCAAACTGGTTGAAGTCGCCGCTTCGAAAAAAATCTATACGGATCCGCTGATGCCTTATACCAAGGCGCTGATCTCCGCTGTGCCGGTGCCGGATCCAAAGGTCGAGGCAATGCGTCAGCGAATTGTGCTGGAAGGCGACGTTCCCTCGCCAATAAATCCGCCCCAGGGATGCCGATTCCATACGCGTTGCCCCTACGTGATTCAGGCCTGTAAGGAAATTGTACCGCCGCTGGTCGAGATCAGCCTGAATCACTTTGCCGCCTGCATTCGGATTAGTCCTGAGCAACCCGACATTGAGAAAGTGGCTCCCGGCCAGGCGCCCGGGCTCGCCGCCGCTCAGGCAGTTACTGACCAGGCAATCAGTATCTAGCCCGATTCCAACCGGCAAAAACCCTAATTCGCGGGATTTCACCAGATGAAATGCGGTAGTTATTCGTTGTATAGCAATAGGGTAAGTTGTATTTGTGTATAGGGGTTATCCAATTGTCCGGCCGCTCGGTGGCAGTCCCAGGGTCACTTTGTTGCCGTTATTGCCGGAATCTTACTGACTTTTAACGCGAATAAACGCAGTTCCCGGTCGCGGGTTCTCGTTTCGTTCACGACAGGCCGGCAGATTGATTTACAGCAGATGCCTTCAACAAATCGTCCACAGATGTCGGGGAAAAAAGAGCGATCAAAGGAAAGCCAAACTTTGTCGACTGATGAGTCGCAAGTAGGGACTTCACCGGCGCCCGAAGCGGCCGCACGCGGCGTTTCAGCCGACATTGTCCAGGAACATCCGGAAGACGCTCCGGCCGGCTGGGCTGAGGTGCAGGAAGAGCTCGCGGCCTCTTCGGGACTATCTGTGTTACTCGTCGACGGTCGCCAGCCTCCGGCACTGATCGCTTCCAATAACAATTCTATCTGTCACGCCTTTCAGTCATCGTTGGAACATGTCAGCCTTTGTGATCCTTATTGCGGCGAAGCACATCGCCGCGCGCTGACTGCGGGCTCCACGGTTCAATATAAATGCCATGCAGGCCTCCAGTGTTTCACTATGCCGGTGCAAATTGGCGGCGAACAGAATCTCGCGGCCATTGGTGGTCGCGCTTTTATTAGCGGCGCCGACTACCGCTCGCTGGTTGCTCGCTTTCGGGCCGGAGAGTTGAACGACCTGCTTAGCAGCAAACCATTCGAGAACGTGATCTTCGCCGAGTCGCAAAGGCTCGACCAATTGTCTGAACGTTTACAAAAGGCGGCAGGCAATTTTGCCGCGCCCGCAGTTAGAACCGCGGCCGTCAGAACCGGTAGCATTGCAGACCTGCTACCTGGGAGCGCGGGCGTGAGGGCTCCCGAGGCGGGCAGTCCGGCCGGGTTGCTGAACTCGCGCGCGAGGAAGGATCGTGAAATTGACCTACCGGCCAGCGCCGGCATCGTGAATGATTCGCTCAAGCCGGCGACCGATCTGCAGCGGGAAGTCGATCGCCTGCGCGGTGAGCTCGAACATCGCTCGCACCTGGCGGAATCGCTCCAACGTTTCCTTGAGCGCATAACTTCGCGCGACCCCGCCAGGACTTATACTGCGATTCTCACCCATTCAAAGGAATTGCTTCAGTCTGAACGCGCTTCGCTGTGGGTCTTTGATGAAACTTCGAATGAGATTCGCATGAAGGCGGCGGCGGGCTTTGGGGCAAGCGAGTCCGAAATCGGCCCGACGCAGCTGGGCGAAGGGATTTCCGGCCGAGTACTGGAATCTGAAAGGCCCCTGGTTGTTGAGAACCTCGAAAGGGCAGGACTTAAACCGGCTCCGGCGGAGCGAAATTACAGAACGAAATCCTTTATCAGTTATCCCATCACCATGAGCGGAAGAAAAATTGGGGTGCTTAACGTTACTGACAAAGCCGGCGGCGGAAAGTTTGATGACGTAGATCTTAGTTTGCTCGAGATCATCGGTCCGCAGATCGCGGTTGCCCTGGAGCGCGCCGAGTGGCAGGAGCGCGCCACGCAATTTCAATTGATGTCGATAACCGACCCGCTGACCGGATTATTAAATCGCCGTTATCTCGAGGAACGTCTGACGGAAGAGCTGAACCGCTCACAACGTTACAACTATTCCATGAGTTGCCTGATGATCGACATTGACGACTTCAAGAACTACAACGATCAGAATGGCCACCAGGCAGGCGACGTCGCCCTGAAGATCACAGCGCACGCGCTGAAAGCGACGCTGCGCTCCGCCGATGTGGCCTGTCGGTATGGCGGCGAAGAGTTTTGCATCCTGCTGCCACAAACTGCCCTCAGCGAGGCGGGAGTGATCGCGGAACGAATGCGACAGCGCGTAGCGGAAACGGATTACCCCTATGGCAAGTCACAACCGCTCGGGACTGTCAGCGTCAGCATTGGCGTTTCGACTTTCGCCAAACACATCGATACCGCGGAAAGCGTCATTGCCGCCGCGGACCGCGCTCTTTATAGCGCCAAAGGACTGGGCAAAAACCGCATCGAGTTTTACGTGGACAACGTCACCAGACCGCTCGGCCGCTAATGAATCAGAATCGCCATAAGGAAGCCCGTCAGATTCTCGGCCGCGTGAAACGCGACGAGTTTGTTGGCAGGTCTGCGGAACTCCAGCGGCTCGTGTCCCACGCGACCGGGTCGGGTCGTTTAGAGAACGCGGGCCATACGGACGCCGGGCGCGGACTTCTCGTGTTGTTGGCGCCGCCGGCGGGCGTTTCTGAATTACTGCGTCAAGCCTATGACGAGTTGTTCAATAACCGTGAAGTAGTCCCGATCTATTTTGCGCTGCCGGAAACTGAAACCACGGCCGTCAGCGTGGCGATCGAATTCCTCAATACATTTCTACTGCAATATGTAGCATTTCGCCGCGATGAGCCATCCCTTTGCCGGCTTTCGCTCACGTTGAATGACCTGGTCCAACTGGCAACCGCTGCCGACCTTCCCTGGATTGAAGACCTCGTTGAGGCTTACAACCGCCAACGCTTCGGTCGGGACGATCGAGATTTGGTGCGCTTCTGCCTGAACGCGCCCAATCGAGTGCCTGCGCACTACGGTCGTCCGTTCATAATTCTTGACGCTGTGCGATTGGCAAACTACTCCGATTCGCCGGTGCCGCTCGCCACTGAAATTGTCAGGGCCCTGACATTTTCCAACCTTTCATTTGCTCTCGCCGGCTTGCGCCGTGAGGTTCTGGATGCAGTGGCGCGTGCCGGCGGTAACGTCACCTCACTCGAGGTGATGCGACTGGAGCCCCTTGGCGAAGAAGATGGCCGCAACCTCGTCACCTCTGCGGCGCGCCGGCACCAGGTTGTTATAAACGATGAGACCAGAGACCTATTGGTACAACAACTCGAGGGAAGCCCATTCTTCATGAGTGCCTTGTTACAATCGGCGCGGGAAAAGAATCTAAAGCTCGAGTCCTACCTCGCTTGCGAGCGGTTGTATGTTGACGAGCTAATGGGCGGGCGGCTGCATCGCTATTTTTCCTCCGTGCTTGAGCACGTAGCGCCTGAGCCGGAAACCAGAGCGGCGGTCGTTCGTCTGCTTTGTGAGGCGGCGCCAACTGGTAATCGCATCGCTTCTACCGACGCCTGGCGCAAGCGATTGAATCTTGCTGGCGTTGAATTCGAACAGCTTTTGCGGGCGCTGCATATTCAAGAGCTTATTAACTGGGACGGCGAGATTGTCAATGCCGCCGGTGCTTCCAGTGTCTGGAAAGATTACCTGACCAGCCGGTTTCGTCTCGATGCCCTGCGCGAGCCCCGAGCGCTCGTCGTAGCAGACGTGATGGCCGACGCGCTCAAGCGCGCGCCGCAAACCGTTGCGCACCATTATCGCAGGGCTGCCAGTCCTCGCTTGCGCGCACTGCTTGGTCAATTCAATCTCCAGCGCGTGCCAAAACGTCTGTTCAATTTTGCTGAGTTCGCCGCTGTTTACAAAGGCGCCACGCCGGAGGAGATCGCCACAGGGCTGGATGCCGACACTGAGCTTCTGCGCCTTCCCCAGGTCTTTCACACGGCAAGTGGAGTTTCGTTTAGCCCGCAGCTGCGGCAATTTGGCGAGGAAAGCTCCGTTGTGGCCCACGCTTTTGAGGGCTTGAATTATACGGACGCCAACGAGATTGTCTGGCTGGTGGCGAAAGTCGATAGCAAACTCGAGGCGGACAGAGATTTAACCGCTAGCTGGTTAGACCGTTTGGAAGGCCTCGCGCGCCAGTCTGGTTTCTTACGCACTCAAAGCTGGCTAATCGCAAACGAAGGTTTCTCTGCCGAAGCGACCGAGCTGCTACGGGAACACAACGCTTATGGATCCAGTCAACAACAGCTTGAAGTTTTGAGTGCTCGTCTTAGCGAGGCCGTGGGAGCGACACAACCGTCCGAGGAAGCCAACGAGTTCACACTGATCCTGCCGATGGGAGATGATAATGAACTGCTGGCGGCCACGACCGTTGAGCAAATTGCTCGCCGGCTCAACTTTAGTCCGGAAGCCATTAACCAGATTAAGACCGCGATTGTGGAAGCCTGCATCAACGCGGCTGAACACAGCCTGAGTCCGGATCGAAAAATATATCAGCGGTTTCGCGTCGAAAATGATAAATTGGTGATTACTATTTCGAGCCGGGGCATCGTGCCCCCGAACATTCAAAGGCATATTGACGAAAAGCGAGGCGCACAGCTTCGCCCCGATGACAGCAGCGACGAAGCCCAGCAGCGCCGCGGTTGGGGGTTGAAGCTTATTAAGACGCTGATGGACGAAGTGGAATTTGAACGCGTTGACGAAGGAACCAGCTTGCGCATGACGAAGTATCTGCGCAAGAGCGCCTAGTAACGCAGACTGTTGGTTTGTGTGCGTGTGGCGTAAAATCGGGAAGGGAAGGTCGTGGGGAAAACGGTCAAGTCAAACGTACGCTCGCACTGCGTCGGCACCACGGCCGTCATTTATGCGAGCGACTATCTGAATAAGCTGACCGGCGAAAGAATCGAGCGGGAATGTAAGAAGCAACTCGATTCCGGCGCTCGTGCGCTAGTGATCGATTTCAGCGACACTAAGTTAGTTAACAGCATCGGCATCTCCATTCTCCTCGGCATTATCCATATCGCGGAAAAGAACGGCGCGCTGGTTGTGTTTTCCGACGTGAACGAACAGACGGTTCACTTGTTCGAGATGCTGGGGCTAACGCGCCACGTCGTGCTCGCCAAAGATGAGCAGGAAGCTCTCTCCGGTCTTTCCACTTCCCTCCCACAATCTCAGACCATTGGTCACTAGACGGGATGC
>DASXQM010000189.1:0-4844 GCA_036507195.1 Pyrinomonadaceae bacterium | reverse complement strand
GATCCCATGCTCAAAACATAATTCGAATGGGTGATTGAAAAACCGAATCATAATCTGACTATCCGAGATATATTTCGCATCTATACCCGTGATCGAGGCGAGGCCGATCGGTTAGTTGCTACTCCTCGGATGTCCGAGAGCTGGAGGAACTGGGCGGAAAGCTTGCTGCAGAAGGAATCGGCACGATACTCGTCAGCATCGCGCAGGTGAGTCCTGACGCCCTCGGTGAACGCCAAGAGGAGCTAAGAATATGGCGTAAGATGAAGAAAGCATCGCCCAGACGTTTCGAGATTACGTTCAGACTTTCCAGACGCTGCAACCGCACGCCGTGGTTCCGTACTGTCATGGTCCGTGTATGTTTATCTCCTCTCAAGGCGTTCGCGTGCTCGCGGATGCCAACGAAATGGCGGCGCTCATTGGCCGATTGATGGAAGGTCTGAAGGCTCACGGGTTTTCGCGGAGTGAAATTACCGAAATGAAAGTAAACCAGATGAGCGAAAGGACCGCTTTAGTGAGTATCCGGAAGATTCGCTACAAAACGGATGGGAGTGAACTCGAGCGTCTCGGCGAAACCTACACGTTCCTTAAGACTGGCGACGACTGGAAGATCGCTGCGGCAGTGGTCCATGATCCTGAGCGGATCCTACGACTCGCGTGAGCAGTGGCGAGGGGATGATTTGTAACTGGCCGCGTTCATAACTCGAACGATTAAAAGCCCGTATTTAGTCACATGCCGATAAATCGGCAGAGGCTCTCTTTTATCCTGCCTCCGGTCGGGAAAACATTTCATCGCTAACATTTTCAATTTCCACAATTTCCACTGAAAATGCTCACGCCTGGCACAACGCTTGCGCAACACATCACACAAATAAACGCACCTCGTCTTACCATGGCTTTACAGCACGCACTTTCACATCCAATGAATAGCCGACATTCAGAAACGGTCAGTGCATCGACCTGGCGTCCGTTACAGCAGCCGCTCTTTCGCGCCCTGTGGATCGCTTCGCTCACGTCAAACATCGGCACGTGGATGCACGAGGCGGGAGCCGGATGGCTGATGGCTTCATTGACGTCATCGCCGGTGGTGATAGCGCTGATGCAAACGGCGACGACACTACCGATCTTTGTTCTGGCTCTACCCGCGGGTGCATGGGCCGATGGGGTGGATCGGCGCCGCATGCTCATTCTCACCCAAGGTTGGATGTTCGTCGCGGCCGCAATGCTTGGTATGCTTACGCTTGTCGGCGCGATGACGCCCTGGCTGCTGCTAATTTTAACCTTTGCGTTGGGCGCAGGCGCGGCGATGAATGCACCTGCATGGCAAACGACGGTGCCGCAGCTGGTGTCGCGCGCTGATCTCCCGTCGGCGGTCGCGCTGACGGGCATGGGCCTGAACTTAGCGCGTGCTGTCGGCCCAGCGCTCGGCGGAGTCGTCGTGGCTGCATTTGGAACATGGGCGGTTTTTCTTCTGAACGCGGCTTCGTTCTTAAGCGTCATTGCCGTGCTCTACGGCTGGCGCCGCAAGAAACTCGATCGTCGGGTTCCAGCAGAGCCGGTTTTTAGCTCGATCCGCGCGGGCATCCGCTACGCCCGCCATGCCCCTGCGCTGCGCGCGGTGCTGATTCGTACTGCGCTATTCGTCCCGTTTGCCAGCGCACTGTGGGCACTGCTGCCTGTCCTTGCTCGGCATCAGATGGGACTCGATGCCGTCGGGTATGGGATTTTGTTTGGCTGCCTCGGCGCTGGCGCTGTGGCTGGAGCGGCCATTCTCCCCCAGATACAGCAGCGATTCTCCAAGGATTCACTGGCGGTTGGCGCTACCATATTGTTTGCCGCGGCAACTGTAGCGATGGCGGAAATCCGCGAGTTCGGCTGGCTGTGTTTGGTCATGGTCGCTGGGGGAGCCGCGTGGATTACGCTCATGGTATCTTTAAATCTCGCGACGCAGACTGCGACGCCGTCGTGGGTGAGGGCGCGAGCGCTGGCTCTTTACCTGCTGGTGTTCCAGGGTAGCATGGCGGCTGGGAGCGCGGTTTGGGGCATGGTGACGGCGCGCTCCGACATTTCAACGGCGCTTCTGTTTGCCGCTGGCGCATTGATCTTGAGTCTCGCTGCCGTGGGTTACTATCCGTTAAATGGAGTCGACCAACTAAATTTGACTCCATCGGCGCACTGGCCGGTGCCGACGGTGGCGGTGAAACCCGAACCGCAGGACGGGCCGGTACTGGTGACGGTTGAGTACCGCATCGACCCGCAGCAGGCGCGGGATTTTACCTTCGCTATGCAGCCCGTGCAGGAGCAACGTCTGCGCGACGGCGCACTGCGCTCAGGTCTGTATTCTGATCCTGCCGACCCGAGCCGTTACATCGAAACGTTCGTCGTCGAATCCTGGGCCGACCATTTGCGACAACACGAGCGCGTGACAGTCAGCGATCGCGTTGTCGAAGATCGCGCCAGGGCGTTCCACATTGGCGACACGCCGCCTGCCACGTCTCACTATATCGATGCTCGCAGTTCCGATACACCCGCCGAAACCAGAACCAACTAGGAGCCGGCAGAGACTTGGGTGTAGAGAAGATGGCGTTAGGTTCGGTCTTTCGTCTGGGCTGTGAGACCCAACAATCGACTGGTGTAATTTATCCCTTGTCTTTAATCCTTCATAATAAGTAGCATCACCGGCGATGGATACGAACGTATTTGTGGTGCGACTTTCCAATGAATCGCCATGCCGGAGGTTGAGATGGACGTGATAAAAACGATTCTCGTGCCAACCGACTTGTCAGCCCTTTCCGCCAAAGGCCTCGTTTATGCGGTAAACTTAGCCAAAGTCTTGGCAGCCCAAGTGGTCGTTTGTCATGTCGTACGAACTGAAGAATTTGTGGCGCATGCGCGCCTCTTGGAAAAAAGCTCGACCGCGTCCAAGGTCGAAGAGCAACTAAGTTATTTGCGCGAGAGCCACAGGGAGCTTCTCCACGACTTCGTAACGCGTCACCTGTCGCCGTCGGTGAGGGATGTGGTGATCAAGGAAATTGTCGAGATGGGCGAACCTCACGATCTGATCGTTGAGTGGGCAAAGGATAACGCTGTCGACATCGTGATAATGTCTACCCACGGTCGTAGCGGGCTTGCCCGTATGATGCTAGGCAGCATTACAGAAAAGGTTCTGCGCAAAGCCCAGTGTCCGGTTCTGGCGGTTCCCTGTCATGAACAGTGAAGGCAAAGCGGAGCGTGACTCAGTTGCTGAAATCGCGGCCCGGCCTTTCTTTCCTAACTTTCCCGCCTGAAGTAAAGATGTTGGTGGTCAAGTCCAGCATCGAAGCAAAAGTGCTGCACACCTGATCCGCAAGGAGAAAAGAGACGAAACCCTCGAAGAGTCCGACAACCTCCCTGATCCAGACGTTCTCGCTCAGGAAATCGTCGACCTCGAAGCCGCCCCCGAATTCCGAGAGATTGCAAATGATCTAAGAGCGGAATCGTCTGAGACACGAATCGGTTCTCCCTTTGTCAATCTTTATTTTGCTGGATGTTTGTTTCTTATTTGTCGCACAAGAGGGCACTTCGCGGTTGCCATCGGCTGCCGTCAGAACTTCCTCGCTCAGGAATAGTATTTGACAAGACTTCAGGGACTAAAAGAGAATCGCCGTAATTGTTGAAATATCGACGACGGGATATTCTGCTCGGTACTTTCAGTAGGTCGGAGTTTGGTCTATTCGAAAGTACTGGCTTTCAGTACCAGAGGTAACGCGCTTCAGGAAAAAATGGTTCCGTGCAACACCAACCGATTGCCGACGAGCTCGAGTCAATGTCGAACGAAAAGGTACCCCCTCATATTCGGGCACTGAAGATCGGTGCACAGGCGGTGGGAGCGCTGGCCGTAGGCGCCTTAGCAATCGGTGCACTATCTATCGGTGCTTTGGCGATTGGTCGGCTCGTGATTGGTCGCTCACGAATCCGACGACTTGAGATCGACGAACTCGTGGTGGCTAGGCTCCACGTCACGGATTCACTAACTGTGCCAAGCACACCAGCGATTGAAAATGATCTGGCGAAGAAACAAGAAAGTGAGCACTTCAGCCCACCCACGACGCTCGATCGGGCATTCAACAAGCTCTTCGGACTTCTCGTTGGGCTCGGGCTAGGTCTACCGCACAACTATCTGCTCCAAGTACGTGGCCGAAAGAGCGGGCGAGTCTACTCGACTCCAGTGGATGTGCTCAGTCGAGACGGCAAGCGATACTTGGTGGCGCCCCGCGGGTACACGCAGTGGGTACGCAACGCCGTCGCGAGCGGTACGGTATCACTGAAGAAAGGACGGCGGTCCGAGCAGTTCAGCATACGTATACTTTCAGACGACGAAAAGCCGGAGATCCTGAAGTCATATCTCGACCGTTACAAGCTGACGGTGCAGCGGTATTTCCCAGTGCCCGCCCGGCTCTCCGACCGAAGCCTTTCGGCTATTGACCGGACGGTACCCGATCTTCGAGCTGATACCCCAACGATGAACTGGGCGGTGTTGGCCCTGCGAAGGGAAGGCCGTTCGACGTGCCGTTCAAGGGCGACGTCGCTAACGACGGGTGTTCGTTCAAAGTGCATTCTAATTCACACGCAACGGACGGATGCCGTGTGGGACAATTTCAGTTAGGCATTATGTTTTTTGCATAACCGACTAAATTAATCTTCCCACCCATATCTTCCCCTTAGTCTTACGAACTGACACTCGCCCAAATATTCCTCTCGAATTCCTGCTCCGTCTTTACGAATGCGCACCAGACTTTGAAGCTCTTTCTCGCCCATTGGGAATACGATATAGCCGGGTATCTTTAATTGTTCAATAAGCGGGCGGG
>DASXQM010000188.1:0-65619 GCA_036507195.1 Pyrinomonadaceae bacterium | reverse complement strand
GGCGGAGTTTGGAAGACAGTGGACGGCGGCATCAATTGGGAACCAATTACGGACAACTCTGGATTCGGTACCGGTTCAGTCGGTGCGATAGGTCTATCGGATTCTGATCCCAACACAATTTACGTGGGCATGGGAGAGTCGCCGATTCGCGGCAATGTTTCGCATGGCGATGGCGTCTACAAATCTACGGACGCCGGCAAGACCTGGAAACGCGTGGGCCTCGAAGAGACACGTCAGATTTCGCGCATTCGTGTGAACCCAAAAAACCCGGACATTGTTTACGTTGCGGCGCAGGGACACGTGTGGGCGCCTAATGAACAACGCGGCGTGTTTCGCTCAAAGGACGGTGGCAAAACGTGGCAGAAGATCTTCTATCGCAGCGATAAGGCCGGTGTCAGTGACCTCATAATCGATCCAACCAACGCAAACATTCTCTACGCAGGCTTCTGGGAAGTTTATCGGAAGCCCTGGACGCTCGAGAGCGGCGGCTCCGGTAGTGGGATCTTCAAATCAACTGACGGGGGCGATAACTGGAGCGAGATCACCCGTAATCCCGGTTTGCCGAAAGGTATGATCGGCATCGTCGGCATCACCGTTTCACCTGCTAATCCCGAGCGCCTCTGGGCGATTGTCGAGGCGGAGGATGGCGGCGTTTTCCGCTCTGACAATGCTGGCAAGACCTGGACGAAGACTAATGAGCAGCGCAACCTGCGTCAGCGTGCCTGGTACTACTCCCGCATTTACGCGGACCCGAAAAACCCCGACACGGTTTACGTTTTGAACACGGGTTTCTACAAGTCAAATGATGCCGGCAAGACGTTTACTCCGATTTCGGTTCCGCACGGCGACAATCATGATTTGTGGATCGCGCCGGATGATTCTAATCGAATGATCAATAGTAATGACGGCGGCGCAAATGTTTCGTTCAACGGCGGGAAAAGCTGGACGGAGCAAGACCAGGCGACGGCCCAGTTTTATCGAGTTACGCTGGACAACGATTTCCCCTACAACATCTATGGCGCCCAACAAGACAACTCAACAGTGCGCATTGCCAGCCGCACGACCGACTTTGGCATCACGCGGACGCATTGGTATGACGTGGGCGGCGGCGAGTCTGGCTGGATTGCGCCATCGCCGAAAGACTCTCAGGTTGTTTTCGCCGGTTCTTATGGTGGTTTGATTACCCGATACGATAATCACACCGGCCAGCTCCGCGACGTGTCGCCTTACCCGAATAATCCAATGGGCGCCGGCGCAGATGTTTTGAAGTACAGGTTTCAGTGGAACTTTCCAATCCTCTTTTCGCCTCACGATCATGACACGTTGTACACCGGAGGCAATGTCCTCTTCCGATCATTAAACGAGGGGCAAAGTTGGGAAGTGATTAGTCCTGACCTGACGCGAAACGACAAATCGAAACAGGGAGCCTCTGGCGGCCCCATCACCAAGGACAACACCAGTGTCGAATACTACGGCACCATCTTTACGGTGATGGAGTCGCCTGTTCAGAAAGGTGTGATCTGGACAGGCTCGGACGATGGCGTGGTGCAGGTCACGCGCGATGGCGGTAAAAACTGGAGCAATGTAACACCGCCAAAGGATCTGATGCCGGAATGGATACAGATCAACTCTATCGAAGCTTCACCCAGCGATCCGGCAACGGCCTATGTCGCCGCGACAATGTATAAGTGGGACGATTACAAACCGTATCTCTATAAGACGAGCGACTATGGAACCAGCTGGAAGAGAATCACCAATGGGATTCCCAGCACGACGTTTACTCGCGTCATACGTGAGGATCCAAACAAGCGTGGCCTGCTCTACGCCGGAACCGAGACCGGCCTGTACGTTTCGTTTGATGATGGTTCCAACTGGCAGTCAATGCAGTTTAATCTCCCCGTAGTTCCCATCACCGATCTGGCAATTCACAAACGCGAGCAGGATTTAGTGGCCGCGACGCAGGGGCGCTCGTTTTGGGTGTTTGACGATCTGCCGCTGATTCATCAGCTGATGAACGCGGGCGGCATGAATGCGGTGAAGCAGACGAAACTATTTCAACCCGAGAACCCTTACCGCATGGATGGCGGCAGTCCTCAGCTTCCCGCCACCGCAACCATTGGACGGAATCCACCTAACGGAGCAGTAGTTTACTACTCGCTAAAGTCTAAGCCGACGACTGACGTGGTCCTTGAATTTCTCGACTCCTCGGGCAAGTCGATCCAAAAGTTTACCGCCAAGGCGCCCCAGGCAGCCAAGCCTGGAGCATCGCCCGGGGCGTCGTCCGAGCCATCGCCGAGCGTTTCACCGGCGGCCGGCGCGCAAGCGTCGCCGACACCAACGCCTGGCGCCGCTCAAGTGACAACGCCGCCTGAAGAACCGCAGGCACCTTCGGGTGAGGAATCGGAAGGGTTTGGTGGCGGAAGGCAGCCGCGGGTAACTACTGACGTGGGACTTAATCGCTTTGTGTGGGACCTGCGCTATCCCGAGTCGGTACGTTTTCCGGGAATGATTTTGTGGTCAGGCGAGATGCGCGGCCCGCGCGTCGTGCCCGGGATGTATCAAGTCAGGCTCACGGTCGATGGCAAGACAACGAGTGAGAGTTTTGAGGTGAAACCCGATCCTCGTGTTCGGATTTCAGCGGCCGCTTACGCTAAACAGCTTGAGCTTGGTCTAAAGATTCGCGACAAAGTTTCGGAAACGCACAACGCGATCATTCAAATTCGCGAAGTGCGTAAGCAGGTGGACGATCTTTTGAAACGTGTTGCCGGTCAACCGAGCTACAAGGTCATTAACGATGCGGCGACGACGCTGAAGAAAAACCTGGTTGGCGTCGAGGAGAGTTTGTATCAAACTAAAAATCAGAGCAGTCAGGACCCCTTAAACTATCCGATTCGGCTCAACAACAAACTAGCGGCGTTGGCTGGTATAGTTTCCAGCGCAGATGCCGCGCCGACCGATCAGTCGTATGCAGTTTACGATGAGCTGGTCGTACAAAGTGACGCGCAGTTAGCGAAGTTGGCCCAGATCATGAAGACAGACCTGCCGGCATTCAATCAGCTCGTACGCGACCAGAACATCCCGGCGGTGACAGTGAAGCCGCCCGCAGCCGAGGGAGGAATGACACCACCATAGGAAGAGACAGAAAGATTTTCCATTTCTCATTTTTAGATTCTTCATATTTAATCTAAGACGCGGCAATCTAACTCACGAGGCGTGTCCACAAAGTTCTACACACGCCGTTTAGATAGGGCGCTTGTGCCCCGCCGCGCGAGGCGGACAAGTCCGCTTTCTAAACGATGGGCTGAGGCCACCAAATGCAAAAATGAAAAATCTAAAATGAGAAATGGAAAATCTTTCCGTTTTTCGGACTTGCCTCAACATCCGAGTATAGCCAACTTGCCCCTGGCTCCTCCTGGGTGTACCCTTCTAGCAGTTCCCAAACAACTAGCAGCGTCTGCAACTATTGCTCTCCCAGCGCCGCGCCCCCTGACAATAACCTGTTCCTTAGCAACTTAAGCGAGAGTCTCGTTTGTTGTGCGCCGTCCTTTGGATTGACGAATAAACCAGGGGTTGAGACTTTCAGTCATAGCACAGGAGGAAACGACCATGAAAAGACTAATTCTTCTTTTGTTTATTACCTTGGCTGCTGTCTCCAACGCTTCCGCGGATACGATTTATCTGCGTAGCGGAACAACGTTGCGAGGCACGGTACTTGGCTTCACCAATGGCCGGTTTGCCATCCAGTTGACCAGCAGCGCTACCTTGCCCATAAGTCCTGCGAGCAATAGAAATCAGTCTACCTATCCGAGCAACACCACTGGCACCACGCGCAATGTCAGTGCCGGCGAGGTAATTTTCCTGCGACCACGCGACATTGACCGCATCGAGATTGAGGGCCGTTCACTCGATGACGCTCGTTATCAAACACGCACGATAGACGTCTCGCTTGGACCGAATTGGATTGATACCGGAGTCGATGTCCGACGCGGCGAGCGAATAAGAATCGACGCGTCCGGAACGGTCTATGCGGGCCGCTCAAGGATCACGCCCGCCGGCTTGGGCACGACCGATCCGAATGCGCCATTGCCGAGAGCCGCGGAGGGAGAACTCATCGGCGTCATTGGTAACGAATCCAATGCCCCGATCATCGAGATTGGGTCCGGCCGTGAATTCGTCGCCGAGCGCGATGGCCGCGTCTATTTAACAATCAACCGCGGCAACTACACGGATGCTCGGGGCGCCTTCAACGTTCGGATACGAAAAGAAGTTGATCTGACGGCAATGACCAGAGCTGACGAGAGTCGAAATCCGAACGACAACTACGATCCCTTTGGGCTGCCAAATGAATCAGGAACTGGGCCGGCTCCAATTCGTTCGCGGCAGCCGGGCGACTACAACCCAAACAATAACCGCGGCACCGGTCGCACCGATCGAACACTGGAGCGGGTTACAGCGGTTCCTGGCAACGAGCAGCGAGGTGTGGATACAGGTATCGATCTGCGCGCAGGCGATCAGGTGACAATCACCGCCACGGGAAATATTACCGCGGGACCCAGAGCTGGAGTGGTTTCCCCTCAAGGCGGACGGCTCGGTGCCGGGTCTATCTTCGGCACTAGCGCTCGTCGGCTGCCGACCGCGGGGGTCGGCGCGTTGATTGGTTACATACTGCAACCGGATGGCCAAACCTCGCAGGTTTTCTTGATTGGCAACCAGGCAACGTTTACCACCCCGGTCGACGGGAGATTGTACCTACTCGTCAACGACGACAATTACAGTGATAACAGCGGCAGCTTCAGCGCGCGCATCGTTTATCCCGACTATCGATGAGAGATAGGACAGACATTCCCGTCTGTGCTTCTCTATAAGAACGGGAGGGGTAGCGACCCGGTCCAGTAATTAAGCTCATCTGTAATGTTCACGGACCAGGTCGCTACTGCTCCCCGTTCCGTATTCTTCGACCCACGATGCCAGAGATTTTGCTTACGCGGCTTTGTCTTCAGCGGGAAGCGAGCTGCAGCGCCAAACAAATACAGAACCAGGAGCGGTAGCGACCGGGTCCAGTAACAATAAACTCATTTGTAACGGTCACGGACCAGGTGCCCACCGCTTTCCAGACCCTAAATACCCGCATAAAAGCGGTTTTTGATGACGGGCAGGTTAGGCCGTGTTAAGATTCGAGCCATCATGCATGCGGATGTAGTCATTATCCGATTAATTTTTACTGGAATTCTCGTCGCCTCTGGATACGTTCTCAAACCTATCAATGGCAACGCGTGGATCTCTGCCGCCGTCGGCGCCGTCATTGCTGTCTGCATTATTATCTTTGAACGGAGAATCAGGCGGGCATCCTTAAAGACTCTCATCGGGGCCGCGGTGGGCTCAATTATGGGCATTGTCGGAGCGTTTCTGATTGGGTCTTTGATTAGCCGCCAGGAATCGCCCGCGGTTGCCGCTGAAGTCAAGACCTTTCTGACGCTTGCCTTGACGTTCTTTATGGCCTACGTAGGCTTAATGGTCGGAGCTGCCAAAGGGGACTACCTCGAACTCTCCGCTTTGGGTGGCATACTTACCGACAAAGCGTCGCGCCGCGATCTAAAGATTCTCGACACCTCCGTAATCATCGACGGCCGCATCGCGGACGTTGCCGAGACCGGATTTCTTACCGGCTCGCTGATCATTCCGCAATTCATTCTGCGTGAGCTGCAACAGGTAGCCGACTCTCCTGATTCCTCAAAACGCCAGCGTGGGCGGCGTGGCCTCGATATGCTCAACCGGTTGCAGAATAACAGTTCGCTCGATATTCAAATTGTCGAAACCGATTTTCCTGCAGTGCGCGAAGTTGATCTGAAATTGATCGAGCTTGGTAAACAACTCGATGCCGTGATCGTTACCAACGATTTCAATCTCAATAAAGTCTCGCAACTGCGCGGCGTCAGTGTGCTTAACATCAACGAACTGGCAAACGCGCTGAAGCCGGTAGTGCTTCCAGGCGAGGCGATGCGAGTGTTTATTTTGAAGGAAGGTAAGGAATACAATCAGGGCGTTGCTTACCTGGATGATGGCACGATGGTGGTTGTCGATAATGCCCGCCGGCTGATTGGCAAGAATGCTGACATCGCGGTGACGAGTGTGCTGCAGACAACTGCCGGCAAAATGATCTTTGGCCGTCTTTGGGAAGACCCCGAGAATGGTTCACCTAGTGGCGAACATCGTATTAACGGTTCAACACGGCGTCAGCCACGCGACCCCCGCAGCGGGCCCTTACCGGTGCGAATTACCGACACTGAACCAATAACGGAATTATGAAAGCAGTGATGAGCATTCGGCAACATAGCGGTTGTTTTTTCCCTCATTAGTTATTACTTTTCAAAGCTTGACGATAATTGCCCTCCTAACCGATGAAGTGAATCTGCTGGTCGCTCATCATCGTTCACCTTTCACCTTCTTATGAATGTCGCAATTATTGCCGCCGCCGGGCAAGGCACGCGGATGGCGGGTAAGCGGCCAAAGCAATTTCTGGAACTGGCGGGCACTCCCATCATTTTCCACACGCTCAAAGTCTTCGAGCAGTGTGATGCGATCCAGGAAATCATAGTAGTTGTGACGGCGGAGGAAACCGCCTGGTTTCTCTCCCTTGCTGATAAACACGATCTGCGGAAGATGAAAGCTGTCGTGCCGGGAGGCGCAACCCGGGCCGAGTCAGTCCTTCATGGTTTGGATGCTGTGGAAGAGAGGAACCCGGAAATCGTTGCCGTTCACGATGGCGTGCGTCCCTTTGTAACGCCTGATGAAATTGCGCGCACGGTCCAAGCGGCGAAACTGGAAGGCGCGGCGATCCTGGTTGCTGCTCCCGTCGACACAGTAAAAGAAGTGACAGACGGAGTGGTGATAAGGACCTTGAAGCGGGATGGGCTGCGCAACGCGCTGACACCGCAGTGCTTTACCTATAAACTACTTCGCCGCGCCTATGAAGAGGCGGACGTTTCTGATCCGGAACTGACGGATGAAAGCTCACTCGTTGAGCGTTTGGGCGTGAGGATCGTTACCGTTGCCGGAAGTTTGCGTAACATCAAGATTACGCGGGCGGAGGATCTGGTGGTTGCGGAAGCACTGCTTAGGTCAGTGAGCAGTAAGCAGCAAATACCGGCTATCTACGGTACTGTCGACAAATGATCACCAACAAACCATTAACTGCTCACTGCTCACCGCTCACTGATTTTTATGTTCAGAATCGGCATTGGAAATGATACACACAAGCTAGTTGAGGGCCGCCCGCTGATGCTCGGTGGTGTGCATGTAGCGTGTGAGCGGGGAGGCGAGGGCCACTCCGATGCTGACGCTCTCTTGCATGCCATCACCGATGCGCTACTGGGCGCCCTTTGCGAGGGCGATATTGGAATCCATTTTCCCAATAACGATCCGCAATGGAAAGATGCGAACAGCATGCAGCTACTCTCGCGTGTGGCGTGGCTGGCGCATGAGCGCGGCCGTCGTGTCGTAAACGTCGACGCCACGATCATGCTTGAGAGGCCACAGCTCCGACCCTATATCTTGTCCATGCGTGAGAACATCGCGGAGGTCCTGAGCGTGGAGCTTTCATGCGTAAGCGTGAAAGCCAAGACTGGAGAAGGACTGGACGCTGTTGGTCAGGGACTTGCCGTTTCCGCTCAGGCGGCGATTCTTCTTGGATCGTAAACGCAAATTGTAAGTTGCGAAAGAGCGGAGGTTCTCACGTGAGTGGCAACGCACTCACTAACAGCTTGAGTTACATAGGTGGCAACGCGCAGTCGCAAACTAACAGTTTGCGTTAGATCAGCTTAGGGGAAACGTTTGAGACCGCAGGACGTAATTCGCCGAAAACGTGACGGCCATCAGCTCTCACCCGACGAGATCAGCTTCTTCATTGAAGGCGTGACGCGCGGGACAATTGCTGACTACCAGATTAGCGCCCTGTTAATGGCCATCTATCTGAACGGCATGGATGATGCCGAACAGGAGATCCTCACCGATGCCATGTTGCATTCGGGAAAGACACTGGATTTTTCAGACATCGCCAAACCAAAAGCCGACAAACATTCCACCGGCGGAGTAGGCGACAAGACGTCACTCCTGATCGCGCCGATGGTTGCTGCCTGTGGAATCTGTGTGCCCATGATTTCCGGGCGTGGTTTGGGCCACACGGGAGGCACGCTCGATAAACTGGAATCAATTCCCGGCTACCGGGTGGATCTGAGTGCCGGTGAATTCGAGCGTGTGCTCAAAACCGTTGGGTATGCAATGTCGGGACAGACTGCGGAGCTGGCCCCGGCCGACAAAAAGATGTACGCGCTTCGTGACGCCACAGCTACTGTGGAAGCCATACCCTTGATAGTTGCTTCAATAATTTCGAAAAAGGGCGCTGCCGGTCTCGACGCCATGGTGATCGACGTAAAAGTTGGTTCGGGTGCGTTTATGTGCGATGAAGATCGAGCAAAGGCGCTGGCGCACGCTCTGGTCAGAACGGGTAACGCTTGCGGCATTCGTACGCGCGCACTGCTGACTGATATGAATCAACCGCTGGGCCAGGCAGTGGGAAATTCATTGGAAGTCAAGGAGTGTATTGAGTTGTTGCGTGGCGAGGCGGCTGAGGGCGCACATGCCGTGCTTGAGCTGTCGCTTGAGCTTTCCGCTCACATGCTGGTTCTTGCCCGCGTCGAGGATTCTCTTGAAACAGCTCGTGGTCGTTTGCAAAAGATCCTGGGGTCGGGGGAGGCCCTGGAACGTTTTCGTCAGAATGTAGCAGCACAGGGTGGCGAGCCGAGAGTCTGCGACGACCCGGCGAAGTATCTTCCTTTGGTGACGGAATCGTTTAAGGTAGAATCGCCGCGTTCTGGTTTCGTTAGCAAAGTTAACACAGCGGAAATTGGCAATGCGATTGCCGCTATCGGCGGAGGACGTCTGCGCATCGACGACGCCATCGACCCTTCAGTGGGTTTCATCGCTGAACTCAAGATTGGAGATCGCATTGACGCCGGCGCGGCCCTTGGCACGGTCTATTGTCGTGAGGAAGCAAAGGCTAAAGAAGCCGCCCAACGAATTCAGACCGCATACGAAATCGACCATCAACCTCCAAAGGAAATACCGCAACTTATCAGGGAAGTGATTAACTAATGAAGTTTGTATTGTGCTCGACGATTCTCGTTCTGTGCCTGCTGGCGGTTTTCGGCTCTGCTTGCAATCGTGCGGGTTATGGTGCTGACGACAAGTCGAAGATTCGGGTAGGTATAGTTTTCGATATCGGCGGCAAGGATGACCGTTCGTTCAATGCCGCGGCGTGGGCCGGCGCAAAGTGTGCAGAAACCGGTAAGTGGCCCGATGGCACGAGTTGCGGCAAGCCACCGCTGCCCATTGTGCTCCGTGATATTGAACCCGGCAATCCGACCTCTATCGAGCCGGCAATGCGCGCCTTCGCCGAACGTAATTACGACCTCATTATCGGCATCGGCTTCGCGCAAACCCCAATCATTGAACTCGTGGCGAAGGACTATCCCAACATTCGCTTCGCGATAGTGGACGGGGTCAGTGATCTTCCAAATGTGGCGTCCCTGGTTTTTAAGGAACATGAAGGTTCATACCTGGTGGGTATGCTCGCGGCCAAGACCAGTAAAACCGGCACCATCGGTTTTATTGGCGGCATGGATATTGGTTTGATTCATCGCTTCAAAGGCGGCTACGAGGAAGGCGCGCGCGCCGTTAATCCCAACATTCGTGTAATCCCAAACTACGTCGGCGTCACTGACGCTGCCTGGAACAATCCCGGCAAGGGCAAAGAGATTGCGCTGGCGCAAATCAGTAAAGGCGCGGACGTAATCTTCACCGCGGCGGGTAATTCTGGATTGGGGGCCTTTGATGCAGTTGAGCAGGCGGGTAAAAAAGACGGACGCGCAACGCATCTTGTTATTGGCGTGGATGCGAATCAAAACATGGTCAAGCCTGGGTTCGTGCTGACGAGCATGGTCAAACGTGTGGACAACGCCGTCTATTCAATTATTCAAGATGTAGTGAACGGGCAGTTCAAGGCCGGTTTTCACGTGTATGGGCTGAACGAGGATGGCGTGGGCTATGCAATGGACGCGAACAATAAAGATCTTGTAACTCCCGAAATGATTCAACAAGTCGAAGAAGCAAAGAAGAAAATTATCAGCGGCGAAATCAAGGTCCCGGATTTAATGGGGAAATAGATGGGTCTTTGGTCTTGGGCCTTTGGTCTTTGCGCAAACCGCTTCAAGCTGAGTACTTGGTACATTGTACTTGGACAACACACCCTCCGCTTGAGGAGCTTCCAATGGAGAGGACCAATTTCGAGAATTTACAGATTTACAAACTATCGGAGAAATTGTCGGATCAGTTATGGAAGATTGTTGTTCGGTGGCACATGCTTGCAAAGGACACAGTAGGAAAACAACTTGTCCGAGCAGCCGACAGTATTGGCGCTAACATTGCAGAAGGACGTGGAAGAGGAACCGATCCAGAGATTCGTCGATTTCTGAGAGTGGCCAGGGGTTCGTTATATGAGACGCAGCATTGGCTCCGAAGAGCCTACCGAAGAAAGTTACTTAGCGAGAAGCAGGTCAATGACCTTTTGCCTCTGGTGAAAGAATTGACGCCGAAGTTGAATGCCTATCTGCGTTCAATCGGGTCATTTGAAAAGAGGCGACGGTCTCTGGCCAAGATCAGCTAAAAGCTCGGCGGGGAAACCCAAGACCCAGACCAAAGACCAAAGGCCTGTAGACCAAAGATCAAAGACCAAAAACCAAAACCAGTGCTTGAGTTACGTAACATAACAAAACGCTTTGGTGACGTTCTTGCTAACGACCATGTGAATATTGTCGTAAAGGCCGGCACCATTCATGCCATTGTGGGCGAGAACGGCGCCGGGAAATCCACGGCGATGCGTATTGCGTATGGATTCTACAAAGCCGATGAAGGTGAAATACTGATTGATGGCCATGTCCATGGCATCGAGTCGCCGCACGATGCTATTGCGCTGGGGATAGGCATGGTCCACCAACATTTCATGTTAGTGGATACGATGACCGTCGCCGAGAATATCGTGCTCGGCGCTGAGCCAGGCAGTGCCATTGCTCTCGATCTCGCCAAAGCCAGTCTGGAAATTCGCAGAGTCTCTGAGGAATTCAAGCTCGCTGTTAACCCAGGTGCAGTCATCGAGCATTTGTCGGTTGGCCAGCAACAACGCGTTGAGCTCCTGAAGGCGCTTTACCGTCACGCACGCCTGCTGATCCTCGACGAACCAACCGCAGTTTTGACCCCGCAGGAAGTTGACGAATTCTTTTCCATCCTCCGCAGAATGCGTGAGCAGGGAAAGACCGTAGTAATAATCACTCACAAACTGGCTGAAGTTCTGGCAATCTCTGATGAAGTAACTGTAATGCGCGACGGTCGCGTTGTCGGCCGTTTACAGACGAAGGAAACAAATGCTGCCGATCTGGCGCGATTGATGGTGGGTCGGGAAGTGCTTTTGCGCGTCGAAAAGCCGGACGCCCACCCGGGAAGTGCGGAGTTGAGCGTTCGCGGTCTCTCAGTTACGGCGCGGGGTGGAGCGAAGCGCGTCGATAACGTTTCTTTTGAAGTTCGTGCCGGAGAAATCCTCGGCATCGCCGGCGTAGAAGGAAACGGCCAAACAGAATTGATTGAAGCCCTTGCCGGACTGATAAGTCCGTCCCAACTCTCGGGCAAGATCCTGTTTGAAGATCGAGACATTGCTCACGAAGGTGCGAGGCTACGGCGAGAGCTAAGAATCGCCCACATCCCTGAAGACCGGCATCGCCGCGGCTTACTGCTGGAATTCAATCTTGCCGAGAATTCGATTCTCGGCGTGCACTATCGGAAACCAATCGTTGCCTACGCGGGCTTCCTGGACAACGAAGCGATTCGAGAACGGGCAAACGAGATTATTCAGGGTTTTGACGTGCGGCCGGCCAACCCTGATCTTCCCGCGCGTTCACTCTCGGGGGGCAATCAGCAAAAGCTGATAATTGGCAGAGAGTTTAAAGTTGATCCGAAGCTTTTGCTGGTTTCGCAGCCGACGCGCGGCGTGGATATCGGCGCAATCGAGTTTATCCACCGAAAGTTGGTGGCGCTGCGCGATTCCGGCTGTGCGGTGCTGCTGGTCTCGGCCGAGCTGGAAGAGGTCACATCGCTTTCCGATCGCCTGCTGATTATTCACGATGGGCGCATTGTGGGTGAAGTCGATCCAAAGGTCGCAACTATCGAAGAGATTGGGTTGTTAATGACAAGAGGACACTAGGAATCTGAAGTTTCAGATCTGAGATCTCAGATCTCAGATCTCAAATTTGAGATTTAAGATTATCTCAGATCTCAAATTTGAGATTTAAGATATTTAAGCTTTTTTAAAAGCAAAAACTAAAAAGCAAAGCCAAAGAAACAGGCCCTGGGGTCCGATAACCACAGAACCGAAAACCAAAAGACCAAAGACCAAAGACTTAAGACCAAAGACTTAACACGAAAGACCACGAAACAAAATACGAGATTGAAGATTTAAAATCTGAAATCCAATGAAACTCCTACGCGAACTTTTGTTTCCGCTGATCGCCGTCGTGGCCGCTTTTATTGTTGGCGGAATTTTGATTCTCATTATCGGCGATAATCCGCTGGAAGCGTACCGTTTACTTTTCGGTAGCGCCTTCTCGTGGCCCGTTGGCATTGGCTACACGCTCTTCTACGCGACGCCGCTGATTTTTACGGGGCTTGCCGTGTTGGTTGCTTTTCGTTGTGGCCTGCTTAACATTGGAGCCGAAGGCCAGCTTTACATCGGCGCATTTGCTACAGCATGGGTGGGAATCACTTTTGCGAATTTTTCACCGTGGCTTTTGATTCCTATGTGTTTCATCGCCGCGATTGTGGGTGGCGGGATGTGGGGAGCGATTCCCGGGATATTGAAAGCGCGTTTCGGATCGCATGAAGTCATCAACACGATCATGTTGAACTTTCTGGCGGTCGCACTGCTGAGTTATTTCACTCAATATCATTACAAGGCGCCGGGCGATCCGATAATGCAGAGTGTTCCGATCGGACAAGGCGCGCACATCGCCCGGCTGGGAAGGTTTATTCCAGGCTTTCCTCAATGGATTCCACTCAACCTCTCGTTTGTGCTGGCGCTAATCTGTTGCGGGCTGGTTTATGTTTTTCTGTGGCGCACCAAATGGGGCTATGAGCTGCGATCCACCGGCACAAACCCCAGTGCTGCCGAATATGGTGGTATCTCGGTTCGCAAGCAAATCGTGATCGCTATGACGATCTCCGGATCGCTCGCCGGAATGGTTGGCATAAATGAAGTCATTGGCTACCGTTATCGTTACTACGACGGGTTTTCAGATAACTACGGATTCACGGGTATCGCCGTCGCCCTGCTGGGCCGCAACCATCCGGTGGGCGTGATTATCTCCGCCTTGCTGTTTGCAATTCTTCAGCGTGGGGGCATTCCCGTTGACGCCTTCACCGAACACGTGACAAAAGATATCGTTCAGGTGTTGCAGGGCACAATAATTCTTTTTGTGGCGGCGGAAGCTTTTTTCCGTGGTCCATTTGCGAGGTTTGGTTTGCTTAAACGATCCAAAGTGTAAATCCTCAAAGGCTAAATCCGACGAAGAGGTGGCTTAATGTCAGAAATTCTTTCCGTCGCACTTATCTGGTCAACCATACGGCTGTCCACTCCGTTGATCCTGGCGGCACTGGGAGGGTTGTTTTCCGAGCGCTCCGGTGTCATCAATATTGCGCTGGAAGGAATGATGCTGGCCGGAGCCTTTACGGCAGCCGCAGTGACCTATGCGGTAGGTAACCCGTATGTAGGACTACTTGCCGGGATGATGGCCGGAGGGCTGATTGCCGCGATACATGCAGTCGCTTGCATTCGCTACAAAGCCGATCAAGTTGTCACCGGCACCGCGATCAATATTCTTATGATCGGCATGCCCGCGTTTCTCAGCGGCGCTTTCTTTCTATCATCCGGCTCCACGCCGCAGATTCCCAAAGAGCATTTGATACCCTGGATTCCGATCGTGATTGCCTTTGCACTCGTCCCGATTAGCTGGTACGTCCTTTACAAGACTCCCTTCGGCTTGCGACTGCGATCGGTGGGCGAAAATCCCGAAGCCGCGGATGCGGCCGGTGTTAAGGTGGCGCGAATGAGATACGCGGGCGTGTTGTTGTCGGGAGCGCTTGCAGGAATCGGCGGTGCTTACTTGTCTATCGGGCAGTCGTCGTTGTTTACCAGGAATATGACGTCCGGCCGTGGGTTCATCGCGCTGGCAGCTTTGATCTTCGGCAAGTGGCGGCCCGTGCAAACACTACTTGCTTGTCTGTTGTTTGGTCTTACTGAGGCTCTCTCGATTCAGATGCAGGGTGTGGTCAAGCTCCCTTCCGGCGACGACATTCCGGTACAGTTCATCCAAATGGTGCCTTACGTTTTGACGATCATTGTACTGGCCGGCTTTATCGGCTCGTCGCAACCCCCGCGAGCGCTGGGAATTCCATACGAGAAAGAAAGATAGGAGACGTACCGAAACAGTTATTCCTCTGAGTCTTTGCGTAGCCGCCTCTATTATCATCACGGCCATGGTTGAAGCAGTTTCATCGAATCTTTACTCGCGTGCCGAGAACGCCGCGCGCACAATCCGTTCGCTCGCCGCCCAAGAACCGCGCATCGCCCTCGTGCTGGGTAGTGGACTGGGTGGCTTTGCGGAGGAGTTCAAAGACGCGGTCATCATACCTTACCGAGAGATTCCGGGATTCGTGTCATCGACTGCCCAGGGACATGCTGGCAGGTTGGTGATTGGAAAAGTCGACGGTGTAACCGTTTTGGCAATGCAGGGGCGGGTGCATTATTACGAAGGCTATTCGCTCGAGGAAGTTACGTTTCCGATTAGAGCTTTCAAACTGCTGGGAATCAACACCCTGGTGTTGACCAATGCCGCCGGTGGCGTCAACGTGGAACTAACTCGGGGCGCATTGATGGTCATCAGCGATCACTTGAATTTCATGGGAGTTAACCCATTGCGTGGTCCCAACGATGAACGTTTTGGGCCGCGCTTTCCGGACATGTCGGAAGTTTATTCTCGAGAGTTGCAGGAGTTGGTAATTGAAGAAGCGCGGGCTCTGGAAATTACTATCAGGCGCGGTATCTATGCGGCACTAACTGGGCCAAGTTACGAAACGCCGGCAGAGATTCACATGCTTCGAGCTTTTGGCGCTGATGCTGTGGGAATGAGCACGGTCCCTGAAGCTATCGTCGCTCGCCAGATGGGCATGAAGGTGTTAGGCATCTCGTGCGTAACCAACATGGCTGCCGGCATTACCGAAGATCCAATTAACCATGAAGAAGTGATGGAGACAGGCGAGCGGGTGCGAGAAACGTTTACCCAGTTGCTCCGTAAGATTATTGCGAAGGCGCCACGGACTGATGCCAGCCAGTCAGACAATTAGACAGGCAAGACGCTCGTGAGTCTATTGAATCGGATATTCCCGATAACAGTCCGCCGTCTTGGTAGACGAATATTCTTAAACGCGGAAGAGTTTTTGTGAGTCTAATCATTGGCATTTCCGGCGGCACCGGATCGGGCAAGACCACGGTAGCAAACCGCATCCTGGAAACAGTTAAGGCGAGTGAAGTCGTCTTCATTCAGCAGGATTCTTATTACCGCAACCTCAAGGATCTGCCGCTCGACTATCGCCAGCTGGCAAACTTCGATCACCCTGATGCGCTCGATAACGACTTGCTGGTCAATCACATTCGCAGGTTAAAAGCAGGCGAACCGATTGACCTGCCAATCTACGATTTCAAGACACATACTCGGTTAAACGAAACGCGAGCGGTCGATCCCAAGCCGATAGTTATTGTCGAAGGCATACTAATCTTTGTCGATCCACGTCTGCGCGAGCAATTGGATATCAAAGTCTTTGTCGATACGCCCGACGACATTCGTTTCATTCGCCGCTTGCGCCGCGACATCGCCGAGCGAGGCCGAACAGTTGAATCGGTCATCGAACAATACGTAGCCACGGTGCGGCCAATGCATATGCAGTTTGTCGAGCCCTCAAAACGTTACGCTGATGTCATCATTCCGGAAGGTGGTCATAATCTGGTGAGCATAGATTTGATTAGTGGAAAGATTCGTGAGAGGTTGGCGGGAGCTTTAACTTCAACTGGAGGCCAATCTTGAGCGAAGAGAGTTTGCAGCAACTTATAGAAACGGCGAAGTCGGCGCGGCTGCAGTCTATCGCGCCTTTTTCAAACTTCCTTGTGGGCGCCGCAGTGAAGACCGAGGAGGGGAAAGTCTACACGGGCTGTAATGTTGAAAGCGCCAGTTATGGCTTAACGGTCTGCGCCGAGCGCGTCGCCATTTGGAAGGCTTTGTCCGAAGGCGAAAGACAGTTTACCGAATTAGCGATTGTCGCCGACACGGAATCGTTAACACCGCCCTGCGGTACCTGCCGGCAAATCATCTGGGAGTTTGCGAAGAACGCGACGATCGTGCTGGGGAATCTTCGCGGCGAAACTCAGATAGTCTCAATAAAGGAACTCTTACCGCGCGCTTTCGACGCGCGCTTCCTTAGCAACGCCGCGAAATGGCGGGCGAAGGAGTCATCGAAGGAGAGTTCGTAACTCTCTAGTTGGGATGTGTCGATTAGAAACTGCATTTGTGCACCCCCGTGACGAGCCGGACAAGTCCGCGTTCTAAACGGATCTCATTTTTAATAGACCGAAACGCTGCATTGCCGCTGAGCTTATGTACAAAACAATATTCATGGTCTTCACACTTGTTGCTGCCATGCTTTTCAGTCTCTTGCCGGCAGCCGCACAACGAAACAGGGGCCGCCATATGACGCGAGTGGATCTTCTCGTGCTGAATGGCACGCTGGTAACCATGGACAAAGACCACCGAGTCATCCCGGCAGCGGGTATTGCTGTGGCCGGCGGGCGCATCGTGGCGGTCGGTTCGAGCCGGGACATCATCCGTGTGTACACGGCTCCGGAAAGGGTCGATGCCGGCGGAAAGATCATTATCCCTGGACTCATCAATGGGCACACTCATATTCCCATGACCTTGTTTAGAGGGTTGGCTGATGATCTTGACCTGCAGGACTGGCTCACAAAATACATCTTCCCGGCCGAAGCTAAGAACGTTTCCGAAGAATTCGTCCGCGTGGGAACGCGATTAGGGTTAGCCGAAATGATTCGCGGCGGGACGACCACCTACTGCGATATGTACTACTTCGAAGACGCAGTTGCTGATGAAACTGCGAAGGCGGGCGTGCGAGGAGTTTTGGGCGAAACGATAATTGACTTTCCTGTCGCCGATAACAAGACGAATGGCGAAGCAATGGCGTACACTGAGAAGTTCGTCAAGAAGTGGCAGGGCCATCAACTGATCACTCCGGCGATAGCTCCTCATGCTCCTTACACAGTCTCGGAAGAGCATCTTAAAGCCATTCGAGCTTTTTCCGACCGAACTGGCGCACCGATTGTTACGCATATCTCTGAGACGAAGAGGGAAGTGGACGATAGTATCAAAGCAAAGGGCGCAAGTCCGATTGATTATCTGGAACGGATCGGATTTCTTAATGAAAAAGTGATCGCGGCCCATGTGATTTGGCCTACTGCTTCCGAGATTGGTGTCTTGAAACGGCTCGGAGTCAGCGTAGTTCATAATCCACAGTCGAATATGAAACTTGCCGCCGGTGTAGCTCCGGTCCCCAAAATGTTAGCCGAGGGATTATTGGTAGGCCTCGGCACGGACGGCGCTGCTTCGAACAATGATTTAAGCATGTGGGAAGAGATGGACACTGCCGCTAAGCTTCACAAAGTTGTCAGTGGCGATCCCAAAGTGATGTCTGCCCAGGAGGCATTTGAGCTGGCAACCATTCGCGGCGCGCAAGCGCTACACATGGAAAAAGAAATCGGTTCAATAGAAAAGGGAAAACGCGCCGACCTGGTCCTCGTCAAGCGCGACTCGCTAAATCAAATACCACTCTACAATATCTATTCTGATCTGGTGTATGCGACCAAAGCTTCCGACGTGGAAACGGTAATCATCAATGGGAAGGTTGTGATGCGCGACCGGCATTTACTTACGCTGAATGAAGCCGCGATAAAAGAAGGCGCCCGTGTGTTCCGTGAAAGAGTAATCAAAAGTTTTGGTGGTTCCGTCACCCCGTAGAAGCATCAAAATAGAATCCCGATGCAATCAAAACATTAACCAATGCACTTGCGATAGTCCAATGTCCCCTTCATAATATCAAACAGGTTGTGAATGCCTGGCGAGCTTCTAAGGCTCGCTTTTGCATTTAGCTGGGCACTTCGCATCGCCAGAAATATTCCCTCGGAGAGGTGTTCCCCGTTTGCTTAGAGTTTTCCTTTTATTCGGTTTCTTATTTTCCTTCTCTAGTGCGATCAACGGACAGCCGACGCCCGACGCGGCAAACTCCCCGGAGCAGACTCAATCCCGAATCGAACGCGCGCGTGCGCTCATTGCCGCTCACCGGCTGGATACCGCAGCCAGCGAACTTGAGTCAGTCCGAGCAGCAACGCATGACTATGCGGTTAGCAACATCACTTCCATAATGCTAATGAGCGTATACCTGGAAGAGGGAAACTACGGAAGAGCCGAAGCACTGCTTGAAGAGAATTATCAGGACCACCACCAGAGCGCGGTTGCCGCGCCGGGGAACCCGGCCCGCTCCGCGCAAAAAGATGAATCCTTTGGAACCTACTTTGCACTGGCCGGTCAGGCGGTAAACGGCGCCCGCACCCACCTCGCGCGCTACCGGAGTTTTGGAATAAACACCAGCGGCACGAGCCTCCCGGCCGAAGCAATCAGCGATCTGAATCGCCTGCGATCGCTGCTTGAGCGAATGATTGCCCAGGCTAAAGAGATTTCAAATGGACGAAGGGCTTACGACTCTCTCTCGTTGCTTGAGGACGTGCTGGGAATTCGTTTGTCACTTGCTAAGGACAGCGAAGATCAAGCTAAGTGGGAAGCCGAGTACGCAAGCGCGCGCGAGGCGCTCGCGTCATCGCAAACGCAGATCGCTTCGCTGGGTGGAATTCCTCCATTACGTCCCGCTAAATCGCCGGTGAATAAAGGCGCCTCATCTTCGCCCTACTCTACAAAGAAGATTTCGGACACGCCGCTCGAGATTAAGGCGTCTCAAAAGGACGATAGCGCCGCGCAACAGCCCTCAACTGAGGCGGTGAGTTCACCGCAGTCCATCGTGGGGCAATCTCCCGGCGTGGACGATGCCAAGGTTCAACCTCCTGGTGATGCGAAAGCTGACGAACCCTCAATTAGTGATGCCGGGTCCTTGAATGCGAAGGCAACAAAGATGGTCCAGCCACGTTACCCAGCCAGCGCCAGACGGAGTGGCGCCGCGGGATTGGTAAGGGTTCATGTGATTGTCGACGAGACCGGGAAAGTCATCGCCGTCTCCCATTCAGAGGGCCCGATGCTTTTGAGAGCGGCTGCCGAAGAGGCCGCTCGACAATGGTCTTTTGGGGGGATCTCCCCTGCGGGCGGGCCAGCGCGGTTTAGCGGCTATATAGACTTCAACTTCACGCTCTAAACACTCAACCTGAGTAATAAAGACGCCGTATCCCCCTCAATCCCAGCAGCTTAACCTAATGTTGACTTAAAAGTAAGGATTAGGTAAACTGCCTCCATCTAAGAGTAATGATAGATGCCTGGGGCTCCGGAGGAGCTCCGCTTGTTAGTAGGTATTTAATGAAGATATCGGCACAGGAAGAATATGGGTTGCGCTGTTTGCTGCAACTCGCCCGTGCGGACTCGCAAGGGGAGTCGTTGACGCTTGCGCAAATAGCGCGAAGGGAAGGCATCTCCGTCGCGAACGCCGGAAAGCTGATGTGGATTCTTAATAAGGCCGGCTTTGTGCAGTCGCAGCGTGGCATCAAAGGCGGCTATCGACTGGCCCGGCCGGCTTCGGTCATTCATCTTAATGAGGTGATAAGCGTGCTGGATGACGAGAGTGTGGAGACGCATTGCAAGACTTATGCGGGCGTTCTCGATTCTTGTGTGCATACCGGCGACTGTGGGATTAGACCTGTCATCGTGGAGCTCCATCAGATCGTTGACAAGGCACTCTCCGAGATTACGTTGTCGCAACTTCTTGGCACGGAAGCTAACGTCGATGCCGTGCTTCACAAGATCCAGGGCACGAAGCAGCTGCAAAGAACGGAATCGAACCACGTGCAGGTGTGATGGGAATACAGTCCGACAAGAATTCTTAGGGATTAATAACAGATGAGCGCAGCAGAACTATTAGGTAAACAAGAATATAAGTACGGTTTCGTCACCGACATCGAGTCGGACGTTATTCCGCGCGGACTCACGGAAGATACGATTCGCTTGATTGTTAAGATTAAGAACGAGCCTGACTGGATGTTGGACTTTCGCCTGAAGGCCTATCGCCATTGGCTGACAATGACCGAGCCGAAGCATTGGCCAAACATCACCTATCCGGAGATCGATTACCAGGATGTGATCTACTACAGCGCACCGAAGCAGAAGGCCACCAAGGCCAGCCTCGACGAAGTGGATCCGGAACTGTTGCGCACGTTTGAGAAGCTTGGCATTCCTTTGACTGAACAGAAGCAACTTGCCGGCGTCGCTGTCGATGCAGTCTTCGATTCGGTTTCAGTAGCGACAACCTATAAAGAAAAACTCAAGAAGCACGGCGTCATCTTCTGTTCATTTACCGAGGCGATTCGGGAATATCCGGATCTCGTCCGCAAATATCTCGGATCGGTTGTTCCTACAAACGACAACTTCTTCGCGGCTCTCAATAGTGCCGTCTTTTCGGATGGCTCGTTCTGTTTCATTCCCAGGGGCGTGCGCTGCCCAATGGAGCTTTCGACGTACTTCCGGATCAACAATTCGGAGTCTGGGCAGTTTGAGCGAACCTTGATCGTGGCCGAGGAAGGCTCGTACGTTTCTTATCTCGAAGGTTGCACTGCGCCTAAGTTTGACAAGAACCAATTGCACGCCGCGGTCGTTGAACTGGTCGCGCTTGACGATGCTCAGATTAAGTATTCGACAGTTCAGAACTGGTACGCGGGCGATGAAGAAGGTGTTGGTGGCATCTACAATTTCGTTACCAAACGCGGCAAGTGCGCCGGGCGGAATTCGAAGATATCGTGGACGCAGGTTGAAACCGGTTCTGCCATTACCTGGAAATATCCATCTTGTATTCTGCAGGGCGACAATTCTATCGGTGAATTCTATTCCGTCGCGTTAACCAACCACGCACAGCAGGCCGATACCGGCACGAAGATGATTCATCTCGGCAAGAACACTCGCTCGACCATCATTTCGAAGGGAATCGCGGCTGGAAAATCGAATAACAGCTATCGTGGTCTTGTGAAAGTGATGCCCAAGGCGGAAAACTCGCGAAATTATACGCAGTGTGATTCGATGTTGATTGGTTCAAACAGCGGCGCCAATACATTTCCCTACATCGAGGTAATGAACAATACCTCGAGTGTCGAGCATGAAGCATCCACGTCAAAGATTAGCGAGGAGCAATTGTTCTATTTGCAGCAACGCGGTATTTCGCAGGAGGATGCGGTCTCGCTGATTATCAACGGCTTTTGTAAGGATGTGTTCCTGCAGTTGCCAATGGAGTTTGCTGTCGAGGCACAACGCCTGCTGGGAATGAAGCTTGAGGGTAGCGTCGGGTGAGGGACGCGGGGATGGAGAGACGCGGTGACACGGTGACTCGCTTTCCCCGCGTCTCCGTGTCACCGCGTCGTTCCCGGTAGTTTGATGAGGAGCAATAATAGGTGTTAGAGATCAAAAACTTACATGCAGGTATCGACGGTAATGAGATCCTGAAGGGGATCAATCTGACCGTGAAAAAGGGCGAGATCCACGCCATCATGGGCCCTAACGGTTCAGGCAAATCAACCCTCGCCAAGGTCTTGAGCGGTCATCCGGCGTATGAGGTGACGAAGGGTGAAGTCTTCTACGAAGGGAAGAATCTGCTCGAAATGGCCCCGGACGAACGCGCGCGCGAAGGCGTCTTCATGGCGTTTCAATATCCCATTGAAGTGCCGGGAGTTTCCAATGCACAGTTTTTGCGGCTCGCTTACAACGAGAAGCGCAAGCATCTGGGCGAGGAAGAGTTGGATCCGCTCGAGTTTAGGGACCTCTTGAAAGAGCGCGCCAGGGTCGTTGAGATGGATGCGAGCTTTATGACGCGTTCCGTTAATGAGGGTTTCTCCGGGGGCGAGAAAAAGCGCAACGAGATTCTGCAAATGGCAGTACTCCAGCCAAAGCTCGCTATCCTTGACGAAACTGATTCCGGTTTAGATATCGACGCCCTGAGAATCGTCGCCGGCGGCGTCAATCAGCTTCACAATTCAGAAAACGCCGTCATTCTCGTGACGCATTACCAGCGTCTGCTCGATTACATAGTGCCGCAGTTTGTGCACGTGCTTGCTAACGGGCGCATAGCGAAAGAAGGCGGTAAGGAGTTGGCGCTGGAACTCGAACAAAAGGGCTACGACTGGTTGAAATCCGCTACCGAAGCGAGCGTTGTAGGCGTGCCCACAAACCAAAGATGATGGTTACCGAAACAGCAACACAAGAGAATTCTTACCTGGAAGCCTTTCGAACTCTGCAGGCCAGTGACCACGATTCGTCCGATTCGTGGCTCGTGCGTATGCGCGAGAACGCGATGGCCACGTTTGCAGAGTTGGGCTTTCCTTCAGTGAAAGATGAAGAGTGGAAATACACCAATATTGCGCCGATTGCCCGGACTAACTTCACCCCCCTGATAGCGACTGAAACGTCCGGCCGAAGTTCTGATGCGGAAGACTTCGCAAACTTCAGCGTGGTGGAGGCCCAAGATAGCCAGCTGGTTTTTGTTAACGGCAGGCTGCGAAATGATCTTTCCAGGCTAACAGGATTGCCGGAAGAAGTAGTCGCGCTTGACCTTTCCGAGGCCCTGGCTGACGCGCAGTATTCCGAAATCGCGCGCACCCATCTGGCGCGTCATGCCGACTACATAACCAATGGTTTCACTGCTCTCAACACGGCATTCGTTCATCATGGTGCTTTCGTTTACATTCCCAAAGGCGTCACGGTCAAGGTGCCGTTACATCTGCTCCTGATTTCCAATTCAAGCGACACCAACGAGGTAACGTTCCCGCGCCTGCTGGTTATCGCTGAAGAGAACAGTAGCGCCACTTTGATTGAGAGCTATGTCGGCACCGCCGAGGCGACGTACTTTACGAATGCGGTAGTTGAGATTGTGCTCGCAGATGGTGCGCGATTGGAACACTACAAAGTGCAGCGCGAAAGCGCCGGCGCGTTTCACGTCGCCACCACCGCGGCCGACCTGGGCGCAAATTCCAGTTATGACGCGACCACAATCACGTTTGGCGCTCAGCTCTCGAGGCACGATATCAACGTGACGATGGATCATGAAGGTGCGGAGTGTTGGGTTGACGGTCTATACCTGGTTACCGCAAGTCAACATACTGACACCCATTCAGTTATCGATCATCGGAAGCCTCATTGCACCAGCCATCAGCTTTATAAAGGCATTCTCGATGGCAAGTCGCGCGCAGTTTTTAACGGCAAGATCTTCGTTCGTCACGATGCGCAAAAAACCGATGCCATGCAGACAAACAAGAATCTCCTCCTGTCGAACGAGGCGCGGGTGGATACGAAACCACAACTTGAGATTCTGGCTGATGACGTGAAGTGCGCCCATGGCGCAGCCGTCGGGCAGATTGACGAAGATGAACTGTTTTATTTGTCGACTCGCGGAATTCATTACGACCTGGCCCGCAATCTCTTGACCTATGGCTTCGCGGAGGAAGTGATCGGCAAGATAAAGCTCGACTCGATTAGGGCCCAGCTTGACGAGGCGGTCCTGCATCGTCTCAACGCTCGACTTGAAGCATAACGTCATGAGTAGCACTGAAAAACTCTTGGTTGAAGACAAACCCGAGTCAGTCTTAGCGGGCGGCTTCGATGTGGAACGCATCCGGGAAGACTTCCCCGTGCTTCGTCAAATCGTCAACGGCAAACCGCTTGTTTATCTGGACAATGGCGCTTCTTCGCAGGTGCCCCAGGTGGTTATCGACCGCGGCAGCATTTATCTCGAAGACGAACATTCCAACATTCATCGCGGCGTTCACTATTTAAGCCAGAAAGCGACCACGGCCTATGAAGGCGCGCGCGAGAAAGTGAAGCGCTTCATCAATGCGCGCGAAGCGAAGGAATGTATCTTTGTTCGCGGCGCAACGGAAGGCATCAACCTGGTGATGCACGGCTATGGTCGGAAGTTCATTGGACCGGGCGACGAAATCATTATTTCGGCGATGGAGCATCACGCGAACATAGTTCCCTGGCAGATGCTTTGCGAAGAGAAGGGCGCAATCCTGCGTGTGATTCCGATGAACGACGCCGGCGAGTTACTGCAGGACGAATACAACTCATTGCTTAGTGAGAAAACCAGGTTTGTGGCCTTTACCCACGTCTCAAATGCGCTTGGCACGATTAACCCGGTCAAGCAGATGATCGATCAGGCTCATAAATATGGCGTGCCGGTTCTCATCGATGGCGCTCAAAGCGCTCCCCACATGCCCATCGATGTTCAGGATCTGGACTGCGATTTCTTTGCCTTCTCCGGGCACAAGATGTTTGCGCCGACTGGCAGCGGTATAATTTATGGCAAGGCCGAACTGCTGGAGACAATGAATCCGTTCCAGGGTGGCGGCGACATGATTAAGAGCGTAACATTTGAGAAAACGACTTATGCCGACCTGCCAAATAAGATGGAAGCGGGAACTCCCGCTATCGCTTCGCAAATCGGTCTCGGCGCCGCTATCGACTATCTGAATTCGATAGATCGAAAAAAAGCGGCGGCGCACGAGCACGAGTTGTTGCGCTATGCTACCGAACGGCTCAAAGCGATTGAAGGAGTGCGCATCATCGGTACTGCCCGGGAGAAAACCAGTGTGCTCTCGTTTGTGATTGACGACATTCATCCCCATGACATCGGCACCATCCTTGATCAGGAAGGCATTGCCGTTCGCGCCGGTCATCATTGCGCCCAGCCGGTGATGCAACGTTTCAACATTCCCGCAACCGCCCGCGCGTCATTTGCTTTTTACAATACGAAGGAAGAGGTTGACGTGTTGGCGCGGACCATTGAAAAGGTGGTTGAGATCTTTAGTTAATGGCCGATTGCAGATTGCCGTTTAGTCTCGACAAAAACCAAATTGGGAATCGGATATTGAAAATCGGAAATGGAAAATGTCAGAACTAGGCGAACTCTACCAACAGGTCATTCTCGATCACAATAAGAAGCCGCGAAATTTTCGCAAGCTTGAGACGGCCAACCATTCGGCCGAGGGGTTCAATCCACTCTGTGGCGATCAATTGACTGTCTATCTGAATCTGGAAGACGACGCCGTGAAGGAAATCAGCTTTGAAGGCTCCGGATGTGCCATCTCTAAAGCCGCTGCCAGCATGATGACGCAGGCGGTGAAGGGAAAGAGCAAGCAGGAAGCGGAGAAACTTTTCAGTGAATTTCACGGCATGGTCACCGGCGAACTGGATGAAGACGCTACGGCAAACGGTCTCGGCAACCTGAAGATATTCTCAGGCGTGCGCGAGTTTCCGGTTCGCGTGAAATGCGCCTCGCTCCCATGGCACACGATGCATGCCGCGCTGAATAACCAAGCCATTACCTCGACTGAGTGACAAGTCAAATACAATAATATTCCTACTCCATTTTGGAACAGGGCTTCCAATAGTGACTATAACTGCCGTTGAACTGCGCGAAATCCGCCTTCCATTAGTACATTTCTTCGAGACCAGCTTTGGACGTACTACCGAGCGGCGCATTTTGCTTGTCCGGGTTACAGACAAACACGGCGCCGAAGGATGGGGTGAGTGTACTGCCGGGGAAGGACCGTTCTACTGTGAGGAATGGACGGAAACCGCGTGGACAACGATTAAAACTTTTCTTGCTCCGATGGTCGTTGGCAAAGAGATCGTGAGTGCAGCGGATACATGGGAGCGGATGCGCGCGGTGCGCGGGAATCGGATGGCGAAAGCGGCTATCGAAACTGCCTGCTGGGATCTCGAAGCCCGTGCGTTGGGCCGGCCTCTTTGGAAACACATCGGCGGTGTGCGCGGCGAGATTTCGAGCGGTGTATCCCTCGGCGTACAGAACACGCCGGAGGAGCTGATTGAGAAAATAGAAAAAGAGTTGGCGGCCGGTTACCAGCGCATAAAGATAAAGATCAAACCCGAATGGGATTTGAAGATCATTGCGCAAGTACGCGATAAATTTCCCGACATTCGTTTGATGGCTGACGCGAATTCTGCCTACACACTCGCGGATGTCGCCTTATTCAAGGAGATGGATCAGTACAACCTGATGATGATCGAACAGCCGCTTGCCCACGACGACATCTTCGATCATGCTGAGCTGCAAAAACAGATTGTCACGTCCATTTGCCTCGATGAATCGATTCATTCAAGCGCTGACGCTCGCCATGCAATCCAGCTTGACGCAACTCGGATAATTAATCTTAAACTCGGCCGGGTGGGGGGACACGCGCAGGCGAAGAAAGTAGAGCGAGTGTGCCGTGAAAACAACATCGCGGTTTGGTGTGGCGGCATGCTCGAATCTGGTATTGGTCGCGCTCATAACATCGCGATGGCGACACTCGAGGGATTCACCTTGCCGGGCGACGTCTCGGCCAGCGCCCGATACTGGCAAGAAGACATTATCGATCCACCGGTTACGGTGAGTACTAGTGGAACCATCACCGCGCCCGGTGGGCCGGGAATTGGATTTGAGGCCAACCTCGCAAGAATCGATAAGTTGACTGTGAGAAAAGAAATGATTAGTTAGGATGCCATGACACTCTCTGATTCAGATCTTACTGCATTAAACGATTACTTTCTTAGCCGCCAGGATGCGATCGTTGCATTTGCGCGGGCGCTGGTGGAAACCGAATCACCATCAGGCGACGAGGCGGGAAGCAAGGCAGTGGTTTCGCTCCTGGCGGCAGCTGCTGCGGGGATCAGCCGAGTCAAGACGAGTGAACGCGTCGCCAGCGAAAACTATGGCGAACATCTGCGCGTGATCGCGTTCGGTGATTCGCGTGAAAAGCCAATTGTGATTTTGGGCCATACCGATACAGTTCATCTTCGCGGCTCGCTGAAGCAACGTCCCTGGCGGGTAGAAGGTAACCGAGCGTATGGTCCGGGCGTTTTCGATATGAAGGCCAACTGCGCGCTGGCGATTGAGGTAGTTCGAGCCTGCGTTGCGACTGGTCTAACTCCGAAACGTCCCATTGTTTTGCTATTGACCTGTGACGAGGAGACGGGAAGCCGCACCGGAAAGCAGCTTGTTGAAGCGGAAGCGCGCCGGGCGCGCGCTGTGTTGGTGTTGGAGCCGCCGGGAAATGGTGGTCGCGTCAAAACAGGTCGAAAGGGGACGGGAATCTTTACGATTGAAGCGCGTGGACGCGCGGCCCATGCAGGGCTGGAACCTGAAAAAGGGGCCAGCGCAATTCTGGAGTTAGCGCGTCAGACGGAGCGATTGCATTCCTTCAACGGCTCGTCGGGCGGCATCACCATCAATGTTGGCGTGTTCCATGGTGGTACGCTTTCAAACGTGGTTGCCGCGGAAGCTCGCGCGGAGATCGATGTGCGCTTCAGCGATTCCGGCGAGGCCGCGCGAATTGAAAATGAGATTTTCAACTTACGTCCTTATGACAACCGCCTTCAATTGATCGTGAAGGGCGGCATTAACCGTCCGCCACTCGAACGCAATGACAAAGTCCTTGGTCTCTACACCCAAGCCAATGCGTTAGCGCGCCGGCTAAATTTCGAGCTGGGTGAAATCCAGGTTGGTGGCGCATCCGATGGAAACTTCGCCGCCGCTGCCGGCGCTGCGGTGCTTGACGGTCTGGGAATCGACGGAGATGGAGCTCACGCTACGCACGAGCACATCATCCTTGATGATATTCCTCGGCGCGGCGCCTTGATCGCGGGACTGATTGCCACGCTCTGACAGCCAACGAGCGGAGGCTCAACCGACCGGATTGCACCAGTAATGCAAACTGTTGGTTTGCGGAACCACGCTGACGGCAAGTTTGGGTGATACGATTCGTCGCAAACTAACAGTTTGCTTTACGCCAGAACCGAACCGGTCCTCGGGGAAGTCTCCTTGAATACGTTTCGTTCCGGCACTTCATCATGGTGCGAGATTGTGTGGAGCAGTCCGCGCACGACCATATTAAGCATGGGGATCCGGTGGCGAATCCAGATGCGGAATGGATCGGGCCGAGCGCCGAGACGCGCTTTCGGCTCAAGGGCCGTACGCCCCAACGAAAGATTCCGGCAGCCGAATTTGAGGGCGTCGTCGATCACAGTTTGGAGCAGCCGGAAATAGATGGGAACCTCCGCATTAGCTTCCCTATCAAAGCCGATGTAATAACCGACGGCCGTTTCGCGATCGCGGACAGTAGTTACAAATCCCAACAGTTGATCGTCACGTCTGACGATCGTGCAGCGCAGGTCCTCGCCAAGTTGCTCTGCCAAGGTTGGGAGAAATGCTGGAGACAGCGTTACTAATCTCAAGCGCGCGTTGCGATGCGTCTGCAGATATAACTCGTGAAGAGTTTCGGCGTGGCGTGTTACGTCGCCCGGGTCACTCAAGAGTTCGACCTGACATCCAGCCGCGGCAACATCCTTGTTTATGTCTTTCGCCTGTTTGCGGTACCTGGAAGTCAGACTCGCCAGATAATCTTCATAGGTTCGCCAGTTGGGCGAAATATCCAGTACCATATTGGGCTCGGTTTCCAGCTGCCGGTAGGAGAATCGTGATAGGGCTGAGGCGCCTGCGGCATGGGCGTCGGGGATGTCTTTAACCATAACGAGATCAGTATCCCCTGACAGCTTGTCGGCTCGACGAAGACGGTAGAGCGCCTCCGCAACGGCGGGCCAAAGCGCTGCGCTATCTTCGTTTGGGGCGAAAGCGATGCCATGCATGCCCCATGAAAGCAGGTTGCCGCAGACGAGCATCTTCTCTTGCAGCTTCTCGAGAGGCGCTGCCGCTTTTCCTTTCCTGGGTTTCTGGCTCACGCGTGACAGGGAAATCGTGACGCTTTGCGCCGCCACGGCTGCTACCGGCGCCCGCCCCCGAAAAATTAACGCGTAACGCTGCCGCAGATTATCTGGTCCTGCCTTTTCGAGCACGCGCAGGTAGCGGGGTGACAGAAACAGGGAGTTAGTAGCGGTAACCGCGTACCAGTGCGTAGCGTCGAGATAATCAACGCTGTCGGCAAGTGCGAAGCCAAAGCCCGTCGGGCGATGACGCTCCTGGTGACTTTCGCGGAGGTCCCGCGCTTTGCTTACGAGTTTCTTGAGGGGCTTGATCTTCGGCATAAATGTGTGGCGTAAGTTCCGACAGTATAGAACAGATCCGAGCCGTCCGACCTTATCAGGCTGATGTCACTCATGCCGCGGACCATTAGGTCAGTACCACCTCGCGGTCAATTGAATTAGGCCTAGTCACACACACCAACTAGAGATCGGGTTTCTCGGTTATGAATGTGAGACGCTTTTACTGGGACCGCGGGCGTCTCGCCCGCTGAAGCGCGAAGCGCGCACACGGCACGCGGGGCTAAGAATAGATTGACCACAGTCAGCAATGGTAAATGTGCGGCATCTGGCCGTTCCCGTGCACGCTCCGCGCTTCAGCGGGCGAGACGCCCGCGGTCCCGGTAAAAACGAGTCGCATGCCACAACGCTGTTACCAAGGCCCATGAAAAATTCCTATCCGCTTCGCGACTACATCCACTTCGGCGGCTCATTGCTTATAATGTTGGCAATCTGAATCTAAGACCGCAATCATATGAAAATCGCTACCTGGAACGTCAACTCAATAATCGCTCGACTGCCGCACGTAATCCGCTGGCTCGAGGCAGTCCAGCCCGATGTCCTCTGCATGCAGGAGACCAAGTGCACCGACGATAAGTTTCCCTTCGAAGAGTTTTCGAGAATTGGTTATTGCCCGAGCGTGTTTGGTCAACAAAGCTATAACGGCGTAGCGATCATCGCGCGGCAGGAATGCGTAGATCTTCAGCGAGGCAATTACGAAGATCAAGAAGGAGCGCACGCCCGCCTGCTTGCGGCGACGTTCGGGGGTGTTCGCATCGTCAACGTTTATATACCGAATGGACAATCGGTCGGCTCGGAGAAATTTGAGTTTAAACTTGACTGGATGAAACGGCTGCGGGGCTTTTTCGATAATAACTACGAGATTGGCGCGCCGGTCATCCTTTGCGGCGACTTCAATGTGGCGCCGGAGGATCGCGACGTCCACAATCCTCAGCTCTGGCAGGAAAGAATCATGTGCAGCCAGGCTGAGCGTTCAGCCCTCGACGAAATAAAGTGCTGGGGATTTACGGATGCGTTTCGGCTTCACCACGAAGAGGGTGGACAGTTTTCCTGGTGGGATTATCGCGCCGGGGCCTTTCGCCGCAATATGGGTTTGCGGATCGATCATATCTGGGTAACCAAACCGTTGGTCGCCCGAAGCGGAAATACCTGGATTGACATAGAGCCGCGCACCTGGGAGCGCCCATCGGATCATGCTCCCGTTGTCGCAGAGTTTGAGTGAGTAAGGCTAACAAAGAGCGGGGCAGCCCACCTTCCCAACCTCGAGACTTTCGTTGTTCGTGGTCCTTTTTGAGATTGAAGGGCTGTCAAGTATAGAAAGAAGCACCAACAAGATAGTCTCGAGGTTGGGAAGGCGGGCTTGCCCCCGCTCTTCTGCTTTAGCTAAGGACCAGCAACGGAGTAACTAATACTTTGTGTTACAGATCAGTTTGAAGTTAATTCTGCCGTCTTTTCAGTGATATCTTTTTGCGCCCACTCATTATCGCGGCTGGCTTCGCCCGCCTTGGCACGCTTCGCGGCTTTCATTTTCTGAACCAGATCCATATGCGTTGAAAAATAGCCAAGACTCTTTCCCACAACCTCCCGGACTGAATTGAAGCCCTTGTCTACCATGAATTTCTCAAGTCCCTCCTTCAGCTCATCGACCATCTTTACGCCGTGAAGCATGACACCCGTGCAGAGCTGCACTGTGGAAGATCCCAGCAATAAAAACTCGATCGCATCATGGGAGCATTCAATGCCGCCGATGCCGCTGATGGAAACGTCCTGCGGCAACCCCAGCGCAAGTTGGCTCACCATCCTGAGAGCGATTGGCCGCACCGCCTGGGAGGAATAACCGCCGGGCACTGTGTGTCCTTCAACCGTCGGCATTGGCCGCAGGGTATTTAGATCCACGCCAATCACGGAAAGAATTGTATTGATTGCAGAGATGCCCACTGCTCCGCCACGCACAGCTGCGAGTGACGGCTCTTTGATGTTGGTGATGTTTGGTGTCATCTTCGCCCAGACCGGAATGTTCGATACCTCTGTCACCCAACTCGTAACCTCCTCGCATAGGTCGGGATGCTCACCCATTTCCGATCCCATCTTGCGTTCCGTCATGCCGTGTGGGCAGGAGAAGTTTAGCTCAAAGGCGTCGACGCCGGTATCCTGGACCATTCGCGTCAGTTCCTGCCAGCGGTCCTTGTCAAACTCTTCCATGATCGAAGCAATCAGAATATGTTTCGGGTACTCCTTCTTGATCTGGCGAAATTCATCCAGCCAAACATCAATCGGACGGTCGGAAATCAACTCGATATTCTCAAAGCCGATGACTTCGCCGGAAGTCTTCGATCGCAGCTTGCCGTAACGCGGAACCACGTTTACGACCTTGGCTGACTCCAGGCTAATAGTCTTCGCCACCGCGCCGCCCCAGCCGGCGTCGTAAGACTTGGCGATAACACGCGCGTTCGTTCCCGGTGGACCAGAGCCCAGCAGGAATGGGTTAAGGAAGGTTATTCCATTGACGACTATCGAGAGGTCCATCTTTTAACTCCTCATAACAGTTTCGAGTTCATTACGCACTCTTTCCGTGAAGATTTCTAAGACGCCTTAAGCAAACTCGAAACTCGAAACTTAGTCCGCCACCAGCGCTCCGTAAGTATCGGGCCGGCGATCGCGGAAGAATTGCCAGGTATTGCGCACTTCGCGAATCTGGTCGAGATCAAGATCCGCAACGACGAGCGCATCCTGATCACGAGGCGCCTCGGCTAAAAACCGCCCGCGCGGATCGCAGAAGTAACTCTGTCCGTAGAATTCGCCAATGTCCCAGGGCTGTTCGTGACCGACACGATTGATGGCGCCAATGAAATAGCCGTTTGCGACCGCGTGCGCCGGTTGTTCAATCCGCCACAGGTATTCAGAAAGCCCGGCCACAGTGGCCGAGGGATTGAAAACTATTTCAGCGCCGTTGAGACCAAGGGCGCGCGCGCCCTCGGGAAAATGGCGGTCGTAGCAAATGTAGACGCCAATGCGAGCAAAAGCCGTATCGAAAGCAGGGTAGCCAAGATTGCCGGGCCGGAAATAAAACTTCTCCCAAAAGCCGGGATTAACGTGGGGAATGTGGTTCTTCCGGTATTTTCCCAGGTACTTGCCATCCGCATCGATCACTGCGGCGGTGTTGTAGTAAACGCCGGTGATCTCTTCTTCATAGATTGGCACCACAATAACCATCCCGTGGGCTTTTGCGACTTCCTGCATGAGACGCACGGTTGGCCCGTCGGGAATTTTTTCCACCGCTTCATACCAACGGGTTTGCTGTTCAGCACAAAAGTAGGGAGTTGTAAACACTTCCTGCATGCAAAGTATTTGCACACCCTGGGCGGCGGCCTGCTCGATAAAGCCCAAATGCTTTTCGATGTTAAGGCGTTTAATGTCTTCGATGGGCAAGTCGGTCGGCGCCGCATTCGTACATTGAATGAGTCCGCATTTAACTGTACCTGGCATAAAAACTCCTCCAAGAGTCGAAAGTCTGCAGTCTCGAGTCGCGAGTAGGGAATCTCAGTTAAAGACTCAAGACTCCAGACTCGCGACTCTTGACTTCATGAGAACGCAATAGATGGCAAAGCCGAGCGCGAAGGTAACGAACCAGGCATAAGTATACAGTGTGTCGAAGAAATTCGGAGCGGCAACCTGGCCGCCGGGGGTGGTTGCCGCGCGCAAAAAGCCAGGTACGACCGGAGCAATAGCAAGTACGAGGGCTATTATGGCCCGTAGATTGTAACCGTTGATGTAACTGTAAGGGCCGGCAGGTTCAAAAAGTCCAGCGAGATCAAGCCGCTGTCTTCTCAGCACCCAGTAGTCACAAATCAAAATGCCCGCAATGGCGCCCATGAGTCCCGAATAACCAATTAACCAGGTGAAAATATAAGCGCCCATCGTGGCCATCATTTTCCAGGGCATCATGATGACGCCGATTAGCGCTGTAATCAGGCCGCCGGTGACGTAAGAGATGCGTTTGGGATTTAGATTAGAAAAATCGTTAGAAGGCGACACGACGTTTGCTGCCATGTTAGTAGTCAACTGCGCGGCGAAGATTACGGCAGTTGCAAAAAGAATGATCGCGACACTATTGAAGCGCGTCATCAGCTCAACCGGATTTGGAATTGCCTGTCCGTAGATCAAAAGCGTTGCGCTCGTCACCGCTACGCCGATAAACGCAAAGGCGGTCATCGTTAGCGGCAATCCCAGCGCCTGGCCCAGCATTTGTGATTTCTGCGAGCGCGCGTAGCGAGTGAAATCAGGGATGTTTAGACTTAACGTCGCCCAGTAGCCCACCGAAGCAGTCAAAGCCCCCGGGAAAATATGCCAGAAGTTGTTGTGCTGTTTTTGTAAAGCGGCAGACGCAGTCAGCACGTGGCCCAGTCCACCGGCGCGCCAGGACGCCCAGACGAGAAGAATCAAGCCCCCCGCAAGCAACAAAGGCGCCGACCATGTCTCAAGATGTTTGATTCCCTCGACGCCTTTCAAAATTATGAACACTTGAATTCCCCAGAACAGAAAAAAAGCAATCCACGTGTGGAGAGCAATATTCAATATAGTTGCGTCGCCGAGCAGATGCCCCCAGCCTGTAGACATCACACTGAACAGGGCATCGATTGCGGTTCCACCAATCCATGTCTGAATGCCAAACCAGCCGCAGGCAACGATCGCGCGCAGGATTGCGGGAATGTTGGCCCCCTTTACCCCAAAGGCAGCGCGGCAAAGGACCGGGAAGGAGACTCCATATTTCGTGCCCGCGTGCGCATTGAGAATCATCGGAACCAGCACGATCGTGTTGCCCAACAGGATCGTGACCATCGCCTGCCACCAGTTCATTCCGGCTTCAATAAAGCCTCCGGCGAGCGTGTAGGTGGTGATGACCACGCTCATGCCAATCCAAAGCGCGGCGATGTTCCAGGTCGACCAGGTGCGCTCTTTGATGGTTGTCGGAGCAAGATCCCTATTCCAGAGTGGGCTCCGAGAAACGTCCTTCGTAAGTTCGACGAAGTCGCGCTGGGTGGTAGCGATGTCAGGGGCGGTTGAATTGGCCATAGACGATTTTGTCGGGCATTAACATCGTTACTGCGCTCAGACTGCAAACTCTACGTTGCTAACCTTCGTGACGCCGGCTTTCAAAACATCAGATAATAGTGGGTCAAACCGGGAAATATCTTTCAGCCTAATCGCAATCGTCTTCGATACGGCATTTTATCAATCGACTCAACCGCGAGCGTGAAAACGACTTCGTCGGGAGGCTCTCGCATTTCCGCTTGGCCTGAGACTGCAATCAGTGGACGGTCATTTCCGTTTTGCGCGAGGACAGAGCTCGCGGACATTGCGATTGCGAAAACAAGCAGTATATTTTTTTTCATTCGTTGTGATTGGCATCACTCCAACGGCTGGTTGCAAATTCACCGTGGAGTGCTCTGTAGGAGTTTAGACAGGGCGCATAGTAAGCCAACCGGAGCGGAGGCTACAAGTAGTTTGTGAAGTTTAGGTTCGAGGGGCTGAGTCGCTTCACATTGACACGCAGGTGCCGCGTTTCAGGAACTGTCCATCGCCGGGTTTGCCCTTATAGTCACCATTTTCGATGACGACCTTGCCGCGCGAGAGCACAGTCTCCACCACGCCCTTGATCTTTTTTCCTTCGTAGGTGTTGTAGTCAACGTTCATGTGGCTGGTCTTGAGGCTAAGGGTTTGTTCCTTATCCGGATCGAAGATCACTACGTCGGCGTCTGAACCGACTGCAATAGTGCCTTTCTTCGGAAACAAGCCAAACATCTTGGCCGCCGCGGTCGAAGTCAGTTCGACGAAGCGATTAAGGCTGATGCGATTCTCAACGACGCCACCGTTGTAGATGAGCGGCACGCGGTTTTCAACTCCGGGTGCGCCGTTTGGAATTTTCGTGAAGTCGTCGAGGCCGAGTTCCTTTTGCTCTTTCATGCAGAAGGGGCAATGGTCCGTAGAGATCACCTGTAGGTCGTCCATCTTCAAACCCTTCCAAAGCTCTGCCTGATTCGATTTGTAGCGCAGCGGCGGCGTCATCACGTACTTAGCGCCATTGAACCCCGGCTCATCGTAGTTATCCAGAGAAAGGAAAAGATACTGTGGACAGGTCTCGGCGAATGCCGGTATACCGCGATCGCGCGCCTGGCGAACCTGGTTAAGCGCATCGGCACAAGACAGGTGGACGATATAAACAGGCGACTCAGCCATTTCGGCAATCGCAATCGCTCGATGCACCCCTTCAGCTTCGGCAATGGTTGGACGAGTCAGCGCATGGTATTTGGGCGCGGTATGACCTTGCGCCAGCGCGTGCTTGATGATCTCGTTAATGACGATTCCATTCTCTGCGTGCATGCATATCAGACCGCCGCGCTCACCGGCGGCCGACATGGCGCGAAAGATTGTCGCATCGTCAACCAGGAAGACTCCGGGGTAAGCCATGAACATCTTGAAGCTGGTGACGCCCTCATCCATCGCGGTATGCAGCTCTTCGACCTGGCTGTCTTCCAACTCGGTCGTAATCAAGTGAAAGCCATAGTCGATTGCGGTCTTGCCTTCAGCCTTCTTATGCCAATTATCGATGCCCTGAAGGAGCGACTCGCCTTTGTATTGAACGGCGAAATCAATAATCGTCGTGGTGCCGCCGTGGGCCGCGGCGCGGGTGCCGGTAAGAAAATCATCTGAGGATTGCGTGCCGCCGAAGGGAAGTTCCATGTGAGTGTGTGGATCGATGCCACCGGGAATGACGAGCTTGCCGGAGGCGTCAATCACTTTATCCACTTCCATCTCGAGCTTTGCGCCGATGACGGAAACAAGCTCGCCTTCGATCAGGATGTCAGCTTTGTAGTCGTCTGTGGCCGTGATCACACGGCCGTGCTTGATTAGGGTTTTCATTTAAGAAGTCCTCCCAGCCCGCGATGTTAGGGATGTTCCGTCATTCTATTAGTGCACCACGTCATCTCTAGAAGTATTGTCTACAGCGATTTCGATCTTGCCTTGGGCCCTTTTCAGTTTGTAAGGTAAGACATAGACATATTCGGTGATCAGGCGAAAAAACGCATCGATATCCTCAACCAATTCCGTTGTTATTTGTCGAGAATCCGCGTGAGCGGCGATATTTCGCCATTCGGTTATTTTCACGGCTATCTGGCCCAGGCCGATTGAATTAGATTCCAGGCGTTCGAGCTCTTTTCTTGGTATTCCCAGATCTCTCCTGATCCCCTCAAGAGCACGGCCAATCAAAACAGCAAAAGAGTTTGGCGAGGTTCTTTTTACGGAAAGAGCCTCAGCGTACGTGACCCGAACCGCTTCAGGTACGGAAGACGGCAAACCAGTCTCAATTCTAGTCGGCCAGAGCAAGTAGAAGAATCCGAATCGGTGACCCTCATCGTACTCCTCAAGCTCGTTCATGAAATACTCTTCAACGTCAAACTCCTGAGGTAAGTGCAAGCTTGGAATACCAGCGTGATACAAGAGTGCCTCGCCACAGGTTTCACAACTGAAAGTAAAATAAACTCGAACGTATCCAATGCCCGCAACATCGTCTCCCCAGGCATATTGGTAATAGTGCTCAAGCTTCTGATGAGCCTCGTTCTTGCAGTGCTCACACTTTGCGATTCGTCGGATGCTCATAAAGTCTTTAGTTTATCAATCCCAAAGAGGGGTGCGATCATTGATCTGTATTTCGTTTTCGGCTCTGCCGCCTGATGTGCGGAAAGGCTGTTCTTCGCTCCATAGGAGCGAGATGTTTATAGCACCGCGAGCTATATAACTCTTAGCTCCGTTAGGAGCGAAATGTTAACCTAAAGCTACATTGCGCTCCTAACGGAGCTAATCGATTCAATAAACTGACAGTTCTATAACATCGCGCCCCTAACGGGGTTTAGGGGCGCGTCCAATGATTTACTTGCCCGCGAATTACTGGTGCAAAGCTCACTCAATGAATTCGAAAACGTATTTCTCCTTAAAGGCAATATCGAACTTCCGCAAGAGAGTCAAATATTCATCTCGGAACGTCCGACGGCTGTGGTGCTTTTCCTGATTTTGAATGTAGCGAATGATCGTGTCTAACTGGGAATGTCCGTACGAAAATGCTCCGTATCCTTCTTGCCAACTAAATCGCCCGCGAACCCATCTCTTCTTATTAATGAAGTTAGTTGAATCCGCTTTGATTTCTTGAACCAGATCGGCCAAAGCCATGGCCGGTCTTAATCCGATCAAGAGATGTACATGATCTGCCACACCATTGATTGTGATCAATTTCTGGCCCTGATTCCTAACAATGCCTGAGACATACTTGTAGACGTCCGCTTTGAATTCCGGTTTGATGAGCGATTGTCTGTTGCTAACCGCGAAAACAGTTTGAATATAGATCTGGGAGAAGGTATTCGCCATGAGAGTTCACACATTCCGCCCCTGACGGGGCTAAGGAAATTTTAGAAAGCCGGGTTCTGTAAACATTTCGCTCCTAATGGAGCGAAGAGGATCCTAAATAGCGAGGTCTATAAACATTTCGCTCCCCCGGAGCGAAGAGCAAAGCGGTTCCGCTGACCAGTCCGAGAGGTTGGCGGTGAGGATCAGAATAGGAAGTTTCCACGAAAAGGCGAAGCCATTCCGCACATCAGGCGGCATAGCCGAAAGCAAGAGGTCTTGTAGGCGAAGAAGAGAGGCGTAGCCTCGAAATTCAAACTCAGGGCCGACGAAAAGGCGAAGCCATTCCGCACATCAAGCGGCAGAGCAAAGCAAATCTCTTGCTCGCTTGCATGGAGAGATCATCCAGACAAGAAAAGGGGCGGCCGGAAGGACCCAGCCGCCCTTGATCATTACCAAGTTGACGCAATCGTTACTGCGTCAACTCAGACGTCAGTATGGCGCCATTGAACTGCGTTAGCACCGCGCTGATCCTGGCCACTTTGCGCGAATCTTTCGCAATCCAGACTGTGGCCTTGTCTCCTTCGTTCTCGGCAGAAGTAATTTCCAGCTTGTACGCCTCGAACGTGCCGCCCGGAACCGTCACACTTTCAACGCCTACAACCTTCAGATTCTTTAACACCAACTTCTGCTTTTGCAGATCCAGCGTGCGGAAGGTTGCTGAGTACCCTACAGCGAGTGGCAAAGCGGCAATGACATCATAGTTGCCGGCGCCATCGCAAAAAACAGCTCCACCCAGATCCACTGCTACTGGTTTGGCTTGTCCATTCATGCTTACCGTGCCGCTCGCTTTGTTGTCCTTGAAGTCGACATCAAACACCACTGGTCCTTGTTTGTAGACGCGATGCTTCAGGACAAGTGTGCCTTTTTCGATGGTGGATGTGTCAGTAATTTCCCCTTGTGGCGTACCGACTGTTGCCGTCACGACCCACGCCCCATTTTCTTCCTTTGTTTCGTTCTTAATGGTCAGCGGGATTGTTTCTCCGCCGATCGCGATCGAAGCAGCGTAGTTGGCGGTGCCGGCATGTAGATCCACAGCCGGCTTCGGAGCGTCGGCCCCAACCGGCTCCATCTTCTTAGGCAGCGTGACAGTTTTCACGTCCACGGAGATTTCCTTGAGTCTCTGCGTAATCTCCGGCGTCATGGATTCCTGGTAACGCCCACCCAAATACTTGGCAAGAAACTTCTCGGTCGTGGCAAACATGGCCATGTTGTTAATGGGCCGGGCAAAGCCGTGACCCTCGTCAGGCGCTACCAGATATTCCACCGGATAGTTGCGGTCGCGCAGTGCAATGACAATCTGATCAGCCTCGCGTTTATTAACGCGCGGGTCGTTCGCGCCCTGGATCACCAGCAGCGGTGTCTTTATCTTGCCGGCGTGATTGAGCGGCGACTGACGTTCGAGTTGCGCCTTTCCTTCAGGCGTCGCGGGATCGCCCATGCGCGCATAGAAAAGTTTGCGAATCGACTCCCAGTAAGGCGGGATGGTTTCCAAAAGCGTTACGAGATTGGATGGGCCAACAATATCCACCGCGGCGGCGTAAAGATCCGGTGTAAACGTGACGCCTGCCAGCGTGGCGTATCCCCCGTAGGAGCCGCCCATGATGCCAACGCGTTTCGGATCGGCAATCCCCTGGGCCACCAGGTACTTAACGCCCCAGGTTACATCGTCCTGCATTTTCTCGCCCCACTGCTTATTACCGGCATCGAGAAACTTCTTGCCGTAACCAGTAGAAGCCCGAAAATTCGGTGACAACACTGCATAGCCGCGATTGGCAAGAAACTGAGCAAAGCTGTTGTAGCCCCAGGAATCGCGACCCCATGGCCCGCCATGTGGGACCACTATCGCCGGCAGGTTCTTGGCGGGGACACCCTTAGGCAAGGTGAGATAGGCAGGTATCTCGAGTCCGTCAGACGACTTGTAGCGGACGGCGGTCATCGGCGCGAGGTAATCGCGGTTAAGTTTCTCGCGAATCCGATATTGGAGAGTTAACTTTTTCGTCTGGCGGTCAAACAGATAACGCTCGCCCGGTTCGGTATCGCTGAATGCCACGATCAAGAAGAGACGCTCATCCTTAGTGCCGTTAACAAAGCCGATTTCCTTACCCGGCAAGTTCTTTTGCAGCAGCTTGTAATCGGCTTCGAAGGATTTGTCCTTCCAATAGATTCGCTGGCGCTCGTCGTCGTAAGAGGTGGCGATCAGATCATCGCTTACCTCTGAGAAATTAGCGTTGCCAAAGTCAACGCGGTTCATAGGATCGGATTCGACCAACTCTTCTTTGCCGGTTGCCGGATCGAAAAGAACCAGTCGGGATAGATCGATGTTGGCACCTTTGTTAGTTTCAAAATAGACGCGCTGCCCGTCCTTGTGGTAACGAACGGGTCCGCAACTCTCAAACACGCTGCAGCTGTAAACCTTGGTGAAACCGGCATCATCGACACGCAAGACTTCCGTGTCGCCATTATCCGCTGAGCGTGTCGCCATTCGCAGTTGATCTTTCAAATCAAACACCCAACTGGTGATGCGTTCGGTATTCTTGCGAACCAGCGTGCGCTCGCCGGTAGAGATTTTTACCTTGTAGAGATCGTGCCAGGCAGGATCGCGATCGTTTAGTCCGATATAGATCGCATCAGGTTCGCTGCGCGGGACGGAATAAATCACGGCGCGCACGCCCTTTGCATCAGTCAAATTGCGCGCTGCGGGAACGGCCTCGCCAGCAGCCGGACTCTCGGCGGGGTTAACTGCATACACCAGATAGTTTTCGTCACCGGCTTTATCCTGCACAAACAAAATGTATTTGCCATCGCGGCTCCAGAAATACTGGGAAATCGGACGGCTTTTGTCGGCAGTGATGGGTTTCGCGGCATCGAAGGGTTCCTCAGTCCGTTTAACCCAGACATTCCGCGTGCCTTTGAAGGGCTTCACGAAGGCGATGAACTTTCCATCGGGAGAAATCTGGGCGCCGGAAATCTCCGGGTCGCCGAAGAATAGCTCGCGATCGATTATTGGAGGCTGCCCGGCGGTCTGACCAAATGCAGGGCGCGACGATGCCACCGCCAGCAAGCCAACACAGATAACAGAAAACACAAATACCAGGGATTTGCGGTAGAAACTTTTCATAGAACCTCTTTCATTAAGATAGGGAATAGAGTGTCGGACAACGAGTAACTTATTACGTGTGAGCGGCGCTTCGGGTTTCACTGAAAACTGATGGAAAGCTGATCGGTGGCGGTTGATCGAGAGTCGCTCAGAAAACCAATCAGCCGCAGATTTACGCTGATAAACGCGGATCAGAACGAAAATTAGAAAGTAAGAATCAGAAAGACTTATCAGATTTGGGTAATCCGCGTTAATCCGCGGCTGATAAGTCGATCCTGAGGCGTCAAGCCTAGCTTAGTTGAGCGATGCGAATCCGGCATCAAGGGCCTCAATCATCTGGTCAACATGATCGTTTGAAGAATTGAGCATCATTCCCGTTCGGATTACGTTGCCGTAGAGGCCGCCTTTACCAATAAGCACCCCCCGGCGCCTGGTCTCTTCCAAGACTTTCGCAACGATCTGTGGCGCTGGTTCCTTGGTCCCGCGGTCCTTCACGAGTTCGAGGCCCTGCATCAGCCCCAGGCCCCGCACATCGCCGATAGCGGAGTATTTCTCCTTCAGCTCATCAAGACGCTGGCGCAGATAAGCGCCCACCACGGCAGCGTTCTTCTTCAGATCTTCATCTTCGATTACGCGAATAACAGCCAGCGCCGCCGACATGGACACAGGGTTGCCGCCAAAGGTCGAGAAAGTCAGGCCCGGATATTTGTCCGCCACCTCCGGCGTCGCCACAGTGATTCCGATGGGCACTCCGTTACCGAGTCCCTTTGCGGAAGTGATTATGTCAGGCTCCACGTCCCAGTGTTCAATGCCAAACCACTTATCCCCCGTGCGCCCCCAGGCGGTTTGCACTTCATCCGCAATGAACAGTCCGCCATGCTTGCGCGTGATCTCTACGGCGCGTTCGAAGTAACCCGGTGGTGGCACAATGAAACCGCCTACTCCAAGAATCGGCTCTGCCATGAACGCAGCTACTTCGCCGGTTGTAGTAGTCATGATCAATTCTTCAATGTCATTGGCGCAGGCGAGACCGCATTCCGGGTACGTAAGTTTGAAAGGGCAACGATAACAGTAAGGCGCGCGCGCATGGACAAAGCCGGCAACCTGCGCGGGCAATGGCCGCCATGGAGCATGACCCATCGCCGAAAGTGACGTCGCTGAGCGACCGCTGTAGCTATGACGGAGGACAACAATCTCGTGACGGCCGGTGGCGAGTTTTGCCGCATGAATGGCAGTGTCGTCAGCTTCGGTGCCGCTGTTGGTGAAGAAAGATTTCTTCAAGCGGCCCGGCGTGATCTGATGAAGTTTTTCTGCCAGATCTGATTGCGGCTGGTTGGCATAAAGCGTTGACGTATGTTGCAGCGTCTTGATTTGGTTGATGATAGCTTCGTTGACCTTGGGATTCGCATGGCCGACGCTGACTGTCAGCACGCCGCCAAAACAGTCGAGATATTTGTTCCCCTGATCATCCCAAACATGAAAGCCTTCGCCGCGTACGAGCGCGAGCGGCTCTTCGTAGTAAGTGGCAACTGCAGGGAAGAGAAACTCCTTGTGCTTGCGTACGGTTTCGGATGGGGTGGTTTTGGTTTCAACTGTGCTCATGATTTCAGTCTCTACTTCTAAGGCCTAACTGATTAGCTTTTCAATTTTCTGATGATTGATCTCGCAAGGTTTTCGTTGATTTCAGTGTGACGAGGAACGGGTTGGGATTGTTTCGTCTGAGGGTTCATGTACCAATCGTGCTTTCCACCGTGACGCACCAAGACGCAACCCATATCGGCTAAAATCTTTTACGAGATCGCGTCGCTTCATTGCGCGATAGCCATCTCTTCAACCTTTCTGATGAAAGGTACTTCGCCAGACTCCAGATCGATAAGCAGGTCTTTCAAGTTTTCCATTAATTCATCTTTTGAATATCCCTGCGTCCAATAATCCGGGTATTCATTTAGGTAACCAAGAAAGAACTCGCCGTCTTGCCAGAATGTGTACTTCACGGTTCTCATACGTGTCCTATTTGCCTAGTAAAGATTCCCCTCGCGCTTGCGACCCGTATAGTCAACGTAAACTACTTTCAGCTCAGTATAGAAATCCAGCGCGGTTGATCCCTGTTCGCGATCGCCAATGCCAGTGCCTTTGATGCCACCAAAGGGAATATGCGCCTCACCGCCGGTTGTCGGCGAATTGATGTGCGTCATGCCGGTTTCAATCTCATCCACAAAACGAAAAATGCGCGCCGCATCGTTACTAAAAATAGACGACGAGAGTCCGTATTCCGTGTCGTTCGCCACTTGCATCGCCTCTTCGAAATTCTTCACGCGCAGAACTGACAGCACTGGCCCAAAGATCTCTTCTCGCGCGACCCGCATGTCAGGGGATACATGATCGAACACTGTCGGGTTCACGAAGAAGCCTTTGTCCAGGCCGTTGCCGGTGGCGCGCGAGCCGCCACAAATGAGTGTGGCGCCATCCTCTCGTCCGATGTCGATGTACTTCAGAACGGTCTTAAACTGGCTCTCATCGACGCTCGGACCCATCTCAGTATTTGGGTCCATACCATCCCCAATTCGCATCGACCCGGCGCGCCGCGCGATCCGCTCAACAAACTCGTCGGCAACATCGTTAACTACAACCGCTCGACTGGTGGCAGTGCAACGTTGCCCTGACGATCCAAACGCCCCCTGCGCAGTTGATTCGACGGCGAGGTCAAGATCGGCATCTTCCAAAATTATTACCGGGTTCTTGCCGCCCATTTCGCATTGGACTTTGGCGCCGCGTCTTGAGACTTCCTCGTAGAGGCGGATGCCTACTTCGTTTGAGCCGGTAAAGGAAACCGCTTTCACGGCCGGGTGATTGATGATCGCATCGCCGGCTTCGGAGCCAGATCCCAACACCAAATTTAGAACTCCAGGAGGTATTCCTGCCTCCGCGAACAATTCGACGATCCGTGTTGCAGTTGCGGGCGTTAGAGTGGCCGGTTTGAAAACGACCGTGTTACCGGCAACCAGTGCGGGTGCAATCTTCCAAATTGGAATGGCCACTGGAAAATTCCAGGGTGTCACGCAAGCAACGACGCCCAACGGCTGTTTGATGGTGTAGGCGAAATTTGAGGGCAACTCGGATTGGATTGTCTCACCGTTCATTCTCCGCGACTCGCCCGCACAAAACTCTGCGACATTGATTGACCGTTGCAACTCACCGCGCGACTCAGCTAACGTCTTGCCTTCTTCGCGCGTCAGGATTTGTGCCAACTCTTCCTTGTGATCTTCCAAGAGGCGAGCGGCCCGCGCCACAATCCTGCCGCGCGATGGTGCAGGTGTAGCGCGCCAGCTTGCAAAGTTTTCTGCCGCCGACTCAACGGCGCGTCTCGCTTCGTCTCGCGTGGCTTGCTTCACGGTTCCAATCACGTCGTCGGTGTTTGCGGGATTGAGGTTATTGACACTTTTCGACGATACCGATTCGAGCCACTCGCCGTTAATAAAATTTCGATACGTATCCATATACTCTCTACTCGTTTGAGAACTTCTGCGAACCTGCCGCCCTGAGTTGTTGCTTACGGGATTGTTATTGTACAACAAGTGCTTCTGGATTTGAGCCTGCATGGCTACAATTGGCCATGGTTTCACGGACGATGAAGCGGTTCGCCAAATACTTGCTCGCAGGCGTGGTTATCCAAATATCGATCGTCGTAGTCGTTGTCCTGGCAGGAATCCTTCTGCCGAGTCGTCCCGAGGGACCAACGAACCCATGACAACCTCTCAGGCCGAGATCTCGGGCGAACCAGATAACCTGCACCAGTTGCTCGCCCAGCGAGTAGAAATCATGCCGGAAAAGAGTTTTCTTTTTTCCGAGGCAGATGGGCGGAAGTTTTCCTATGAGGAGTTGATGGCGGCAGTGAATAGAGCTGCACTCATGCTTGCCTCACATGGTGTAGGCAGAGGCGACGTAGTCAGTCTGCTGATGCCAAACAGCCCGGAGTACATCATCGCGTATTTTGCCTGTTGGAAATTGGGCGCCATTGCCGGCCCGATAAACTCTTTATTGAAGGCCCGGGAAATCTCCTACGTGATTTCAGACTCGGAAACCAGGGCTCTGCTGGTTCACTCCGAGTTTCTTCCGACTATCGAGACCTTCAGGAAGGAATTGCCAGGGTTGCGAGCAGTGATTGCGTTCGATGATGAAGTGGCGGCCACAGAAGAATTCAGGGCTGACCTTGGTAGCGACTCAAGTTTGTCGGAAATTGATCGTGATAGCGAGGCGATAATCATCTATACCTCCGGCACCACCGGAAAACCAAAGGGCTGTTTGCTGACGCATGGAAACCTGATTGCAAACGCCAGGCAGATCACGCGGTGGCTTGGATTTACCAAAGACGATCGGCTGTTAACTATCATGCCGCTCTTTCATATGAACGCGGTGTCAGTTACCACGATGGCGGCGCTATATGCCGGCGGTTCAACTGTGGTTAGTCCAAAATTCTCCGCGTCGCGCTTCTGGCAAATCATCTCTGACTACCAGATCACATCGTTTGGTTCCGTGGCAACAATGCTCTCGATGTTGTTGAGTACCTATCCTGACGGCGTTCCCAAAGGTCTGACGACGGACCAACTGCGATTTGCCATGTGCGGCTCCGCACCTGTTCCCGCCGAAGTCATGAAACGTTTTGAAGAGACTTTCAATTGTCTGGTCATCGAAGGATACGGACTGTCTGAGTCAACCTGTCGCTCAACGTTCAATCCGCCAGACGAGCGACGCCGGCCGGGCTCCTGTGGCAAGCCAATTGGCAACGAAATGAAGATCGTCGATGAACAAGACAATGAAGTGGCTAATGGGGAACTCGGAGAAATCGTCCTGCGCGGCGAGAACATTCTGAAAGGCTATTACCGGAATCCGGAGGCAACGGCCGCAGCATTTCGCAACGACTGGTTTCACACCGGCGATATCGGGTATCGCGATGACGATGGATTCTTCTACATCGTCGATCGCAAGAGCGACATGATCATACGCGGTGGCGAGAACATCTATCCGCGAGAGATCGACGAAGTGTTATACCAGCACCCTTCGGTCGCTGCTGCCGCGACCATCGGCGTACCAGATCAACTGTACGGCGAGGAAGTTGCCGCCTTTATTGTATTTAAGGAGGGCAGGGAAGCGACTGAAGAAGAGATTATAGCCTTTTGCCGGGCGCGCCTGGCTGACTACAAATGCCCAAAGACCATTCGGTTTGTGGAGGAGATTCCCAAAGGTCCAACCGGCAAATTGCTCAAGCGTGAATTGGCTAACAAGTTTGCTTAGGCTAAGTAACTACTTAGGCTTTCCTGGTCCATAAAGCACCGCTTTGATGACAGGATCCGAGCGCCAAGGTTCGAGGCCAGTAGAAAAGGGCGAGCCCATTAACCAAACTCGCCCTCGTTCTTATCTACAGAGATTATGTTGTTAAGTTTATCCGAGACTGAGTGCGCCCGGCTGAGCCGGTTTCAATCGATCCTTCAGCCGTCCTCCCAGCAACCAAAGCGCGCATACTGAAATCATCACAACCGAAAACCACTTTCCATACAAACCGTCCGGCGAGAACTTTTCTGTTGCGGCGTGAAGCGCCTCGCTGTTTGGCAGTAGTCCTGCCTCTGAAAACTCATGCAAAGAATAAATGCCGACTTGAAGCATAAAAAGCAGAAGGAATATGCCGGTGACCTGGAAGAATCTCTTGACGTTGATCAGATGTCCGAATTTAGCCCAGCTCCAGGCGAACCCGCCGGCGGCAAAGAGTCCCAGTAACGCTCCGCCGAGCATTTCCGAGCCGTGCACCTGCAACAGCATAAGCGCTGTCTCCATGCCTTCTCGCGTAATCATCAGAAACGTGAAGATGAACACCCCGGCGATGGCGGCGATTCGTGAACCTCGCGATGACACAGCGCCGAGACGTGTCCGCATTCTCTGCTGAAGCTTTGGGCCAGTTCGCCACATGTAAATCACCAGGCTTCCGACCATGACCATTGCAACTATTCCCAGAATGCCTTCGCGCAGTGATTCATTTCCGAGAAAGCTGCTGATAGAGGAGCCAATCGTTGCGCCGAAGGTGCTTTCCAGAACTGAATCCTCAACGCCGTTTCTGAGCACATAGCCGAGCGCCGCACTTGCCGATAAACCCAGGATCAGCGCGACGTAAACAGCCGGCGTCAGCCACTTTTGACCTGATTTGCGAAGGTAAGACAGGATTACGGCAACCAGCAGAATGGATTCGAATCCTTCGCGAAAGACAATGATGAATGAGTTAAGCATGAGAACAACCTTAAAAAAAAACTACCGGCGTTATTAGCGTGGTCGCGCCGTTGAACACGACGCTGGCAGAGTATAGCCTAATTGAAAACAGTTTTCAATTTCAAAAAAGCGCTTGGGGGGAACCCAAATACCGCCTAACGAACCGGGCTTATTGGCTGGTGACTGGGATTATAGCCAGGTCGGCCCGCAACGGGCCCAGCTCAGTCACTGCGGTCAGGCGCAGAGGCAAGCGTCTGCGATCATTGCTAATCCAGCCCCGCAGTTGAAACTTGTCGCCCTGGGCATCGTCAGTGGTGAGAGAGATCTGGATCGCGGGGATTGTCTGCGAACCGATTTGCACGTTTTCCCGCTTCAAGGCAGTGATGAATAGCGTCTTCGGTCTGTTGTTTACGAGGATCGATATTGCGCTGCGCTTCCCGGCAGTGAGGTTAAATGTCCGTACCACGTAAAAGAATGAAAGATAATCGTGGGTACCAATCGGAATCTCAATCCTCTCGCCCTTATCGGTAGTAACTAAGCCGTAGTCCTGGTTTATCGTTAGTTTGCTGACGATGCGGCGACGACCTTCATTGAAAGTTAATTCGGTGTGGAAGGGAAGCAGGCTCTTGGGATCGACATAGGAGCTCATCATGTCGCTTGCCGCAAAGATTTTCTGCAAGGCGTTGGTTGTTTGCGCGTTAACGGTAAATAACAGACCGTCGTGATCGAAATACTTAGAACGCGCCCGCACTTGAAAAGTCGCTGTTGCAGCCGCCGTGGCGATGTTTGGAAGAAACACCTGGTAGTTCAATTGTTCGCCAACCTTGAAAGGCAAATCATCTGGCCCAGCCTCTTCGCTTACGGGCGCGCGAGGAATCGCTACCGGCGGTGTGGTTCGGGGCGTTCCCGGGACTGGCGTCGGGAGCTGCGTCGGCGAGACGGTCGGAGGCGCGACAAATGCTGAACCTGCCAGTTCGGCCCGTATCTGACCTGCCGAAAGACGGGTGATTACCAGAACAGGGACATGCCTTTGATCATCAGTAAAGTAAGCCGTCAAGCTATAACTATTCCCAAGGGACTCATTTTTGACGCGAACCTGGGAAACGATTGCATTGAACGAGCCCACGTTGGTTTTGATCATTTCCTGGCCCGTCACCCGAATTTCGATTCGATAGTTCTGGTTTTCATTGCGGACGGAAAGGACGTAGGTCAAACCGTTGCTGAGCGGAAGAGCCCGCAAACGATAGATGGCTGAAAGGAAATCATAGGTCCCGGGAACGTCAGTTAAAGTTTTTGACGGAATGGCGGCGGTGCCTGCCGGTTGATTGAGGTCGGCGGATGTTTCAGCGGTGCGTGAAGCCTCGCGAATCGTTTGTTGGCTGCGAAAGGGCAAACCGGTCGCCGGATCAACGTAGGTGACGTAATCGTTATTTATGTCAAACAACGCCGCACTCACCACGCCGTTGGTTTCGACGTGTCCTTTTAGCTGAATGCCCTCGCGCCCAAAGAATGTTCCGCGTGAAGCTACGAGAAGCTCCACATGAGCGGCGCTGATGAAATTTGAAAAAGAGACGTTGTAGGTCAGTCGTTCGCCGATTCGGTAAGGAGCCGGAGAGAACGGCCGAGAAGTCAGGTCATCTGTTTGTTGAGCGGAAATCGGTAAAGCGAACGCTCCGAGGACCAATAAAAGACAAGCAGACGCGAGTTTCAACCTTTGAGTCACCTTTGAATCATAGTGCAAAATGCGATCAGAACAAATCGCGCAGCGGTTGCGCTCAGTTGTACACGCCCCCAATAGGGCCAGGTTCCCTTCAAATTTTCACGCTATCAGCGGCGTTAATTTCCAATTCGTCGATAATCTCTTGCGCAGCCTGGGCCGGGTCGGGAGCCTCAAGAATTGGACGGCCTACGACAATGTAATCAGCGCCGGCTAACACCGCCTCGCGCGGAGACGTTACGCGCTTCTGGTCAAAAAGTTCCGATCCCGTTGGCCGAACTCCTGGCGTAACGACGACGAAGTCAGCCTTCTTCACAGCGGAGCGAACAATACCGATCTCGCGTGGTGATGCGACCACTCCATCCATGCCACTTGCTTCGGCGAGCAGCGCCAGGCGCGAAACCAATAGTGCCGGATCCAAACTATAGCCAACTTCAGCAAGTGTGCCGGCGTCTGCGCTCGTCAGCACTGTGACGGCAATAATCAAGGGTCGAGGCCGCCCTTCGGAGGCAGCACACTTAGCAACAATGTTCGCTGTGCGCCGCATCATTTCGCTTCCACCAATGGCGTGAATATTAAAAATCGAAACACCGAGGCGTGTTGCCTCAACGCCCGCGGCGGCGACGGTGTTGGGAATGTCGTGAAATTTGAGATCCAGAAACACGCGTTCGCCGGAGTCGACGATCTCACGAACCAAATCTGGACCGGCCGCAGTAAACAACTGCGAGCCGATTTTGAACATTCCCACCATGCCGCGCAGTGTGCTTACCAGTTGGCGCGCCTCGGATGCGGTTGCCACGTCAAGTGCAACGATTAATTTGTTATTCTGAGCCTTTTCCATATCCCATGTATCCTCAGCACCAGCCGCATGAGTGACCGCACAGCCACTAACCACTAGCCTGCGGCAAACTCCTTTGCCCGTGAGCCAACCGCCTCGTCAAGTGAAACGAAACCTTTGCCGGCAATAATTCGGCGCAGCCCTTCATTTATCTTCTTAGCGATTGACGGGCCCTCATAAATAAAGCCTGTATAGATTTGCAGCAAACCGGCACCGGCGCTAATCATCTCCCAGGCATCCGCGGCGGTGAAGATTCCGCCAACCCCAATCAAAGGCAGCGAGCCTTCCGTCATATTGTAAAGCGTAGCAATCATTTCCCTCGACCGGCGTCGCAAGGGCGCGCCACTCAAGCCTCCTTCACCGCATGCTTGCACGTCTTTATCGTTTGTTTCGAGTGGGGCTCGGCCGGTAGTGGTGTTAGTGGCGATAAGTCCTGCGACTTTGTTTCTTTGTGCCACTGCTACAACGTCTTGCAGTTCGTCATGATCGAGATCGGGCGAGAGCTTTACCAGAACAGGCAAGACGCCACGGCCATCAGGTCGCCGGGACAGTTCTCCATTGCGTTCCTGGAGCGCCCGCAAAAGTTCTTCAAGCTGCTCGGCCCGTTGCAGCTCGCGCAAACGAGGGGTGTTTGGCGAACTGACATTCACTGCGACGTAGTCAGCAATAGGATATACAGTTTCAAAACTCTTCAGATAATCAGCAACCGCATCCTCGAGCGCAACTACTTTGCTCTTGCCGATGCTAACACCCAGAACACAATCAGGTCTGTTGCTCTTCACGCGCTGAGCAAATGCAGTGGCGCCCTCGTTGTTGAAGCCGGCGCGATTGATCAGTGCCTTATCAAGCGGGAGACGGAACAGGCGGGGCCGTTCGTTCCCAGGTTGGGGGTGAAAGGTGACAGTGCCCGCCTCAATGAACCCAAATCCGAGCTCGGCGAGAGACTCTAACGCGACCCCATCCTTGTCAAATCCCGCCGCGAGGCCAACCGGATTGGAGAACGTCAAACCAAAACGTCGCAGCTTCCCAAACGGGCTGCGTTTGAATCGGTCACCCAACAAAGCTTTTGTAAGTTTTGGAGCGAAGGAAAGGGAATTGAGCGCCAGTTCGTGGGCCGTTTCCGGTGGCAAGCGAAAGAGTAAAGGTCGCAGCAATGAACGATAGAGCATGAACGGCTCTGATTTATCTTGCTTTGGTATCTGCAAAAGCGAGACTAACAGAGGCTGTCAGATCGTGACAAGGTCAAAGGTAGTGGGTCAGTTTGCGGGATAAGAATGGGCCAACAGAGACAACGCGAGGATGAGCGCGTATCCGCGCCATATACAGAACCGAGTAATTCCAAACTGACCCACTACTCTTGTAATCCGTTCCTTGTCACGCGTTACTGTTCTTGCTAGTATCCGACGCTGATGGATTTCATCGAGAAAGCACGCATTATGGATGGTCCGCGAATCAATCGCGCGCTCGCCCGGCTGGCATCGGAGGTAGTCGAAGAGAATCACGGCGCCGATGATCTCTACCTGGTGGGCATCCGGCGCAGAGGAGTGCCACTCGCGGAACGCATGGCAGACAAGATCGCGGATCTCGAAGGGGATCGCCCGCCGGTCGGCATTCTTGATATAACCCTCTACCGCGACGATCTATCGACGGTCGGCGCCAAACCAATTGTCAATCGCACAGATCTTCCTGGTGATATTGAGAATCGCAATATCGTCCTGATCGACGATGTCCTTTATACCGGTCGTACTATCCGGGCGGCGCTCGACCAGTTAATAGACTTTGGCCGGCCAAGACGCGTGCAGCTTGCGGTGTTGATCGATCGCGGCAAAGAGCATCGCGAGCTTCCGATCCAGGCAGACTACATTGGCAAATTGGTGCCGACGAAGAAGAGCGAGATAATCAAGGTCATGCTCCAGGAATTTGATGAAGAAGAGGCTGTTGTAATCGTCGAACGACCGCCGGAGGAAACGGGTTGAGCAATAGCGGCCAGCGATGGCCGCTTTTTTGTATCTTTTGTAAGTGGTCTTTAGCCTTTAGTCTTTGGTCTTGGGGTTTTTGGTCTTAGGTCTTGGGTCTTAGGTCTTTGGAGTTAGTAAGTTTTCGAAACCAACATGCGGATCGAAGCCAAGACCAAAGACCAAAAACCAAAGACCTAAGAAGATCAAAGATCAAAGTCCGAATTTCCATGCAGACGTTCAATCGCAAACACCTGTTAGGCATCCGCGAGCTCGAAGCTGGTGAAATCACGTACTTGCTCGATACCGCTGAGACGTTTCGCGATATCTCTCGTCGTGAAATCAAAAAGGTGCCGGCACTTCGGGGACGAACGGTCATTAATCTCTTTTTTGAGTCGTCCACGCGTACCCGTACGTCCTTCGAAATCGCAGCCAAACGACTTTCTGCCGACGCAATCAACATCAGCGTTTCCACCTCCAGCGTAAGCAAGGGCGAGACGCTGCTGGACACCGCGCGCAATCTGGAAGCAATGTCGCCCGACTGCATCGTTGTCCGTCATTCGATGGCCGGGGCGCCACACCACCTGGCGAGGATGGGCAACGCTCCGATCGTCAACGCCGGCGATGGCTCGCATGAACATCCGACCCAGGCGCTATTGGACGCGTTGACGATTCGCGAATACAAGGGTCGCATTGAAGGCTTGCGCGTTGCGATTCTCGGCGACGTGCTCCACTCGCGAGTTGCTCGCTCAAACATTCATCTGCTTACGAAGCTTGGCGCGACCGTAAGCATCGCCGGTCCTGGCACGCTGGTGCCTGCCGAGTTTGGCGAACTTGTCGAACAGGGCTTGTGCGTTGAGAAGCGAATTGAAGATGCTATCGCCGGCGCGGACGTCGTGATGATTCTCAGAATTCAACGCGAGCGCCAGGATGCTGCGTTTTTTCCTTCGATGCGCGAATACGCCGTCCACTTTGGACTAAAGCCGGCGCACTTGGACCACGCGGCGCCCGACGCGATAGTTATGCATCCCGGTCCGATAAACCGGGGTATCGAGATAGCATCGGAAATCGCCGACGGCAGTCGCTCGTTGATTCTTGATCAGGTTGCAAACGGGGTAGCGGTTCGCATGGCAGTGCTTTATCTGCTTGCCGGTGGTGGCCGCGCGGAATTGGAAGAAAAGGATCATTGAAGTGAAGCTCCTAATCGCCAACGGCTACTTAATCGATCCAGCGCAGGGAATCAATACTGGAAAGAACCTTCTCATCGAGGGTGGCCGTGTGGTTGGCCTGCTCGACCGCAGTGAAAAAGCTCCTGAAGGCGCGGAAGTTCTCGATGCGACCGGTCTCATCGTGAGCCCTGGTTTCATTGATCTTCACGCCCACCTGCGCGAGCCGGGAGCGGAATATAAAGAAACGATAGCGACCGGAGCAGCGGCGGCAGTGGCCGGCGGTTGGACTACGGTATGCGCGATGCCGAACACGGATCCGGTAAACGATAGCCCAGCGGTGACGCGGTTCATCATCGAACAAGCGCAACGAGCGCAGCTGGCAAATGTTTTTCCGATAGGTTCCATTACGAAGGGCTGCGACGGGCGTGAGCTTTCGGAAATGGGCGAGATGAAGAGCGCCGGCATTGTTGCCGTTTCGGATGATGGCCGCCCGGTGCCGACAGCGGGCATCATGCGGCGAGCGATGGAATACGCGCGCGGGTTTGACCTTTGCGTCGTGGACCACTGCCAGGACCTTTCCTTGAGCGCGGGCGGGGTAATGCATGAAGGTCGCTGGTCGCTGATCCTGGGACTGCGCGGAATGCCCGCCGCGGCGGAGGATATGCACGTAATTCGCGATTGCGTTCTGGCAAAACTTACCGGCGCTTCCGTCCATATCGCGCACGTCTCTACACGTGGGGCGCTCGACGCAGTTCGTCGCGCCAAGGGTCTCGGACTGCCGGTCACGTGCGAAGTTGCGCCGCATCATTGGACGCTAACTGACGAGGCCCTTGCTGAATATGATACAAACACAAAAATGAGCCCGCCTGTGCGAAGCCAGGATCATGTCGCCGCTTTGCTGGAAGGGTTGCGGGACGGAACGATCGACGCGATTGCTACCGATCACGCTCCTCATCATGCGGATGAAAAAGCCCTGGAGTTTGATCAAGCGCCCTTCGGCATCACTGGCTTGGAAACTGCGGTGGGCCTCGCCTTTGATCTGGTGAATCAGGGAGTCATCGATCTTGAACGGCTGGTTTCATTGTGTTCCACCAATCCGGCGCGCATCTTTAGTTTGCCGGACCGCGGCACCTTGTCGCCCAACGCTCATGCTGATGTAACGATTCTGGATCCCGCCTGCGAATGGGTCTTCGACGTATCGTCTTCCAAATCCAAAAGCCGAAACACTCCCTTTCATGGCCGGTCAATGACAGGCGCAGCGGTGGCCACTATCGTCGGCGGCCGCGTGGTCTACCTCAATCCTAATTACACGCGCATCACCGACACTAAACACCATACGGCTGGGTGAGGTCATCTCCGGTTTGTTGGAAACAGCAGATTTTCCATTTCTCATTTTAGATTTTTCATTTGTCATCGCCTGAGCCCATCGTTTAGAAAGCGGACTTCTCCGCCTCGCGCGGCGGGGCACAAGTACCCTATCTAAACGGCGTGTGAAGAACTTTTTGGACGATGGCAAATGAGAAATGACAAATGAGATATGGAAAATCTTCTTAATAGTGCCGGCCAGAATACCAGGGTTGCTTACAACGAAAAACCCGTCGCAATCTCCCCTTCGCGACGGGTTTTCCCTTAGTCGCCTACTTACGTATGACCGGGGCGACTGAAAGGAGGGATGAAGGCGGAATGCGGAAGGATGAAGAAGAAGCGTACACTTCGTTCTACTTTTTCTTCATGTTGTTGCTACTTGTGCTTCAACGTTTCCTGATCAGGCGGACTATCCTTCATCCTTAACGTGTGGGAAGCCCGCCCGCGCTCTCCCCTTCGCTTGCGGGCCCCCCATGCATCGGCGGCCGCGAGGCTACCGATTCTGGTAACGCAAACTGTTTAGTTTGCGAGTACGGTGTTAGCGAACATTAGCTGCCGGCAGTGAGAGTGTCTGGTTTAGTACCACACCAAACTCAGTGCCAGAATTAACCACAGCCTCGTGCCCTTTTGAAAACAACGCTCCGGCCACGCCAAGCCCCGCTCCCACGCCGGCGCCGATACCTGCGCCTTTGCCGCCACCCGCGATAGCGCCGATTATTGCTCCGGTTGCTGCGCCGCCGCCGATAAAGACTACGTTGCGCTTCGTGGCTGACCGTCCCGAAACCTCACCTTCGTTATCGGCAGTTACGTTATCAGCTGTGACATCCGTCAAGTCGCCGTTGATCGCGCGCGCAATTCCTGTTGGTAAGCGCAGCGAAACGAAATGAACACCAAGCGTGCCGGCCCTACTCTTGCGCGAAGCGCGGTTCACACTCGTTACGCGACCGGTGATCTCGCTGCCTGCGGGAACCACCTCAACGCCACTGGCATAAACCGGATCGACGACGGTAGTTGTAAACTGATCACCAACGCGGGCGGATTCGGAAGAAATATTCTGATTCATACGCACCCGGATTATCTGACCGGCATTGACGTTGTAATAGACAGTAGTCGGCGCGACTGTTTTGACGACCTTTCGCACCGGAGCGCGCCGCCTTAGGACAGGCCGCCGCCTGGTCTGAGCCAAAGCTGGAACAACTGTAGAAGCAATGAGTGCGAGCAAAATAAAAGCGCTTGTCAGCGTTCGTGAGAGTCTTTTATTAGTTTTTGTTTTCATTTCCAGCCTCCGCATTTTTAACCTGCGTAACTTCAACCGGCGCAGTTTTGAACCCGGTGTTCGTATATGTCGCATTTGGGTTTGCCAATTCTTAAACGTAAGCATCTCAATCACCGTCATCACTTAATTGCGCGCCGCCACCGCTATTCTTCATTACGTGTCACGCCGCGCTCGATGTTACTTCAGCAATGACCGTGCCAACGCGGTCCTTCAGCAGATATGCGGTCCAACCCTAATTATTAGTAGGTTTAGAAGGATGGTCAGTTGTTGCCGAAGGGTATGTTTGCGAAATCTAGACGATGTGCGAATTGGTGAGAACTCGCTTGCACGATATGGAGTAGGACTCGAGGCGCGCAAGGCGCAAGAGCGGCAACGGCGCGCAACGTGGAAAACCAGTCCGACCTGTTCGGGGATTCGAGGGTACGATTCTCCGGCCTGAGACTTCAAACGCGAAATGTATCGGCGCGCCAGTTTTTGATCGCCTGCTTGATGTCTTTCGGTTTGCCAAACTTGCCGGCAACAACCGCGCTTACCAGTTCTTCCAATTCGTCGTCACCGGCGAACCGGAGGGCGATTATCTGTCCCGGAGTCAGCGCGCCGGCTTGCCGGCTGACATCAGGGGAAAGGACTTGCTGATACCGGATAGTTTCTTCCAGCCGTATGATCCGGTCCTGAGCTTTGAGCGGGTTCAGTCGCACAAAGAAGGTCAGCACGAGCAAGGCAAGCGAAACCACGATCCACCAGCCCGAATTCCAACCCGGAGACATGACAAACTGGACTATGGACCAAATGAAGTTAATTAACATAACTGGCAGAACAAAAAAGTGAATCGGAGGTTGCCAGCGCGTGTGATTTACGAAAGTTTGGGGATCCATGTCGGTTCCTCTATTCTGCTTAATCTACGTAATCTGCGGATGCTATAGATTCGTCGGCATTGCCGCCGAGTCAGTAGCGGGTGGAGAGGCCTTTGGTAGTTCCGGCGTGAAATCCTCACCCGGATTGATAAACTGGTTTCGCTCAAACCGATACTGCTTGTCGTACAACTGCTTATAGCGGCCGCCCGCGGCGAGCAGCTCTTCATGCGTGCCGCGTTCAACTATCTCGCCGCCTTCCAGCACCAGAATCTGATCAGCGCTTCGAATCGTTGAGAGGCGATGGGCGATGACAAAAGTGGTGCGACCACGACGCAACGATTGCAACCCATCCTGAATCAACGCCTCACTCTCGCTATCGAGACTTGACGTTGCTTCGTCGAGAATAAGAATTTTGGGCTCCGCCAGAATTGCACGAGCAATAGCCACACGCTGGCGTTGTCCTCCGGATAACTTCACGCCGCGTTCGCCGACGATCGTGTCATAGCCGTCTGCAAAACCGTTGATGAACTCCTCGCAATGCGCGATTCGGCTAGCTACAATGATCTGTTCGCGCGTGGCATGGGGATGAGAGAAGCCGATGTTCTCCGCGATCGTGCCATCGAAAAGAAAGTTGTCCTGCAACACCACCCCGAGTTGGCTGCGATAATCTTTCAAACGAATAGAAGAGAGGTCACGATTATCCACAGTCACTTTGCCCTCGAGTGGGCGATTGAAGGCCATCACCAGACTAATCAGCGTCGACTTACCCGAACCGCTCGAGCCGACCAGCGCTGTCGTTGAACCCGCCGGCGCGCGGAAGGAAACATGCTTCAAGACCGGCACGCTCTCGTTGTATTCAAAACTGATGTCCTCGAACGCCACCTCACCACCAATTTCTGTCAGCGGTAAACGGTCAGTCTCATCCGCATCTTCAGTTATCATCCGCTTGATTTCGCGTATGCGATCTAGGCCCGCAAAGGCTTCCGTTATCTGCGTGCCGATCGACGCAATCTCAACCAGAGGCGCGGCCACCAGTCCGGTGAAAATCATGTACATGAAAAAGTCGCCGAGCGTCATCTGGCCGTTCAGGATGGCACGGCCACCGACGAGAATGAGGATGACACCGATCGTGCCAACGATGATCGTGGAAAAAGCCGTGACGCCGGCAACTGCCGTCATGGATCGAGCTACGTTGCGAAACAGGCGATGCGCGCCGCGCGCGAAGACCAGTTCCTCGCGTTTCTCCGCAGCATAAGCCTTGACGATGCGAATCCCGCCCAGTGATTCAGTCAGGCGGCCGGTGACTTCAGCGTTAATTTTTCCGCGTTCGCGGAACAGCGGTCGCAGCCGCTTAAAGGCCAGCGCCATGCAACTCGCAAAAGCTGCGAGTGCGAGAAGAGTGATAGACGTTAATCGCCAGTTTAGATAGAAGAGCACAGCCAGCGCGATCGCTGCCGTTACCAGGCCGCCGACGAGTTGCACCAGTCCGGTGCCGACGAGATTGCGAATGCCCTCGGCGTCGGTCATGATGCGTGAGATGAGTATTCCGGTCTGTGTTGAGTCGAAGTATCTAATGGGCAAACGTGCAACGTGTTCCTGTACACTCTTGCGCATTTCGGTGATGGCGCGCTGCGCGGCTACGCCCAACACCTGCGTGAGAGCGAAGGAACTAAACGCCTGAATCAGCGTTGCCGCGGCTGCCGCCAGCGCCAATGGAACCAGCAACTCGGTGCGATGTTTGATGATGACGTCGTCGATTAGATATTTGGAACTGGCGGGTAGGACGAGGCCGACGAGCCGGTTAACAATCATCAGCAACATTCCCAACGCCAGGCGGTGGCGATGAGCGTAAATGAGTTCGCGCGCGTCACGCCATGCGTCCGCCGTGGAGATGCTCTTTTTCTCTTCCGTCTTATTCCTGGTTTCTAATGCTGTGCTCATAAGGTTCGTCTCGCGGTCATAGTCTCAGCAGACAAGCCAAAGAGCAAGTAGGGCATTAACTGGGTACGGGGTACAAGCCAACAGTGTGTCTTGAGTGAATAGGTGTTAGGATGGTTGCAATTGAAGGAGGTGGACGCAATGGGATGGGATGGAGATGATTTGGCGGGTAAGATGGAAGAGGTGTTCGAACAGCAGCAGGCGGCGGCAGATGCTCGCGCAAATCGGGGCACCTCCTCGGTTGAGGAACGCGCGCGCAGCGCGAAATTTGAATCGCTCCGCCTGTCTCGCTCCCGCATTATGAGCCAGCTAGCCAGCGCCACCAATCCCGCGCATCGCACAATGCTCGAGCGCGCTTTGAAGTCCATCAACGACGAGATGGCGCAGTAGACCTCACGGTTTCGGGAAGTATAGCTGCTTCATCGACTCAAGGTATTCGCGTAGCGGTGTCAGCCCGATTTTCGCCCGCCGCTTATCCACATTGGCCTCGTCCTCTATCGGATAAAGTACCGGCTCTTGCCCGGCCCAATTCTTAAGCGACATCCCATACACCTGCGGCTTGCCTTCACGCGTAAGCACTCGGTCCAGTAAGAGGGGGTAGTTCCAGGCAGACAGTTTGCCGCTTTGGTAACTCCGGCGCACCAGCGGCAACATCGCCTGCTGGAGGGCGAGTTCAGGACTGTGTTGAATGAGAAGGAACGCCGCATATGCGCCGTCTGCCCCTACCAGGTCCGGCCCAGGCCATCCGTAGCTCTTAACAATCAATTTCATCCGTGCGGTGTTGCGAGAATCAATAACTGCCATACGCGCGTCGAGTGCCTGGTCGTGAATATTTGCGCCATTCTTAATCAACTCATTACGAATGGCCTGATCTTCCCGCTCCAGCTTGAGTAGCTCTTCTCGCAGACCAGGCTGAGTGATGGGGGTTACGAAACTCTTTTTCCGATCTTCCCTCGCCCGCAAATGCAGCAGAAGTCCCCAGCGTTTGAACCCTTTCGCTCTCGGGCGGTTGGATACTTGAACCGGAATGATGATTTCGTGTAAAGCGCTCAGGGAAAGGATCAGCCTATACTGACCTGGCGCAATGTTCGCAAATTTGAACTGCCCACCGCTGTCAGTCGTAACGTTAGCGACCAGACGCTTCTCCTTCTGGCTGAAGAGGGCCACACACACCGCGGACGCTGCCTGCAATTCTCCTCGCTCGGAAACTTCTCCGTATACAGCCTGTCCTTCGATAGCTTTCAGCCGGTACAAGGGGGCGTTGGTCATGCGTTTTGAATATTTGACTTCCGGGCACTTGCTTTGTGGTTGTGCGAATGCACCAATCGGTGAAACGGTGACGACAAGCAGGATAATAACGATTCGAATTTCGCTTTTCATACGGGGCTGCACCAATGCTTTTTTGCGGCTCTGCCGCCGCACTGGTTCATTGAGTGGAGCAGGTTAATCTCGCCGTTTACCCTCTCGTAGGTGACAAGCCGGACCAATGACGACTGGCTAAGGAAAGGCAGGGCTCAGAAAGGTGAAACGTTTCACCGACTGTGCGCTAAGGCTGACTACAGGTCGTATCACTCAATCTACATCTGCGGCTCTGCCCCTGCACAGTGCGGTAAGGCTCTGCCGGCTCTGCCTTACGCTGAGTTCCTCTGAAATTCTTTGGAGGCTCCGCCTCCGAGGTTTGAGGCGCAGCCTCACGAAATAAAGCGGAAGCGCCGGTAAGGCAGAGCCTTAGCGCACTGTGCGGCGGCAAAGCCGCTTTGCCTAGGCTATTTTTTTAAGGTGTTGCTCTCTTACCTCATGATTTTAGTCGTCCGCGGCCCGCGGGTCGCACCCGACGTACAGCTTCAGTTACTAAGTCCGCATTATCTCGCGCCATTCTTCCATCCGGCAGAACGAGGGTATCCTCGAGTCCGACTCGTACGTCATAGCCGCGCTTGATCGCCTCGTCCATCATGGGCCAGACAGTCGCGTCGGTGCCGTGAAGCAGAAGAGGAGGCGCGCCAGGAAGTTCTAACCCTCGCGGTTCCAATGCCTGCTCAATCGTGCGCACTGTTTCAAGTGCGCGCTCCATCTCCTGCTTCTGCGGTTCAAGCAGCACCCGAAGACAGCGTGCGGCCAACCCACTCCTTAGAAAAACCTCCGCCGCATCTGCATCACACAGTCCCGCCTCAACACCTACGCCGCGCGAAAGCAGTAGTTGAGCGAGTTCAACCGCGCCGTCTTCACTGAAGTTCACCGAGGCAAAACCAGGCAACACTTCCCACGCTGCCACAGCCTGCAACCGGGCGGCAGGGTCTGGCAAAATCCATGCACCGGTACTTATGCCAATCTGTGCGTTAGGAGAAAGAGACCGCACGGCCAACAGGGTCCGCGCGACATCTTCTGTGTGCAGGCTCTCCTTTTCTGCCTGGAGGCTTTCATGTGTTGAGGTCGAGCGGACATGGAGGTGAATGGCGTCAGCTCCTGCCTTCAGACACTCAACAACTGCCACAGCCTGTTCCTGCGGGCTTACAGGTACTGCCGCGTGCCCAACCTTCGTTCGTCCTCCGTTTATTGCAGCTTTGATAAGCATCTGACTTACGACTACTTACTGCCGACTGCTTACTGCCGTCTGCTCTATACTTACCCGGATAAACAAACCGAGTGCAATCATCACGATGCCGCCCACTATTGCAGCTCGCCGGCCCCTCCATTGATAGTTGCGTTCCCAGATTGTTCCGTTCATGTTGTCAGTAATGCCCTCGGGCACAGGCATCCCGACGGTGAAGTAAGTCTTACCGTAAGTGACGGTCCTCCAGCCCGCCGTCGTAGTCCGCCAGCTCACCCAGTAGAGACCATTGTGCAATCCGGGTCGTAAGTCCGTGCGCATTGATTTGCCGCCAGGATCGACCGGGTCGATTCCCGATTTCATGACCACCGAACGTCCCTCCAAATAGTCCATCTCTCCGGATGGCAGCAACCTCATGGTGGAAGTTACGTCCATTGTAGATTCGCCGGCGAGTTTGTTGCTGAAGTTAAGTATCACCGCGGAGGGGGGTTCGGCGATGATGGCCCCGGCAGACGGGTTGGAGTTAACGAATCGCGCACGCGGTATCACCAGGTCCAACGCGCCAAACAGGAGCAACGCCAGGCCGAAGACAATTACTACTATGCGAAGGATGAGAAACATTCGGTTCCCAACCCGGCCACCTTCCGCTTGCTGACCGCTGTGTGCTGAACTACTTCAACGCTCTCATGATCTCAGCATGGGCTTCAAGTATTTCAGACGTCTGCTCCGCTTTGGGTGCCAATGACCAGTCTTCGTGGTCCCATGTCCCGCCGAGGATGATGCCGTCGCGCCTGGGAAACATGTACGCACCTGCAGCGAGGTAGCAGTAATCAACTTCCGGTTGCGGCAGCAGCACTTCGAGTTGACCGCGAACAGGGATTAGCTCCTGATCATTGAAAAGTGCCCGTGCGCCTAACCCCGTGCAGTTAAAGATAACCGGCTCCCGCAGGCGCGCAATCTCTTCACGACTCCGAAATTCATTGACCACGATTTTCCCGCCGGCGATGTAGAAGTCGCGCAACAGCGCACTGAGGTAGACGTGGGGCTCAATCATCATGGTGTTGTACTGCCGGACATAAGGGAATCCAAAGTCCTGCTGCACATTCCGGCGAGTTTCGGTTTGGGGATACAGTTCCGCGCCACCAAGCAGTTCGCGGTTCAGCGTCGCTTCGTTGCGTATCAACTCATATATTTCTGCCCAGCGTACGCCGTACTCCGTCCCTACCAGAGTTTGGAAAGCTTTGTTGGAAATCTGACAGGCAAGGCGAAACTGATCCGAAAACTTCGCTGTAACCTTTTGCGGATCAAAAACCGACGATGGATACCAAAAGGCACCCGCGATGTTAGAAGTAGTCTCAGGAGGAAGATTCTTAGCGTAGATAGTTACGGCGCCAGGGCCATCCTGAAAACGCCGCTGCAGCAAACGCGCCGTTGAAAGCCCATTCACGCCGCACCCGAGCACAGCAAAACGCCGCGCCGGTGCTCGCGAGCGGAGTGCGCTTCGCGGTCCAGTCAGCAACGCACGCGAGAGTGGGTGGGTCTGAGTTTGTATGAAGTCGCGCGCGAGATCCATAGCGAGTGATGCGGTCCCCCACGACAGCGTCACGCCTGCGCCGCCATGCCCATAGTTGTGGATTAGGAGTTTGTGGCCCAATCGTTCCGTCTCGACTACAAACCCTTCCGAACGATACGGTCTAAGGCCAACAACTTCACGAATGATTCGGTTGCGAGCAACTTTTACCGGCGCGAAGTGACGCTTCGCCTCCTGCCCCGTGGCAACACTGGTGTGGATGACGGACAAGGGCGAGCTCAAAACATTGTCGGCCAGCACGACCGCGCCCATTGCCGCAGCACTACGAAGAAACCTTCGGCGATTTAACTCATTCGACACCATATCCGATTGATTAATCCTGAATGCTGCGCTCTGATAAAGAGTTCTAAGTTCCCATCGTCTTCTAACTGCTGACTTCTGATCTCTGACTTCCGTCCTCTATCCCTATAATATCCCCAACTCGTCCAACGAAGCATGCAGTTCGGCCGGACCGTTATAGACGCGGAACGCCCCTGCGCGTGTCAGCTCGTCTTCGCCATAACCTCCACTCAACAAACCGATCGAAAGCATTCTTGCCCGGCGCGCTGCCAGCAGATCCCAAACTGCGTCACCAACCACAAAGCATTCATCAACCGGCACGCCCAGCCGTTGTTGACAGTTAAGGAACAGATCTGGTGCGGGCTTCGCTCGCTGCACGTCGCCACGCTCAACTACTAGCGTCTCGGAGCCAACGCCCAACGCGTCCAACGAAGCGTCGATTTCTGGTCGTCTGCCGGACGTTGCTATACCGTGTGTAATGCCCTTTTCGCGAAGAAAACGCAGTAGCTCGACCGCGCCCGGCAAGACCCGGCGTTCGGGCAAGAGTTCCTGAAACAATTCTCCGTGGCGCTGTTGCAGAGCCTCGGCCTCGACCGGTGAAATTTCGCGCCCCAGTTCGCGGGCGACGGCTCGAGTGAAGAGACCGCCACTCATCCCGATGCGGCGATGAATGCGCCACCCATCGACAGCCATACCTGCCTCTGCCAGGGCGCGCTGCCAGGAGAAGACGTGTGCGTAGACGGTGTCGACGAGAGTTCCGTCAAGATCAAAAATCAGTGCCGGCATAATAAGATCGAGACCTTCTCCAAAGCGCCGTTAGGCGCACAATGTTTATAGCTTAAGACCAGGAAATACTTTAGCCTCGTTGGAGCGAAACGTCTCGCTCCTAACGGAGCGAAGAAGTTTGACGAGCTTCGTTACTATTAACATTCGGCTGCTAGCGGAGCTAACACACGTCCTATTTGACAATCCGTCTCTGAAGGGTGTGCATTGCCGACTGCCGATTCTGGATCTGATTGCTCACCGCTTACTGCTCACTGTTAATTTCTCGCAGATTACTTCACCGGTCCGAGTCACTATTATCGCCGGCGCCGCTGGAAAAATACCGTCCGACGGTTAGTACCGTGAGGCCCAGTCCCATCAGCATCTCTACATCTACGACAAGCTTCGAATACCAGGTCGTCGGATACATATCGCCGAATCCTGTGGTGGACAGTGTCGCTACGCTGAAGTGCAGGCAATCGACGATCGATAAGAAAGCGATGTCCCAATGAAACGAGCGCTGCCCGGCAAGCAATTCTCCCCACGCCGGACGTATTCCGTGGAATGGAGGAGAGCCGCCCCGACCAAAATGCAGCATGAGCAGAAAGTTTATGTTTGCGCAGAGCAGTAGCAGCGCGATGTAGAGACAAACGATTCTGCTCAGCGTGCGTGAGTTGCGCTTGTAGAAGGCAGCGAGCATGACAAACGCAGCGAAGGGCGCGATGGCAGCGGTAATCACCAGGCCGGCAATGACGAAACGCATGATCCCGCCCCACCCAAATGACCTGATCAGGACTTCTCCCAAACTAAAGCCGCCTAACGTGAGCAGCCAGCTAACGAGCGGCCACCAAAGGGGATTCCTATCACCCCAGCTACCCGTTTTCTCCGCGGAAATCGATGTCGTTAGTTTGGAAAGCAAAGTCACAACAAGAATTCGCGATTCAAGCGTTCACGTCAACGGTAATCGAACCTGCAAAGCCGGCTTGAAACGAGCCGTCGAGAGTCAGAAGCGCTCTCGCTCCATGCTGGCTGTTGTAGACGCGATCCTCGGCGTTGTTAATAAACGAATTGGTGTCGCCGGTATACGCGGAGCGCAAAGATTCGTTCATTTCAGGAGGAAAGAAGATCTGCCCGCCAAAGGCTTCGGTGCTCCCGGCAGTGGAGTAAGAAGCTCCTGAGGCTGTGCCGCCGGTGTGGACCTTGAGATGGATGTGGCAAGTTCGCCCCGCGTACCAGCCCGGGTAGATCGTCTTGAACTTGACGATACCAGCGCCGTCACTGATCTGAACTCCCCGGAGATACCTTTGCCCAACCGTGCCTTCCTGCGACTTATCAGAGTATTTGCCGAGACTATTCGCCGACCAGATCTCAACCGCCGCGTTCGCGACCGGTTCACACTTCGCAGCTCTAATAACCTTGATCGAAAGTAGAAGCGGAACGCCCGTTTGCCCGTCGAGCACATCTGACCTTAGTAGACCCTCGTCAACATAGAAGGGACCCTCTTCCTGTTCCGGGTTGAGCGGACACGGCCCGATATCTGAACCAGCGTTCAAGCCACTGCTTCCGTCGCGGCAGGCGTTCAGCAATATCAACCCCGCACCACCGGCTATCGCCTCGACGCTCGTTACCAGTAACTCTCTGCGATTCATCTTACTCATAACTCATTACTCACCACTGATGACTTCCGGTAAAGGTAAACCACATCATGTCTTCAGGCTACACCCGCCCGGGGCGGAGCCCCCAATTACTAGTTAGCTTTCGGAAGGTCATAGAGGCTGTGTCAAAACTCAGAAATCCCACCCACGGAAGTGGGTGGATTTTTCAGATCCGACCTACCAAAGGCAGCGCGGATTCTTTGGGAATCCCACCCACGGCAGTGGGTGGATAGTTCAAGTCCAGCCTCTCCCCGCTAACTTCCGATCACCACAGGCGGGATCTGAACAATCCACCCACTGCCGTGGGTGGGATTCAAAAACTCGGTCACCGC
>DASXQM010000187.1:0-18705 GCA_036507195.1 Pyrinomonadaceae bacterium | reverse complement strand
AACCTTGGGACAGTAGAGATGAAAAATCTCAAATGTGAAATGGAAAATCTTCTTCTAGAGACTGCCGATTAAACTCAACCTGAGTACCACGACCCGGTCGTTACTGCTCCCGGTTCTGATAAACGCTTTAGCGGGCGCCGCTGGCCGTGAGTTGCATTGTCTCCGCCTGGCGTTTGACGATTACGAGGGTGATGTCATCGGCTGCCTGAGTGCCCTGAGAAAATTTGGTCAGCGCTGATTCGATGCGATCGCGAATGCCGGCCGCCGATGCATCAACGTTGCGTGAAACCACTTCATAGAGTCTTGTTGGGCCAAACTCCTCTCCACTCGGACTAGCCGCCTCAGTGACGCCATCAGAATAGATGACGAGCACGTCGCCCATCCGCAAATGTGTGCGACCTTCGCGGTAGTCTGCATCGGCTTTAATTCCCAGAGGCAAACCGCCCGAAGCCAGCTGCTCTACCGTCCCCGCCGCATGAACGATGAGCGGTGGATTGTGACCGGCGTTTAGGAAGGAGACGGCACCCGACTCCGGATCGAGCTCCGCATAGAAGAGAGTGACAAAGCGATTCGATGGAATGTTCTCAGCGAGGTAGCGATTAACAGCCGAGATGGTCTTCACCAGCGTATCGTGGGAGCCGGTCTGCGCATGAATGGCCGCATGCAGCGACGACATCAGGAGCGCTGCGGCAGTGCCCTTGCCCGAGACGTCTCCCAACGCGATCACCAAACGGCCATCCTCGCGCTGAATGAAATCATAATAGTCCCCGCCTATTTCATAGCAGGGAAAGCTGATGCCCTGAAGTTCATAACCGGGCACTGACGGGGGCGCGGTTGGTTGAAAACGCTGCTGAATTTCCATGGCCAGTTGCAATTCACGCTCCAGCCGTTCCTGTTGAAAACGTGACTCAACCAGCCGCGCGTTCTCGACGCGAATCGCCGCAACCGACGCCAGCGTAGTTAACACCTTGAGATGGTCCTCGGTAAACCTGCCTTCCGCGATGGGTGAATCGGCGTAGATAATGCCGAAGACTTTCTCCGAAACACCCAGTGGAACAGCGAGAACCGATCTGACACCTTGCAAAACAACGGTGCCGCTGGCGAAGCGCGGATCGTGTTGCGCATCTGACGTCAGCACTGACTTGCCCCGAATAACAACTTCATCCATTACATTGCGGCTGACGCGTATTTCTCCGACTTCACCGGCGCGATCGCGCAAACGCGCCACCGCTACCTTCAATTCTTCACTGTGCTCGTCGCGCATCATCAGCAGGCAACGGTCGGCGGGAACCGCCTCAAACACCAGCGAGACGATTTGTTCCAGCGTTTGTTCGAGGGTCGACGAACTCAGCAGGGTGACACCCACTTTGCTGATCAGGGCGAGCAAATCGCCTTCGCGGGCCACCCGCGCCACCACGCTCTCTTCCGGCTTTGTGCGAGCGCCTTCAATCGCTTCGAGTAAACCGGAGGTGGTTCGGTCGCCGGATGCGAGGGCGATGGTTGCTTCAGGCAAAGAAGTCGAGGAGTTGTCGGTGATCATCGTGGCGCCCATACTCGAGGAGTGATAGGTGCCATCGTCAAAAACGATTTCAGTTTCGCCGATTTGTATGCGACCACCAGCTGTCAGAGGTACCGTGCCCTCGACGGTGCCGCCGTTGTAAAGCGTTCCGTTTGCAGAACCAAGATCCTGAAGGAAATACTCTTCGCCTTCGCGGCGCACCTCAGCATGCACGCGCGAGGCAAAGGGATCGGGAATACAGAGATCATTGCGAGCGGAGCGGCCCAGGGTGATTCGCAATCGTCCCAGCGGGAAGCGGTCCGGCGCACGGTCAGGATATTTCACTATGAGCTCAGGCATGCTTTTTGAATACCAGACTTCGAATTTGAGATTTCAGACTTTCACAATTTCAGATTTTCAAATCTCGGATCTCAGACTCAGCCACTGCCTGCCTCTCGCGCACCACAATCGTGTCAGCGATCAGATCGTGCAGGCCACGTCCGCGCGAAGTAAACGCGGCGGCCAGAAACCCCAGACCGAGCGTAAAAAAAGAGAGCGGATAACCCACAAAGTGACGGAGAAAAGCGCGTCCTATTCCGATTTCGGTCCCATCCTGACGCAGGATGCGCAGGCCCGTGGCCCATTTTCCCACTGTCAATCCGGTTAGCCCGGGAAGAACACCCAAGTCCAGTGCCGCAACAACGACCGCTAAAACTATGCCAACAGTTTCTGAGGAGTTGCCCGCTGAGCGTGCGCCGCCGCCCAATATCCGGCTCACCAGTGTACTAAAAGCCATGATCGCTACCAGGATGATGTAATCGATCAAGATCGCGCCACACCTCAAAGCGAACGGCGCGCGAAACCTGGCGAAACTCTGGGTCGCTAAGCGGGGCTGCAACTTTGCTCGGGGCGGTGCTGTTTCTACTCTGGCGGTCATCAATACTTTCGAAAGCGGGTATAAGGCCAAAAATACAACTAACAGCGACACTACCCCAATAAAAAATGAAGTGTTGTTTCGCCCAGGCGAAGTTTGTCTCCGCTATCTAAAACTCGCGGCTGACGGGGCGCGAGTCTGACCGAATCGTTGATTACAGTTCCGTTAACTGACCCGAGGTCCTCAACGAGAAACGTCTCCCCTTCGCGCCAGATTCTCGCATGACGGCGAGAAACTTTGGTTTCCGGATCGAAGCGAGAAAGATCAATCTCCGGAAAAACGTTCGAGTGGGGATCGGTTCGGCCCAGCAGATTGTTATCCTTCTGTAAAACAAAAGAGGCGTCCAACTCAGTTGTCCCGGCCACCACCAGTTTAGCTGTCGGGCGAGCGGCCCTTAAGGTTGCGCTCGAGCCAAGTCCGGCCATCGGCTGGCGCGCGCCGCAATGCGCGCAAAAGATGTCATCGGCGGCAATTCGACCGCCACAAAACCCGCAGTAAACGGTTTGCACCTGGACTGTCTCACCGCCAACCTGCGTTGCCGCACCACCGTAGCTAACCTGTCCGGCCATCAGTCTTTCAAGGTGAAGCGCGAGGGCGTCGCGCATCGCCCCAGCGGAGGCGAAACGATCTTCCGGCTTATACTCGACCGAGCGCATCAGAATCTGCTCCATCTCGCTGGATAGGGATGGTGCTATCTGACGCGGCCGCGGATTCTTCTGGAAGTCGAAGATTAAGAGCGGATTGTCCTGCGGGTCGGCTCCAGTTATCAGATGAAACAGGGTGGCGCCCAGACTATAAACGTCAGATCGCGGCTCAACTCTTCCGCCAAACAATTCCGGGGGCGCGTAACCCATGGTGCCTACCGCGGTCACGCCCTTCTCCTCCTGCTTCACCCAGCGCGCGATTCCAAAGTCGATCAGCATCACGCGCCCGCTGTTGCCGTCGATCATCAAATTCGCCGGTTTGAGATCGCGATAAATGATTGGCTTAGGCCGGCTGTGAAGATATTCAAGCACGTCGGCGGCCTGCATTCCCCAATCGGTGACAGTCTTCTCGTCAATTCGTCCGCCAGGCGCGCTGCGTAAGCGCGAGGCAAGGTCGCCACCGGAGATAAACTTCATCACCAGATAGAAACGCCCGAGCGATTCGTCATAGAAATAATCGTAGATGGTGGGGATGGAGGCATGCTCCAATGAAGTGAGCAGCAAAGACTCTCGTTTGAAGTCTCCAATGGCCTTTTCATGCTGCGCCGGATCGAGATGCGCCTCAACCATTTCTTTCACAGCGCGCGGCGCGTCGCCCAGGTTTCGATCCTTGGCCAGATATACAGCTCCCATCCCGCCGCCGCCAATCCGGCGCACAATCTCGTAACGAGTGTTTAAGACATTCCCCGGATCCAGCTGTTTGATCGTGACCTTACGGCCGCCGGTATCCCCCTTTTTGATTGTATGTTTGACCTGAATGGGCACTTCGCCGGTCGCACTGCCGCCCAATGAATCTGAAGAAACAAGTTCGTCTTCGCTGCTCGCAGATTCGTTTGCCGCCTCGCTCACCACTTGATCGCCTTCCTCGGGCGATATAGTCGCGGCCGCGCCACTGCTTTCACGATCATCGCCGGCGGCGTCGCCGCTGGGGTTACCCGGGCTATCGGACACAGACGTCACCGTTGCCGGCACAGGATTCTTCGTTCCGCAATTGCTGCAGAAAGGCTCGCCGGGCACTGTTGCCGTACCGCATTCGAGACACTTAGCCATATTCTAAAATCCGCTTGATATTGCGCACGCGATCAACTCACGTTACATCGGCCCACTACTTAACCACGTGGAAGCGCAGAAAAGTCTTTCCCACGATAATTTCGTCGCCATCGTTTAGCGGCTGACGAGTTCCCGGTGACAATCTTTTTCCACGATTAACAAACGTCCCGTTTGTAGAGCCCAGATCCTCCAAAAGATATTTCCCGTCGCTCAATGTAATACGAGCGTGACGCCGGGAGACCTTCGCTTCCGGATCGTCAGAATCCAAATCAACGTCGGGAAAAATTCCTCCGTCAGCGTCCCAGCGCCCGATGTGAGATTCAGCAGAGCTCAGCATAAATTGTTTGCCGACAGATTTGCCGCGCTCAATCACCAGCTTTGCATGAGGCTTGTCGCTTGCACCAACCGACGACGAAAGATTTACCGCGGCGCCGCCTGCCTTTCCTGCGGCCACTTCGGGCTGCGGGATTTCTGAGGGCGAATGGGAACCGTTCTGTCCTTCCGGTTCTGCTATCAGCATGTTTAACCCGGTGGGGTTCGACCCCGAACCGGATCGCGAATTTGGTCGTAATGGCGCGCCGCATTCATCACAATACTGGCCGCCGTCGAGGTTTGAGGATTTGCACCTTTCACAAGTAATCATAGTTTTTTTCGGAAGTTTGCGACCCGCACCCGATCCACGATAAGTTCTCAATCTGTGCGCTAAAACTGAGTTCAAGAACGGCGGGTCATTCTAGCGCGAAAGCATTCGACTCGCCAACGCTGACGATCAGGAGCTGAAGCAGGAGCAGTCGGCAGGAGGCAGGTGCGTGAAAAGCCAGGAGCAAACAGCCAGGAGACACGAGGATTTCTTCCTGCCGCCTGCGTCTGCCTCCTGCACGTGCCTCCTGCTCCTGTCTCCTGCCTCCTGTTAAATGAAACTGTTTGCCGTTTTTTGACGTAAGAGTTACACGAATTAGACTGGTTTCGACATCCATGTGTTTTTCGTGCAAAACTAATAAGGTAACCCCCAAACTAAGGAACAAGTTATGGCTTTAACCCGGAAGAAGAAAATTATCATCGCGGTCTCGGCCGTGGCCCTGCTGGCGTTAATAATCATCATTAGCGTATTTGCCAGCCGCAAAGATGAAGCTGAAGTGACGACGGTCAAGTTGGAGGTCAAACCTGAGCTGCGACAGACGGTAACCGCCTCAGGCGAAGTGAGACCGATTCGTTACATCAAACTGACCAGCGAAGTACCGGGGCGAATAGAAGAGATTTATGTAAATCCGGGCGATCAGGTAGTGCAGGGCAAACCGCTGGTACGCGTCGATCCCACTCAGCTTCAGTCGAGCCAGGAAGCGCAATGGGCGGCGGCCCAGCAGGCCATCAACGACATTCAAAGCGCCCGCAATGCTGTCTCTAACGCCCAGCAGGGCCTGGTAGTTGCCGAGTCGTCAGTCGCCTCGGCCCGGCAGCAGTTGGTTGCATTACAGACAGCGGTAGATCGCGCCCAGGTCGACCTGAATACTGCGCAGCGAGAACTGAAACGCTACAGCGAACTCATTGAAGCCGGGGTTGCGTCGCGTTCCGACTACGACGCTGCGCGTGATCGTTACGATCAGGCGAAGATTGCGCTGCAGACGGCCAGGGCGAATCTGGAATCTCAGCGGATTTCCGTCAAAGAATCGATCGAAAGAGCCAACCTGCAAAAGATCGCGGTCCAGGAAGCAAAGACCGGAATCAAGTCGTCGGAGATGCGCGCAAATCAACAGCAGGCTTTGTTACGCGGTCAATCGAGTCAACGCTCCAAAGCCACGCAGCTTTCGCCGCTCAACGGCGTCGTCGCTGACATTCCTACACGCGTCGGTGAATATGCAGTGGCTGGTTTATCTACCACGCCGCTGATGACAATCGCCGACATGTCGACGATTAATGTGGAAGTCAACGTAGACGAAACGGAGATTTCCAACGTCGAAGTAGGACAACAAGCAAAGGTCAAAGTTGACGCACTGGGAGAAAAGGAAATTACCGCGGTCGTCACGCAAAAGAATCCCCTTGCGGTTTCCAAGTCTGATACTCAGGGTGGCCTCTCGAATCGCGTGAATGTTCAGGAAGCGAAGGAGTTCAAAGTCACGGTTGAGTTGCGCGACATGCCTGATGAGATTCGCAATGGACTGCGACCGGGCATGAGCGCCACCGCAACCATCACCACCAAGACCAAGAACAATGTGGTTGCCGTGCCACTCGAAGCAATTGTTGAGAAAGCACCTTCGGCTCCATCTCCCACAACCACCGGTGCGACGCCGACGCCAGTGAGTGGCGAAAAGCCCAAGAGCATCAAGGGTGTTTACCTGCTGGACGTCAACACCAACAAGGTCAGGTTTATCGAAGTCACGACCGGGATTACGGGCGAAGCCGATATTGAGATCACGAGCGGCGTGAAGCCGGGCATGGAAATCGTTAGAGGACCAAGCCGAGTATTGAAGACGCTCAAAGATGGCATGAAAGTGAAAAAACAGGAACGCAAGGCAGGCGCTAACGCCAACGAGGGCAGCTAATGAGTGACGTCACACTCGTATCACCACCAGAACCGAGCGTTATACCGGCAGGGTCGCAGCCGGTTCAGCCACATGATGCCAACTCGCTCATCTCGATGCGCGAAATCTGGAAGACCTACCAGATGGGCTCTGAACAGGTGCATGCGCTTCACGGCGTTTCCTTTGACATTCCCAAGGGTGAGTACATCGCGATCATCGGCCCCTCCGGCTCGGGCAAGTCGACGTTGATGAATCTCATTGGCTGCCTCGACACGCCGAGTAGTGGTGAATACTGGCTCAACGCCAAGAACGTCTCCGAAATGGACGACGACGAACTGGCGCGCATTCGCAACCAGGAAGTTGGGTTCGTCTTTCAGACCTTTAATCTGTTGGCCCGGGCCACGGCACTTCACAATGTGGAGCTGCCGCTGATTTATGGCGGCATTGGATCGGCCCAGCGGCATGAGATGGCCAAACAGGCACTAGCGGCAGTCGATCTGACGGACCGGGTAACGCACCGCCCGAATGAGCTGTCAGGAGGACAACGTCAACGCGTCGCGATCGCTCGCGCTTTGGTTAACCATCCCTCAATTCTCCTCGCCGACGAGCCAACCGGCGCACTCGATACGCACACCAGCATGGAGATCATGGATCTCTTCGAGCGTTTGCACGGAGAAGGAAACACGATCATCGTCGTCACGCACGAGCACGACATCGCTGCACGCGCGCACCGCGTGATCTCCATACGCGATGGTCTAATCGAAAAAGACGAGAAAATCAGGTAGCGATTAGGCCGCAAGTGCCTTCTGTTCCTTGCGATGACCCCTGACGAAACAACGCCAGCAGACGATGCGTCCTCAAAACGAGCGTTTCCTCCAGATAGAAAACGTTCGTTTTCGTTTTTTCGACTAACGGCGCTATGGGAAGCATTCCTGGTGGCGCTTGGCAGTTTGCGGCAGAACAAGATGCGCACCGCCCTCACGCTGGTGGGCATCGTAGTCGGTGTCGCCGCCGTGATCGCGGTCGTCACCATCATCCAGGGCCTGGACAACAAAGTCGCAACCACCTTCTCTTCGCAGGGCTCCACAGTCTTCACAATTTCAAAACGCCCGCAAATCATCCGATCGCGCGAAGAGTTCGTCAAATTCAACAAGCGCAAGGACGTCACGCATGAAGACGCGGATGCCGTCGCTCGCCTCTGCAGCGCCTGCTGGCGCGTGGGTGTAGCTGCGAATGCAAGGGAGACGGTCAAACACGCGGACCAGAAATTCGAGAACGTAAACATCCGCGGCGTCACGCCGACGACAATGTTTGATATCGATGGCCGCTCTATCGACGTCGGGCGGGTCTGGACCGACGCTGAAGGCACCTCCGGCCGCGAAATCTGTGTGGTGGGTCCCGACGTGCTGACAAATCTTTTCGGTGGCGCTTCAGCGGACCGCGTGCTCGGCCAGGAAGTCAGGATTGCCGGCCGGCCGTTTCAAATAATTGGCGTGCTCGAGCCACTCGGCTCAATTTTTGGCGCGTCGCGAGACAGCGTCGCCTATATACCCTACTCTACTTACCAAAAAATCTATGGCGCACGCGATTCAATCGTGGTTTTCATCCAGGTCCCGGCAGCCAAGCAACTTGAGCTGGCTGAAGATCAGGTGCGCACCGTTATGCGCAACCGGCGCGGTGGAGTCTTCAATCAGGAAGAAGATGAAGGTTTTTCTTTAGAAACGCAGGACGTGTTCCTCGATCTTTACGGCAAGGCAACGTCCAATATCTACATCGTCACCATTGCCGTGGCTGCGATCTCGCTGGTAGTCGGCGGCATTGTGGTCATGAATATCATGCTGGTTTCCGTTACCGAGCGAACTAAAGAGATCGGCATACGCAAAGCCATCGGCGCGCGACGCAAAGACATCCTGACGCAGTTTCTGATCGAAGCTGTTCTGGTAACGGCGATTGGCGGCGCGATCGGCGTGCTCACTGGCTTTGGCCTGGCCTATCTGATTGCGGCGTTGATAGGCTTTCCGCTGTTAATTAGCATCGCCTCGGCCGTGCTGGGAGTGGGAGTCTCGTCAGTAGTTGGAATCATCAGTGGCCTCTGGCCAGCCTGGCGCGCCGCGCGTCTGGATCCGATTGAGGCGCTAAGAGCGGAATAAGCAGGAGCAGGAGGCAGGCGCAGGAGCAGGTACACGAATAGCAAAAGGAGGGACGAGCCGGGATTTCTTCCTGCCTCCTGCTCCTGCCGCCTGCTCCTTTTTAAGTCATGCGATTTGACGACATAAAAGAATCCGCCCTGATGGCTTTTGACACGCTCCGAGCAAACAAGCTGCGTTCGTCATTGACCATTCTCGGCGTCAGCGTCGGGGTGATTACCGTAATCTTCATGGTGTCGATCATTCAGGGCCTTAACAAGGCTTTCGCCGATCAGGTCGAGTCGCTGGGTTCGAATACTATCTTCCTTTCGAAGTTTGAACCCAGCTTTGGTCGTCCACCTGGTCCGGAAGAGATCCACCGGAAGGACCTCACGATGGACGATGCGGAAGCCCTGCGTCGAGAGGCTCCTTCAATTGCGGGCGTCTCACCAATCCATCGCATGATTGCGGTTACCGCGCGGTACCAGGACAAACAGTCGGATACTCCAATTCTTCTCGGGGTAACGCCTTACTACGAATTCGTTCATACGCAGTATGTGGCGCGCGGCCGTTTCATCAAAGATTTCGACATGGAGAATCGCGACAACGTATGCATCATCGGAGTTGACGTCGTTCACGCTCTTTTCCCCTATGAAGATCCGCTCGACAAAGACATCCGTATCAATGGTAACCCTTATCACATAATTGGCGTGATGGAACCGCTCGGAAATTTCTTCGGCCAGTCGCGCGACAATTCTATTTTCATTCCTATCAGCACCTTCGACAAATACTACCCCGACCGTCCTTTTCCGGAAGTGGTCTTCTTCATCATCATCCGTCCGCAATCTCGCGCCTACGTCAAATCGGCGATTGACGAGATAACCGACATCCTGCGTCGCCGGCGGCGCGTTCCACTTGGCGCGCCTAACAATTTCGGCATCTCATCGCAGGATTCTTTGCTGGATATCTACAATCAACTCACCGGCGCCACAGCCCTGGTGCTCACGGCGATTTCCTTCGTTGCCCTGATGATTGGCGGCATTGGCGTCATGAATATCATGCTTGTTTCGGTAACAGAACGAACGAAAGAGATTGGCGTACGTAAAGCCGTGGGAGCTACGCGCTTGAATATACTGTCGCAATTCCTGATTGAAGCAGTCGTGCTAACGGGAATTGGCGGGTTGGCGGGACTGGCGGTAGGAGAATTGCTGGCCTTCCTGATCAATAGGTATTCGCCCCTTCCGGCATATGTTCCTATCTGGGCAATAGCGGTCGGCGTTGGCATTTCAGCCGCCGTGGGCATAGTCTTCGGCTTATGGCCGGCATGGAAGGCCGCGCGCCTCGATCCTATTGAAGCGCTGCGCTGGGAATGATTGCTTAGAGTTCAAGCAGTTCAGAGTTCAAGCTTCAGCTTGCTAACTTGGAAAGCCGCAAACTAAAGTTTGAACTCTGAACTCCTTGCTGCAACCCTAACCAGGTGCAAACCGTACTAAGTTCACGTGAAATTCATCGAAACTCTTAAACTTGCGATCGCCGCAATCTGGGCACATAAACTGCGCTCAGCGTTGACGCTGCTGGGCATGATCATTGGCATCATGTCTGTCGTAGTGGTCTACTCATTGATTCAGGGTTTCAACACCTACGTTGATGAAAAGATTGCGGGCATTGGGGCCAAGTCCTTTACCGTACAACGCTTCAACCCGCTTGAGGATTTCAAAGATACCGACACAATTGCCGCCGCCCAACGCCGCAACAAAGACCTAACCCTTGAAGATTACGAGTATCTCAAAGAGAGAGCCACATTAATCGGAAGGATTGGCGCGAAGGCGCGTGCCAGCCCCTCTGAAGTGAAACGCGGGAACCAGGTACTCGAGGACATCTTTGTTTCGGGCGCAACGGCAAACATAGCGGACATCGAAAATCGAGATATTGCCGACGGACGTTACATAAGCGATCCGGAAAATGATGCGGCGCAGCGCGTCGCCTATATTGGAGCTGATGTGGCAAATAAACTCTTCCCGGCCGGGAATCCGCTTGGCCAGGAGATCACCATTGCTGGTTTGCCGTATCGCGTTATCGGCGTCGAGGCAGTTAAAGGCACGGTTTTTGGAATACCGCAGGATAATTTCATTCAGGTTCCGCTGAAGACCTACGCAAATAATTTCGGTGGACTGATTCGTCAGCGCTCCCTTTACTTCGTCGCTACTTCCAAAACAGACGACCTATTCAACGATGCGGTCGAAGAAACTCGGTTCTTGATGCGCACCCGCCGCAAGCTTGGCGCCGGTGAAAAAGACAACTTTGGGATGGTCACGCCTGATGCTATTACCGGACTCCGAGACCGGTTGTTTGGCACAATATTTATCGTCGCCATCGCAGTTCCAAGTATTGCGCTGCTCGTCGGTGCAATCGTGATCATGAACATCATGCTGGTCTCCGTCACTGAAAGAACGAAAGAGATCGGGATCAGGAAATCTCTCGGGGCTCGTCAGATCGATATACTTAAGCAGTTCCTGGTTGAGGCTGTCACTCTTTCAGCGATTGGCGGAGCCGTTGGCGTCACTATTGCTTGGATCATAGGCCGGGTCATCACCGCAGTGTTCTTTCCAACTTTTCTGTCGATTGGCGCGGTCCTTATTGCGGTCGGAGTCTCAATGGGCGTCGGGGTTATGGCTGGTGTTTTTCCAGCCTGGAAGGCAGCCAGGCTCGATCCGATTGAGGCTTTAAGAGCGGAATAGAACTTTTGATCTCTGTTCTTTGGAACTTTGAACCTCGTTCATTCTTTTCCGAGCCTTCAGGGTTGATAACTAATCAAAGTTCAAAGATCAGTTTGAATCATTATGAAGCTTCTACGCAACGACATCTACGAGAATCTAAGGATGGCGATTTCGACCTTGCTCGCTAACAAGCTGCGCTCGTTCCTAACCGTCTTTGGGGTCGTCATCGGCGTAATCACAGTTATGCTGATTGCCTCCATCATTAGCGGCATCGATGTGTCGGTTAAGAAAGAGGTTGAATCGTTCGGCACGCGTTCCATTTTTCTTAGTAAGTACAATCCCGGCATTCACATTGGCAGGCTTTCGCGCGAGGAACGCATGCGCAAAGAACTCACCTACGACGATGCAATCGCCATCGCGGCTCTCCCGACTATCGAGCTCGCCGTTCCTTTTCTTGATGTCAGCAGCAATTTCTTTGGCAAAAAGATTAATGTTTCAGGGAATGGCAAAACATCCGCCGGAGTAAACCTGCAGGGTACACTACCAGACTTTGAGCGCGCCGGAACTCAGGTGATCTCCGAAGGGCGCTTTTTCTCTTCATTTGAAAATGATACTAACCAGAATGTTTGTGTTATCGGCTCGAAAGTGGCTGACGACTTTTTCCGCTTCGGGTCTCCGGTAGAACAAACAATAAAGATTGGCGAACAGGAGTTTCGCGTGCTCGGCGTGTTGCAAAAGCGTGAGCAGTTTCTTTTCAGCGGCGGCAGCGACGATCAGAACAACGCAATCTATCTTCCCTACAATGTTGCTCGCAAGCTAAAGCCTAACGCCGACGATGTCTTCGTTTTGGCAGTGGCTAAACCTGGTTTGATGGACGAAGCAAAGGACCAGGTAAGAGATCTTTTGCGCGTTAGACGCCAAGTGCCATTTGCCGCACCTGATAATTTTGGTCTGGAGACCGCCGAAAGCGTCCTTGACAACTTTCGGTCGATCACTGCGGGTTTAGCGATCGCCATGGTCGTCATCTCTTCTGTTGGACTTATGGTTGGCGGCATCGGTGTGATGAATATCATGCTCGTTTCTGTAACTGAACGTACGCGCGAGATTGGCGTGCGTAAAGCAATTGGAGCCCGTCGCCGCGACATCATGTGGCAGTTTCTGATCGAGGCTGCAACGCTCACCGGGCTGGGTGGCGTAGTGGGGCTTTCAATCGGCTGGCTCTTAACCCTCTTGCTTCGGCTGCTGCTGCCCTCTTACGTGCCGCTGTGGGCGCCCATCGGTGGCTTTGTGGCCAGCGTGGGCATTGGTCTGATTTTCGGTCTCTGGCCCGCCTGGAAAGCCGCGCGCCTCGACCCTATTGAATCGCTCAGGTACGAGTAGTAGGACAGACACTCCTGTCTGTCCTTGTCGGCAGGAGTGGCTACTGCGTGATTAAGAAAAGCAGATTTTCCATTTGTCATTTTTCATTTTGCCATTGGTCCAAGAGATTCTCCGCCGTTTAGACGCGCCGTTTAGATAGGGCACTTGTGCCCACCGCGCGGGGCGGACAAGTCCGCTTTCTAAACTATGCGTCGCTGTCTGGTCATTGGTTCCAACAGGTGACTGATTCCGGCGATGGCAAATGAAAAATGATAAATGACAAATGGAAAATCCGCTTTTCAATCACGCAATAGCCACTCCTGCCGACAAGGACAGACAGGAATGTCTGTCCTACACCTACGAAAAGAAGCTTGGAAAGATAGCCGCGATAGTTAGCCCAAAGATCACCCACAGGATCCAGACCATTAAAGCTGCACCCCACGCAGCGGTACTACTCACCTTTTCGCCGCCGTATTGCAGACCTTTGGCCCTGAGCCACAAGCCATAAAATGAAAGCACGCCGATAACTGAGGCCGCCACAAATAGCACCGGATGCTCGGCTGGATCAAAGAGCACTCCCAGATTGTCCTGCAGGAGACTTTCCTGGCCCAGGATTGGGTGAATGTCTTCAGGGGACTTGATGTAAAGAATTAAGAGGCTAACCAACTTCTGAATAACCACTACCGGAAGGGTGGCATAAAAATAAACCGCCAGCGCTTGCCAAAAATTTATCCGGCCGCCGAACATCATGATGCCTAATAGGTAGAGCGCCGCCACCAGCGATCCCAGAAAAAATATTCCAACCAGGCTCTTCACGGCCGTCTGAATCCTCTGGATAGGCTGCTTTGCTTGTCGGAGACCTTCTTCTTTCATTCTCTCCATTTGCTCGGGCGGAGGCTTTATCGGGCTCTGGGCAAGCCTATCCATCGTGTATTCCACGAGGCGTTCTGGAGTTAGCCGCTGAACAAAGGCTGCGGTGTAAACAACATTAAGTATCCCTACCACTAAAAACGCTGTGAGCCAGTATGGGTGCACCCGGAGGTTGCTAAAGACGCGGCTTGGTTCATAAAAAATGCCTGTAATTTTTTGCAGCGCGGACATGGGAGGTTCCACACCTGTTATTTGTGGAGGCCGAATGAAGCTAAAAGCAAAAAGCAGTATTCCCCAACAGGCCAGGACGAGCCCGGTAACTATTCCGCCGGGCAGAATCTTCGCAATGCCGACTATAAACACAACCAGGCCCACGACAAATAAGGCAATGGCGATAGGACGCAATTTGGTAGGTTGAGGCGCTACTGGTTCAGGCTGGATCGTCGGCGCTGGTGGTGCGTGAAATCCACTGTTGGGATCGCTCATTTAATTATCCTCCGTTGTTAGTAGAGGACGGGGAGAAAACCATCCGCCCGTGCAAGAGAAAATGCGAAAAGATTTGACGACCATGATACGCGAAGGCAGTTTGCGAGGTTTCAGCAACCAGGACTGCCTTCACTTTAGTGATTCAGTTCAATATGTTTCTGCCACCGGCGACTCCGCCCAACCCGGAACGCGAATACAGGCTACCTCATGGCCCGGCAAAACTTCGCGCAACTCTGGATCAATCCGCGCGCACTCGTCAATAGCTATCGGACAACGCGTGCGGAAGCGGCAGCCTGATGGTGGATTAATAGGCGTCGGCACATCGCCTTGCAAAACGATGCGTTCGCGTTTCTGTTTGGGATCTGGAATAGGGATCGCAGACAGCAGCGCCTTGGTGTATGGATGCAGCGGAATAGCGTAGAGGTCAGCGGCGGTTGCAACTTCTACAATCCGCCCCAGGTACATCACTGCGACTCGTGTCGAGATGTGCTCGACAACGGCCAGTCCGTGGGAAATGAAGAGATACGCAAGGCCAAACTCCTGCTGTAGATCCTGAAGCAGATTGACTACCTGCGCCTGCACGGAAACGTCCAGTGCCGAGACAGGCTCGTCAGCGACGATCAGTTTTGGGTTAAGCGCGAGCGTGCGCGCGACACCGATGCGTTGCCGTTGGCCACCTGAGAATTCATGGCTGTAACGATTTCTATAATCTGGATCTAGCCCGACTTTTTTCAGGAGTTCCGCGACCCGATCGCGCCTTTCTTTTTTCGTCCCCACCTTATGAATGATCAGCGGCTCAGCTACAATGTCGCCTACTTTCATGCGCGGATTGAGCGAGGCGTAAGGATCCTGAAATACGATTTGCATCTGACGCCGAAGTTCTCGCATTTCGGTCTTGCCTAACGACAGCACGTCGCGACCTTCAAACTTAACCTCCCCCGCAGTCGGCTCAATTAGACGCAGCAGACAACGCCCCACGGTTGATTTGCCACAACCAGATTCACCGACCAGCCCCAGCGTTTCACCACGAAAGATTTCAAATGATACGCCATCTACGGCGCGTACCACATCGTCGCTGTTTTCAACGGCGAAGTGCTTTACAAGACCACGCACCTTCACAAGTTGGTTTTGTTGCACTTGCTGTATCGCAGTTAGCAATCCATTTTCCATTTCTCATTTACCATTTTTCATTTCTTATTGAGATTCAGCATTTCTGGACCAACCGCGCCTCATTCTTACAATGAAAAATGAGAAATGAGAAATGATATATGGAAAATCTCTTGACCTCAGCTGCCAGGTAGCTTGCCATCGACCCTGTGGTCCGCCGCCACTGCCGCCGCCAAGTCGAAAAGCACGCAGCGCACTTTAACATCACCTTCGAGATCGTAAAGGGGAATCTCTTCTTCAGTACAACGCGGCAGGCGGTAGGGACAACGAGGCGCGAAGTGGCAACCGGGCGGGAGTTCAGTGGGGCTCGGAACCGTTCCCTCAATTGTCTCCAGTCGCTGTTTTTTCGCGATGGTGGCGCTCGTGAGCCTGGGAACCGATCGCAATAGCCCTTCGGTGTATGGATGTTTAGGCCGAGCGAACAATTCTTCTACCGGTGATTCTTCGACGATGCGACCGGTGTACATCACCGCGACGCGATCCGCGACTTCAGCCACCACACCGAGATCGTGAGTAATCAGGAGCACCGCCAGCTCGCGACTCTTTCTCAACCCGTCCAGCAACTCAAGAATCTGAGCCTGAATCGTGACGTCGAGCGCTGTCGTTGGTTCATCGGCAATCAGCAACTTGGGATCGCAGGCGAGCGCCATGGCGATCATAACGCGCTGGCGCATTCCGCCTGAAAGTTGATGCGGGTAATCATCGATGCGTCTGGCTGGATCTGGGATCGAAACCTCGCGCATCGCCTCAATTGCCGCCGCCCGCGCCGCTTTACGCGAAAGCTTGCGGTGCAATCTGAGCGCTTCGGCAATCTGTTCGCCTACAGTAAAAACCGGGTTAAGCGAGGTCATCGGATCCTGGAAGATCATCGCGATGTCGTCGCCGCGAATCTGACGCATGTCCGCGTCTGACAATTTGAGGAGGTTTTTGCCATCGAAGGTAATCTCGCCGCCAACGATCTTCCCGGGCGGCGCAATCAGCCGCATGATCGAAAGCGCGGTGATCGACTTACCACAACCCGATTCTCCGACTAAGCCGAGCAACTCCCCGGAGTCCAAATAGAAAGTGACACCATTGACCGCGCGCACTAGTCCGGCGCGTGTCGGAAAGTGTGTCTCCAGATTTTTGACTGCGAGCAAATGCGACATACGTAATCGCCAGAGATGTAGCCGCGGATTCACGCGGATAGACGCGGATCAGATTAAACCATTTAGCCGATCAAGCTCTGCCTTTCAGATTCGTATAATCCGCGAAAATTCGCGGCTAACTATCTTTGAGTGCCGGCACCTCACACAGTCGACGTATCCTTGTATTCACCCCAAACACAACGAAAACGATTGCTGATCTCGCCGACCGTAGCCTGAGCTTCAACGCAATCAAGGATGCGAGGTAAAAGATTTTCCGTGCCGCCGGCCGCTTCTTCCAGCTTCGCCAGCGCTGTCTCGACAGTTTCCCTGTCTCGCCGGCTGCGCACCGCACGCACGCGCTCGATTTGCTGTTGCTCGATAGCCGGATCGATGCGCAGCGTTGGCACTTTTGTTTCCTCTTTACTCTGAAATCGATTGACGCCGACAACGATCGCTTCTTCAGTTTCAATCGCGCGCTGATAGCGATAGGCCGATTCCTGGATCTCTTTCTGCACGTAGCCCGTCTCGATCGCGCGCAGCATCCCACCCAACGCGTCAATCCTTTCCAGATAGTTAGAGGCGCGATCCTCAATCTCGTAAGTGAGTTGCTCGATCGCATAAGAGCCACCAAGCGGGTCAGCAATGTCGGCCACACCCGACTCGTGTGCGATAACCTGTTGGGTACGCAAAGCCAGTCGTGCCGCTTCTTCTGTTGGCAAGGCGAGGGCCTCGTCCATAGCATTGGTGTGCAGCGATTGGGTGCCTCCGAGCACGGCGGCAAGCGCTTGAATAGTTGTGCGCACAACATTCACTTCCGGTTGTTGCGCCGTCAGCGAGGATCCGGCTGTCTGCGTGTGAAAGCGCAGCATTAACGAACGCGGATCGCGCGCCTTGAAACGTTCGCGCATGATGCGCGCCCAGAGCCGCCGCGCCGCCCGAAACTTGGCAATCTCCTCGAGCAAGTTATTGTGGGCGTTGAAGAAGAAAGAGATGCGCGGGGCAAACTCGTCAATCTCGAGTCCGGCTTTCAATGCCGCTTCGACGTAAGTGATTCCGTCCGCCAGAGTGAAGGCCACCTCCTGCACAGCGGTCGACCCGGCCTCGCGTATGTGATAGCCGCTGATCGAGATGGTGTTCCAGTTGGGCACTTCGCGCGCGCAAAAAGCGAAGGTGTCAGTAACCAGACGAAGCGACGGCCAGGGCGGATAGATGTACGTGCCGCGCGCGATGTACTCCTTAAGAATGTCGTTTTGCAGCGTGCCTTTGACTTTGTCGAACGAAACGCTTTGCTTGCGCGCGACTGCCAAATAGAGACATAGCAACGTCGCAGCTGTCGCGTTGATAGTCATCGAAGTCGATACGCCGTCGAGCGGAATGCCGTCAAACAATCGCAGCATGTCGTCCAGCGAGTCTATTGCCACGCCGACTTTCCCAACTTCTCCGCTTGCCAGCGGATCGTCGGAATCCAGACCGATTTGGGTGGGCAGATCGAAGGCAACGGAAAGACCGGTTGTCCCCTGCGCCAGGAGATACTTGTAGCGGGCGTTGGACTCCTCGGCCGTGGCGTAGCCGGCATACTGCCGCATGGTCCAAAGCCGGCCGCGATACATATTTGAGTAAATGCCGCGCGTGAAAGGAAAGTCACCGGGAGAGTTCAGTTCTTTCTCGTATTCTAACGGCTCGGTATTGGAGGGATTGAAATCGGCTGGAAGATCAATTCCGGAAGACGTCTCGAACCGCTTGCGCCGCTCCGTGTGTGACTTGATTGCCATGATGATTTCTGTTTCGAATAACTGCGGAACGCTTTCCGATCAACCGCTGCGCGAAGTGTTCGAAAGCCTAACATAGAATAAGTCGCGATGGCACTTTTGCGTTGGCAATCGCTCATTGAAGTGTGATGAAGTCAGTACAACCTCGCGTTAGAGCCTGTGTCAAAACTCAGAAATCCTACCCACGGAAGTGGGTGGATGGTTCAAGTCCGTGCTACAAACAGCGGTGACCGAGTTTTTGAATCCCACCCACGGCAGTGGGTGGATTGTTCAGATCCCGCCTGTGGTGATCGGAAGTTAGCGGGGAGAGGCTGGACTTGAACTATCCACCCACTGCCGTGGGTGGGATTTCTGAGTTTTGACACAGCCTCGGTAGCGA
>DASXQM010000186.1:0-5170 GCA_036507195.1 Pyrinomonadaceae bacterium | reverse complement strand
AGTAGACCTTCCGCCGCCAGAGAAAGGCCAAGCTTCTAAGCAAACGCGAGAGCAAGCCAAACGGGATGTAAAGAAGGGAAAGAAGGCCGCGAAGAAGAAGCCTTCAGCGAAGCGCTCGCGCGCAACCCTGGGTGCGCTCAAACGCGAGGGCCGGAGCGCAGCCTCCAAAACGGCGCTATCACGTCACGCTCGCAGCGCGGCAGCCAAGCGTTCGGCGGCCGCGCGTTCGCGTTCGGCCAAAAAGGCCGCGGCGACAAGAAAGAAATAGACTTTTCGAAAATGAGATAACTCGATACTCCGCGAATAAGTGTTTGACGCTTGTAATCGCCTCTATGTGAGAGCAAGTTTCTTCAGCCATCGTCGCTCCTCTACTCGGCGAGCACCTGGGCCACGAACGAGAACGCAATCAAACCTTCACAGACTGCTGGCGTCACGCGTTGCATATTATCTCCCTGAACGTCGCCGATCGCGAACACTCCCGGCAAACGGTGGTTATGCAGTTTGAGTCCAACTGCTAACTTACGATAGTTGCGGACCCATGAGGTCAGTAAATCCCTGCGGCTTGGCCGCCGCATTGCGGTAAGGCTCTGCCGGCTCTGCCTTACCGTTAAGTCTCCAAAATAAGCTGGAGGCTACGCCTCCGATTGATGAGGCGTAGCTTCAAAAGAACAAAGAGGAACTGCCGGAAAGGCGGAGCCTTTCCGCACTGTGCGGCGGCAAAGCCGCTACGGCGGACTGACCTCATGGGTCCGCACGTTGTCGCAAGGGTGAAATCCCACTAGATCAGGGATTGGATATGAAAAAAAGGCTGATATGAAAAAAGAGGTTGACCTGGAACACTTACTGGTCGCTACCGCTTCCGGTTCTGATACAGTAAAACCCTTTTTTGCAAAGCCACGGCGGAACTCGGAGATAATCATGAAGATAAAAATTGGGATGCTTTTGGCTGCCTTTTTCATGCTGATCACAACCGGTCAGGCTTATGGGCAAACACCATTAATTACGAATATCGACGGCCGGCAGACGATGAACCTTGGCGGCCGGTGGCAAATAATTATTGACCCTTACGAGAACGGTTATTACGATTACCGCTATCAGCCCAGTCCCAACGGTTATTTCAAAAACGCCAAGCCGAAAAGTCCAAGCGATCTGATCGAATACGATTTCGATACCTCTCAGCAGCTTAATGTGCCGGGCGACTGGAACTCGCAAGACGGAAGATTACTCTTCTACGAGGGCACCGTTTGGTACAAAAAATCTTTCGACTATCAGAAAAAGGTTGGAACCCGCCTGTTCGTCTATTTCGGGGGCGCTAACTACCTGGCTGATGTTTATCTCAACGGCGAAAAGATCGGACGCCACGAGGGAGGCTTCACCCCATTCAACTTCGAAATCACAAACCTCATGCGCGCAAAGGATAACTTCCTCATAGTCAAAGTGGATAACAAGCGCCGGCGCGACGCCGTGCCGACACTCAATACCGACTGGTGGAACTACGGCGGGCTGACGCGCGAGGTCAATCTCATTGAAGTGCCGGACACCTTTATACAAGACTACTTTCTCCAATTGAAAAAAGGCTCGAGTGATGAGTTTGCAGGATGGGTCAAGCTTAACGGCGTGGGCGCCAATAAAGCGGTCACCGTCGAGATACCGGAAGCAAGCGTTAAGCAGACGGTAACCACCGATGCTGATGGCTACGCGCCCATCAGTTTCAAAGCCGGTGTTCAGCTCTGGTCGCCGGAGAATCCCAAGCTTTACCAGGTTATTCTTTCGTCGGGCGGCAATTCGGTCACCGACCAGATTGGCTTTAGAAGTATCGAGACGAGAGGGCCGGACATTCTCTTGAACGGCAAGCCGATCTTTTTGCGCGGTATTTGTATGCATGAGGAAGCGCCAATGCGTGGCGGGCGTGCTTTTAGTGAAGATGACGCGCGGGTACTTTTGACCTGGGCGAAAGAGTTAGGCAGTAATTTCGTTCGCCTCGCCCATTACCCTCATAACGAACAGATGACCAGGATGGCGGACAAGATGGGGATTCTGGTGTGGTCTGAGATCCCTGTCTACTGGGCTATTCTCTGGGACAATCCCGAAACCTTTGAAAACGCCAGGAACCAGCTCAGCGAAAACATCACGCGCGATAAGAACAAGGCTTCCGTAATCCTCTGGTCGGTGGCCAACGAGACACCGGTCAGTGAGGCGCGCACAAAGTTCCTCAAAGGCTTGATCGACCACGCGCGCTTGCTGGACCCGACGCGACTGTTGACCGCCGCCAACGAGCGGCGTTACGCGGACCCCAACACTCAAGTGGTTGATGATCCTTTGGGAGAATATCTCGACGTGCTCGGCTGCAACGAATACGTCGGTTGGTATGACGGGGTGCCGGAGAAGGCGGACCATCTGCAATGGAAGGTACCCTCCAACAAGCCGCTCATCATCAGCGAGTTTGGCGGCGACGCGCTCTTCGGTTATCACGGTGAGAAGAATGTGAGATGGACCGAAGACTATCAAAAGAATCTGTACGAGCACCAGATCGGGATGTTGAAGAAGATTCCATCCCTGCGGGGTATAACTCCGTGGATCCTGGTTGATTTTCGCTCACCGAGAAGGCCTCTGCCTAACATGCAGGACTTCTTCAATCGTAAAGGATTGATCTCAAGCCGTGGCGAAAGGAAGCAGGCCTTTTACGTTCTGCAAAACTTTTACCGTGAGCTAATAAGAGAAGGGAAGTGACACCGCCGCTTTCATTGGTAGTGCTAATTAATGAACGCAACCAGCTGCGGAATAACCTGACGTGGCGCTTCCTCCATTAGCCAATGCCCCGCGCCTTTGACGACGACTCCCTGGACATCTGTATCGACCAGGCGCCCTTGTTCGATCAAAAAGTTTCCCGAGGCTTTTTCGCCCGCGAGCACCAGCATCGGCATTGTCAGCCTGGTCTCCGCAAATTGGGCGAAGTCTTTGGCATCCGGTTCAAATGCGCGGAATACCTCAAAGCCTGCCCGCATACCGCCCGGTTGCGCATAAGCCGCCGCATAGAAGCGCCGATCCGCTTCAGGTACAGAATGCTTTGGATCGGCGGCGAAGTCATTCCAAAAGTGCTCGAAATAGATTCTTTCGCGTCCCGCAACCAACTTGAGGGGCGTCTCGCCGTAAAAATGAAAGTGCCAGAGGTCTCTCAATAACCACACGCTCTTCCAATCGCCAATTCCCGGGAGAAAAGCATCCATCAAGACAATCCGATCGACCTCGGTAGGAAACTGCGCAGCGTAAGCGTAGGCAACCATCAATCCGATGTCGTGACCGACAATAGTCGCGCGCCGGTATCCCAGCGAGGTCGCCAGGGCATGGACGTCCTGCGCCATCGTCTTCTTGTCGTAGCCACTCATTGGCTTGGAAGACTGACCGAATCCGCGCAAGTCCGGAGCGATCACTGTGTGGGCTTTCAGCAGTTCAACCATCAGTGGTCGCCACATCCGACTGGTTTCGGCGTAGCCGTGCAGGAGGATCACCGGCTCACCCTTCCCGGCGATCAAGTAGTGAAGCCTTACCCGGTTGATGTTTGCGAAACGATCCTCGATCCGCTTCTGTGCCTGAACGGCGGTGTTAGTTGTCAGCGCAAAAACGAGAATCGCGACGCTGCTGAACAGCGCACGGATGAGAGTTTTCATTGCAGCCCTCCTTAACTTGTGGCGACAGACTACTCAATTACTCCATCTGCGCTCTTAACGCCAGCCGCCGGGCATGATTCGGGTTACCCATGGATCATCAGTACCACCACGCGGTAGCGGGAGCACAACTCCACTTAATGAAGAACCACTCAATACCTCAGAACCGAGGAGGACACTCAATCGCCCAAAGAAAAGGCTATTGCAGCGTAATGTTGCTATCGCTTTTGCGTCTCAGTGGTGGTTATAATCCAGCCGCGAACGGTAACGATCGATCCAAGTACCGGTGATTGAGGTTTTTTAAGCCGGGGCGTCAGGATATGGCTTCAGCCATTCAATCCTGTTCTCAGAAGCGCCAACCTCATTATCGCGCGGCTCGCTTTTTGCCGTGCTGCGAATCAGTTGTTCGTCTGCGTGAAACCTATCAACAGCATCTACCCGGGCACGAATCAGTGATCCTCTCATCCTTAAGCGAGGAGGTTCTAGGTTGGATGCGCGGCGGGTGATGCCGAGCGTTACCCGACTCGGAAAAGAAACCCCCTGTGGATCATTCCATTTGTCACATCCTTGATCGCACCTTTGCGATCACTCAAACAAAGTGGAGGAGAGTATGAAACGATTGTCTCAGTCGATCATCGCCTGTGTTCTTTTGCTAATGGCTGGCGTGCCGGTTTTTGGCGAGCAGACTTGCAAGCCAGTGGTTGGCCACTTCGAGGCCCAGGTGGTACCGCCCGGCCAGGGGCATTGTCCGTCGGATCCTACCGCTTTTTGCACCGCCGGGCGCGTCTGGGGCGGGATTGAAGGCAACTATCAGTTCGTGATGACGAGTGCATTTCCATCTGTGCTGATTGGCGGCGTCCCAACGATTCTCTTTTTTACGGGGACGAGCACGATCTTCTTGAAGAGCGACGACCAACTGCTTGGCACCGATACGGGCAGCATCGATCTGCCTCCTGGTCAGGGCGGATTCGCCTCGCTCATTACCTTCACTGGGGGTACTGGCGAGATGAGCGGCGCAACGGGCCAGATCAGATTGCGGGGCGAATTCAATGCTGCGGAAGGCGCCACCGGCGGTGACTACATAGGCAAGTTGTGCACACCGTAACAGTGGGGCACAGCCGGATGCGTTTTGAAGTAGAGCTGCCGTCGCGGATCGACTGAGACTGCGGGTGACACGAGCTTGGACCAGCGTCCGAAAGAGCAAACTAAAGTTTGTACTCTAAACTGCTTGCGACTTTTGTGCTGCCATTCAAGTAGTTCAGAGTTCAAGCTTCAGCTTGTCTCTTCCCAAAGAGCAAACTAAAGTTTGTACTCTAAACTGCTTGCGACCTTTGCTCCTATGATTTTTCTCACTGCAGATCGTGTTGCTGGGGAAGGAGATAAATCTTATGTTCCCAATCGGTGATGATGATACCGCTCGCAGAACTGTTCCGCTGGTCACGTATGCCCTGATCGCCCTGAACATCCTGTTTTTCTTTGTAGAGATGAGTGGCGGGGAGGCTTTT
>DASXQM010000185.1:0-8834 GCA_036507195.1 Pyrinomonadaceae bacterium | reverse complement strand
TGCCCGTTTACGAAAACCTCAGTCGGCTTGCCTCGGCCCCGGCCGTTGCCCTGCGCAAAAGCCGACATCGGCAGCACCAGGAAAGCGACCACTGCCAACATGCCAACTCGTGTTAAGAATTTTTGCCTCTTGCTATTCATTATTTCTCCCTTCCATTCTCGTCAGCCCGATGCGCAACATAGATTGTCGGTCGAGCCAAAGACTCGCAGGCTATATAACAACCGCCATGCCGTGCGGAGAAGGGTCGCCAAATCTTAGGAAAACCTCACCTTCCCGCGAACATGAGGCGTCGTCTTACCCGATTTAGTATTGTCATTACGCATTGGGTGCGTTGATCAGGTGGGACTGCGAAGTCTCCAGGGAATGGCCCCCAAAGACTTTTGTGGGTGCTGCCGAAAGGGCACAGAGCGGCGGTCCTGGCGGGATGGCCCCGCCGGGTGCTCATAACCGGGAAAATGAGTTGTCGGATTTACTGCCAATCGCCGACAAGAACAAACGGCGCCCAGTAGAATGGGGCGCTGTATTTTTTCCCCGCAATCATTGCGAGCTGGGCATCACGCATCGCCGCGGAAGCTGAAACCCCTGAGGACGAAGCTGGGGGCGTTGCCAGCAAACGTTTGTAGAAGTCGGTCATTAATTCGGCGGTCGATTTGTCTGCGACCGACCAGAGGCTGACGCCGACAGTCGGCGCGCCTGCATACATAAACGCGCGCGTCAGGCCCATCACGCCTTCGCCGCGTTTTTCTTTTCCCAGACCCGTCTCGCAGGCCGAGAGCATTACGAGCGGAGAGCCGAGTCGAAGGTTAAAAACTTCATCGGTGCGTAAGAATCCGTCTTCGCTCTTGTTATCGATCAGGGAAAGAACCAGGCCGGTAAACTGCGGCCGCTCGGCATTCAACAAACCGTGCGTGGCGATGTGCAGGACGCGATACTTGCTGACATCGCGTGTTTCAAGATTGTCCTCGCTGGCCTCGAGATCGAGCCAAACATCAGCTTGCGTGCCTGAAGTCTTTGCCAGTTTGACTATCTGCTCGGCTTCGGTTCGCGTGCCCGTGAGACGCGCCAGAGGCAAGCCTTGCATCTTTGCTGACTCGGCAGTTGGAGACGCCGCCTGGCCGGCGACATCTGTCAAAGCGCTTTGTATTCCCAATCCGCGAGTGTCAGCGGCGGTGGAAGAAGCTGTGCCGTGAGCGCGAGCATCGTTAGAATTAAAAACCGGGTCAGCCAATATCAATATAGCCCGACCTGCCCTGTTTTTGTCCTGTTGCCTTATGGCTCCCACCACCGATGCCGAAGGGGAATAAATGACTTCATTCGACTTGATCAGATAGGGAAGTGACGAATAGTCGGCGCCGTCTGGCAACCTCACCAGCGCTTCGAAAGGAACATAATTCAGGGCGCCATCGGCAACAATCAACAGGCGCTTTTCTCCGATGACTGACGCAGCCGGCTCGATCACTGCTTTGTAGAGCGCATTGGAAGCCGGGATAAAAGAGGCGGCATCTTCCGCGAAAGGAGTGGCACTGACTCCCAGTCCACGCTGGGAATCCGACATTACGTCAATCCCCACTATTCGCCGCTGAAGTTTTGATGGGATCAATTGTGCGCGAAGATCCGTTGCCAACTTGTCGAGATTCTGCCGGGCCGGCAGTTTGTAAACCGCCACACTGGTCTTCGTTACCGCCCAAAGATAGGAGGCTTCGACTCCCAAATTGTATTCGAGCAACACGGTTTGGTCGTCGAGCACGTTTCCCTGGACCTCGGCGAGCGATAACGGTTTGCCGGCAGTCAGGCTGGCATAACGGGGGCTGGCCGTTCTTATTTGATTTTCGATATCATCAAACTCTGTCTGAAGCTTTTCGAGCGCGGATTCAAGGTCCGCAGGTTTCTTTTTGTCTTTGTCCGCCGTCAAACTAACTCCGGTCAGTTCCTCGGCAATTTCCTGCTGTCGATCGAGGTTGTCCTGTTTGCGCTTGAGCAATTCGGCAGGAATGCCTTCAGTGATCGAAGCGCCTGTTTCGCTGAGGAGATCCAGCAGTGAGCGTGAACGCGACTGCTCAGTAACTTTGAATGCTTCCGCGGCGTAGTCGAGAGCTTTAGCGGAAAGTGGCGCGCCGGCACTGGGCGAAGCTAGAAGCGCCATCTCGGCAAGCGCGCTCGCAGTCTCGTCGAAAACATCCTTGGTAGTACCAAGAAAAGTAGTGCGCGCTTCATCTGCTCGCAAACTCCCGGCCCGCAGAGCTTCGATGGTCTGGATTGCATCGCGATAATTTTTCAAGGCCGAATCCCGCAACGAAGTCGATTTCTTCACATCGCTTTCCTGCAGCGCCTGCAGCCAAAAGCTTCTGGCCAAGCCGCGTTGAGCCGGCCAGATCAAATCGATACGTTTGTCTTCCTGGGCTCCCTTAATTGCTTCCCCGTACAACTTGCCGGCATCTTTGAGCCGGAGCTGGCTCAGGGCAACGTCACCAAGGCTCGTTCTCGCGGCGGCGCGGAAACGACGTGTCTGTCCCAGCTTTGTAATTCCCCCCAGACTGCTACCGGCGGCATCGAGGGCGTTCTCAAAGTGCTTCTTGGCGCCGTCGAAATTCTTTTGCGCGTAATCCAGGCGTCCCATCCCCAGCTCATAACTGGAATAAACAATCGAATCGCGATACAGGTCGAGTTCTTTTTTGGCTTCCAGCAACCCAATGGCTGCGCTGGTAGGAGCCCCTATCTCGACCTTTCCCGTGGAAATGCCGCCAAGCATTCCTCCGAGGCCGCCGAAGCGCCGAGTGGTCCTGGATGCAGCACTCTCAGGTTTTCTGGCTTCCATCCGGCCATACGCCGAACTCGCCTCCGCTAGTCGTCCAAGCCGAAAATTCACATCGCCAATCTTTGCCAGCATCAAGTTTGCATTGAACTTGTCGTCCGCGATATTTGCGTTTGCCAGCCGGCTGTCCACCATGGTTGCGGCCGCGGTTGCCTGGGCCTGTTTCTTGTCACCCTGCACAAAGCCATCGAGCGCGCGCTTGTAGTGATCGAGAGCCACGTTATATTGACCCTGTCTCAGGTAAAGATCGCCTAACTCGTTATTAGTGGTGGCAACGCCGTGATTGTCTTTTGCGGCAGTGTAGAGCTTGAGCGCGGTTTGCAGTTGCCCCAGTGCTTGGTCAGCTTTCCCTCGCTTGAGCAGGCGTCTACCCTCGCGCAAAGCAACCGTTGCCTGGTCTGGTTGCTGAACCGCGGAAGCCACGGAACGAGAGGTCTCGTAGGCAAACGCCGCGGCCGCCAGCCCCAGCGATAGGCTTGTACTCAAAACAAAACCAATGAATTTCCTGGCTGTCGTGCTCACCGTAACCCCTCCTCGTCTACTGCTCTTCGTCATTTGGGTTGCTCAACAAACTCGCTGACCTGTGAATCAAATCCACGGCCGCAACGAGCATGTTCTTGCTTGTCGAGGCTGTCAACATTATTAATGACGGTTCGGGGTCGTCTCTGTTAAGACCGATGCCACGCGTCGCGGCCCGGTGCTCAGCCGAAGTCTGCGCGCCACCGGCGCGTTGTATTTTGGCGGCTTTGACCGGCTCATTCAGCTCGTTTTGAATCTGCGCCCAGGCCTCAGATCCGGGATGCCAGGGACACTTGGCGTTGTTGTCACGGCAATAGGTGATTAGATCATCTTCGATTGGGACGCCTGACAGCGGCTCGCGGGTGAACACAAAATAGAGCTTCTCCGCACCGGCATGTTCATCAAAGGTCAGCCATCGTAGTCTCTCTTCGGCGGCGACACTCGAGGGAATTTCAAAGGGAACATGCGCCTGAAAATAGTTGCCCGCCTCGTCCAGCTCCGGGTCGGGATAGAGCATTACCGGCTGCCCGCCATCCGTAGTGTTGAAAACATAAAGGTAGCCGTCGGCGTTGGTCTCAATCAAAAACCGAACGTGATCGCCTTTGCGAAACTCATGTGACGGATCGGTGCGGACCGCTAGTCCATTCGAGTCGCGCATGAACAGAGTCAAGCCAAGACCCAATCGTGCAGTGTTTACTTTTGCCGGAGTCGTGGCACCCGGAGTTGAGCCATTTTTTTGCACGGCCTTGTCTGCGCCGGCTGAATTCGTGACGGTGGCTTTTGGACGCTTGCGGCTTGGCTTCACGGTGGCGGCAGTTTTATTGCCACTGGGGGTTGCTTTGGGCCGAGTGGTGAGAAACGCGCCCCGGACGTCTTCGTCCTGCTGGGCAAAAGCCCACATCGGGATGAAGCCCACGAGCGCAATCAGAAAACTAAAAAAGATGACCTTCATTCTCATTGCAAAAATTCTCCTTCGAACTCAATACGAATCTCGGGTGACAGTAGGATTCATTTATGCTGGATCCGAACCTGGAAAACAACCGGCGCACCAGAACCCTCTGATTGCGCCACCCTTACCGCAACGAAAGGCGCTGCTGCATCTTTGTCATTTATCTCAGTTACAGGTTCACTCGTTTTGGACTTTGCCAGAAAGTCACTTAGGTCTGCCTGTTCGGTTTCGCTCAACGGCTTTCCGGTCGCCTCTGCACTAAGAAAGGCCGGAACGGACAAGGGCTCGGGCGAAAAGATGAGGGTGTAGTTTTCTGTGCCGGGCTTCTTATCAAGTTCCAACCAGTGTTCATCGCCACTTGGGAAGCTGAAGTCGGCGCCTTTTGTAACCTGATTTGTTTCCAATCCTGAAATAGCCTTTGGCTTCGCGGTCAGGAAAGCAGTCAGTTGATTACGTTCCCCCGGCCCGATGATATAGAGAAAGCCATTGTCGCCGAATTCGAAATGGAACTTGAAAGCCTGCCCCGAAGCCAGCGGAACCGCGCCGGCGACCCGCATGGGCTGGGTCACACTGGCGTTTGGCAACACTTCGAGCCAGTAACGGCCAAATTCGGTCGCAGTTCCCGGATTCGCCAGATCAGCCACCTTCGTAGTCTTGCGGTTTCTGTCCGTTGTGCTCGAACTGTCATCAGGTTTGGCTTTCAACCAGTTCACCGCAAAGAACCCGCCAACCCCAACCACAACCAGAATCAAAAGAAGCACAGCCGCGCCAATAAAAAGTAGCGGCTTCCCTCGAGATTTTTGTGGGCCAGTCAAATCGGCCGGCTTCTTTGGCGCCTGGAGTACCGTTACGCTTGATGCCATGTCGTCCGCAGCCGAGACTCGCGGTTTTTGTTGTTCAGGACGCTCACGCGGCAAAGGTGCGACTGGGGCCGGGATGGAAGGAGGCGTTGTGGGAACGGCGTCGATAGTAACAATTGTGGCCGCGTTTACGTCTGACTTCGTATCGACCGCCCCGGATGATCCTCGCGTCTGCGCCCGGGAGCTTTCGGGATACGGCATGTCAGGAAGCGTTCGGCCCGCGGGCGCCTGGCTGCTCGTATCACCCAATCCAGTACGCAACTGCGCAGCAAGCTCGCCTGCTGTCGCCTGCCGGTCCCCGCGATCTTTTGATATGGCGCGATCAATCGCCTCGCTGAAGGCCCGCGGGACGTCCGGGACTTTTTCCCATAACGAAGTTGGACTGACTGATATATGTTCGCGTCGCAACTCATGAAGCGTGAGGGCCGTGTAAGGACGTTTGCCACTAATCATTTCATAAGCCACCAAACCGAGACTGTAGATGTCCGTGCGCCCATCAATCTCCGGATTGCCGTCGCGCGATATCTCTCCCCACTGCTCAGGTGACATGTAATAAGGGGTGCCGAGAACCTGGCCCGCCATGGTGAGTTCAGTCGTGCCACTACTATCTACGCCGGCGATCTCTCGCATTTTTGCGATACCAAGATCCAGCAGCTTTATCGGAGATTCTCCGCTCGAGGTCGCCTTTCCCATCATTATGTTTTCCGGCTTGAGATCGCGGTGAACCACACCCATCGCGTGCGCCGTATTCAGGACGCTCATGATAGGTTCGAGAATCTCAAACGCTTCGGCGGCAGTGAATCGTCCATGCTTTTTCAGCTCGGCATCGAGTGTGTGGCCCTCGACATACTCCATCACCATGTAAATGGTGCCGTCGCCCGCCGTCCGTAAATCGTAGACGGTTACCGCATTGGCGTGACGAAAGCGTCGGGCAGCCTGCCCTTCGCGACGAAAGCGACGCAACCACTCGGCATTGTTCCGCACCTCGGGCGGCAGGATTTTTATTGCTACGCGATCGCCCAACAGGATGTGTCGCGCAAGATAGACTGCTCCCATCCCGCCTTTACCAAGCAGGGATTCAATTTTGTATTGGCCATCCAGCACTGTACCAACGATAGAAGACGGGTCATCTTCGAGCACCTCCCCGTCTGTGGGGCAGAAGCTCACACTATCATCGTACTTTGACTTGCAAACAGTGCAGTATTTCATGCAGGTTTAGATGGGAAGTGGCAGATGAGATCCAGATTCTTACGAGGATTTCGTTCGGCCACGTGCGTTTCGTCAGTCAATCCGTCCCTTTCCAGGGAGTGCCGCAGGCAAGTAGTCTAACATACGAGCGAGCGCATTGATGATTCGGGAGGCACGGTTTGGAGTGGGACTTTGGAGCGCGGTGCTTAAGTGTTTGAGAATCGGCGCAAAGTCAGCAAAGGTCCCTATTTGCGAAACTTTTTGAATCCCTAGCGCCCGGCAGTCAATTACTCTGACAGCGAAGGCTCGAGTTGCCTCGATTAGTTCACCGCGCTTGGGTATAGATCCGCCGAGTGTATTCCTCTACCATCCGATCACTATTGAACTCGGGAACGAGGGTAGCGATTGAGCTTTTCATCATCGAGATCCAATTACGCGGGAGGCCTTCGCTGTCGCGGTCGTAGTAGATCGGCACAACCTGTTGCTCCAGGACTCGATAAAGTGATTCGGCGTCGCTGGCATCGATGTCTGCGGCTTCGGTGGCCTCCACCTCGTTGCCAATTGCGAAGCCGTTGGTACCGTCATAGCCCTCAAGCCACCAGCCATCAAGCACGGATAGATTTAAACCGCCATTCATCGCTACCTTTTCTCCGCTAGTGCCGGAAGCCTCGAGCGGCCGTCGCGGGACATTTAGCCAGACGTCTACTGACTGCACTAACTGGCGGGCAATTTCATGATCATAGTTTTGCAGGAATACTGATCGGTCGCCTGCTCCGGTAGTGGATTCCCAGCGAGCGACCTGTTGCAGAATGAGTTTCGCTTCCTCGTCCTGCGGGTGTGCTTTTCCCGCAAACACAAATTGGACCGGGCGATCGGAGCTGTTGACAATTTTAAGAAGCCGCTGTGGATCTTTCAGCAACAGGTTCCAACGCTTGTAGCCAGCCACGCGCCGCGCAAAACCAATTGTCAGCACGTGGGGTTTGAACATGCTTCGCGCAGCTTTACTGTACTGCTCAGTTTCGCCGCCATTGGCCCGCGCCAGAAATGACCGTTGACGAATAAAAGCGATCAGACGCTCTTTCAACAGTAAGTGTACGGCCCACAGTTCTTCGTCAGGGATTCGCGCAATGGCTTGCGCCCACTTAGCCGCGTCACGTAGCTGCACCGCCCAATCGAGGCCGATGTGTTTCTCATAGAGTGACTTGATTAAAGGTGCGATCCAGGTTGGCGCGTGGACGCCGTTTGTGACATGCGTAATGGGAACCTGCTCGACCGTGTCTTCAGGCCAGAGCTTTTGCCAAAGGGCGCGCGAAACCTCGCCATGTTTGCGGCTGACGCCATTTGTAGATCGGCACATCCTGATCGCCAAAGGCGTCAAGCCGTATGGCTCGCGTGGATTATTAGGATCGGTGCGACCCAACGCCACAAACTCTTCTCGAGTGAGGCCAAGCTCTTCCTCATAGCTTGAGCCAAACGAGCGGGTCAGCAGATCAACTTCAAACTCATCGTTGCCGGCGGCAACCGGCGTGTGAGTAGTAAACACGCAACGCTCGCGCACCAGTTTCGCAGCTTCCACAAAGCTTAATCCCTGCGATTGAATTAACTCGCGGGCCAATTCGAGCGTGAGAAAAGCACTGTGGCCTTCGTTCAGATGAAACACGGCCGGTTGGATATCGAGCTTTCGCAGCAAACTCACGCCTCCGATTCCCAGCAACATTTCCTGGACGATGCGCGTCTCGCGATCGCCGCCATAGAGGTGACCGGTCACCCAGCGATCCGTCTCCTGATTCGCGGCGATATTTGTGTCCAGTAGATATAGCGGCACCCGGCCAATGTCAGCTCGCCAGACTTGGGCACGCACGAAACGTCCGCGGATCAAGACTTCAACTAACAATGGCGCGCCGTCTGTCGTCTTGATCTGATGAAGCGGTAACAGCGCAGGATCAGTTTCTCCATAGAACTCTTCCTGCCAGCCTTCGCGATTGAGGCGCTGCCGGAAATATCCGTAATGATAGAGCAAACCAACCGCAACCAGCGGCAGCCCCAGATCACTTGCCGACTTGAGATGATCGCCGGCGAGCACGCCAAGGCCGCCTGAGTAAAGCGGCAACGAATTATGAACACCATACTCCGCACAAAAATAAACTATCGGGTGTTCCGGCGTAATGGCGGCAGTCATGGGTTGCCTGGGGCCCCGATCTGAGATCTGAGATTTGAAATTTGAGATCTGAGATTTGAGATCTGAGATCTCAGATCTGAGATCTGCAGGCGGGGCCACAGTCGCGGTCATGTATTGATCAAACTGCTCCGCCAGCCTGCGCACACGTTCTATGTAGACCGGGTCAGTGGCCATCTCGGCCAGACGGTATTGAGAAGCCTTTTCGAGTAGCAAGCGGGGGTTGTGTTCCCATTCATCCCAAAGTTCGGTATCCAGATCACGAAAGACGCCGGCGCCTTCGGCAGACCAACTCCACCAATAGTTCCAGGAGATCCGCTCAAGAGCTTG
>DASXQM010000184.1:0-11355 GCA_036507195.1 Pyrinomonadaceae bacterium | reverse complement strand
AGAATACAGTGGCGAGTGACGGCTGACAAGTGATCAATGCCAAGGTATGAGTGATGAATGCCCAAGTGATGAGTGATGAGTACTGAGTACTGAGTACTGAGTAATGAGTGATGCGTCATGGGACAATTAGGATGCGCGATTTGCCAAATGGAGAAATACTCATCACTCAGTACTCAGTACTCATCACTCATCACTTGGGCATTCATCACTCATACCTTGGCATTGATCACTTGTCAGCCGTCACTCGCCACTGTATTCTCTCGCTTTCCAGCGCCTAGAACTCAAAACTAAAATCCAAAAAGACAAGCATGAGCATAAAATCAGACAAATGGATCCGCCGGATGGCCACCGAGTTCAAGATGATTGAACCCTTCGAACCTGGTCAGGTTAAGGAAATAGATGGGAGACGAATTGTATCTTATGGGACTTCCAGCTATGGATACGACATCCGCTGCGCCGACGAGTTCAAGCTGTTCACAAATATCAATAGCACCATAGTCGACCCTAAAGAATTTGACGCGAAGAATTTTGTTGACGTGAAGGGCGAGTCAGTCCTCATCCCGCCAAACAGCTTTGCGCTGGCGCGAACCATTGAGTACTTCCGAATCCCCAGAAACGTGCTCACAATCTGTCTCGGCAAAAGCACCTATGCAAGATGCGGAATTCTGGTAAACGTGACTCCCTTCGAGCCCGAATGGGAAGGCTTTGTGACACTGGAGTTTTCCAACACGACCCCACTGCCGGCTAAGATCTATGCTAATGAAGGCGTCGCGCAGGTGGTATTTTTCGAGTCCGACGAAATCTGCGAAACCTCATACAAAGACCGGGGTGGCAAATATCAAGGTCAACGTGGTGTGACACTGCCGCGTCTGTAAGTCTTCCATGGCGGTACCTGTTTGGAGTCCAACTTTAGCTTAGTTTTGCGAAACCTAACGGATGATGAATTTGTGACCTTATGTCTCAATCCAAACCAGTCGCTGTGAATAGCGGGCCAGGCTTATTGAATTTCAAGCGGTTAGATCAGAGGGCAGTCTTGCCCTCGCGAGGAAGCCCACTGTCGGCAGGTCTGGATATCTATGCTATTGAAGATCTGACAATTCGACCCGGCGAACGCGCGCTGGCGCAGACCGGCCTTGCAGTCGCCATTCCTGAAGGGTTTTACGGTCGCCTCGCGCCACGGTCAGGGCTGGCTACGCTAAAGGGGCTGGATACACTCGCTGGTGTCATTGATGCCGACTATCGCGGTGAGATTCGTTGTCTGCTCTACAACGCCGGGGACGAGACAATAAACTTGCCGGCCCAGAGCAAGATCTGCCAGTTGATAATCGAGAAGATAATCACGCCCACAGCCGTCTGGGTAGATGAAATCAACGATACGGACCGAGGAAGTGGCGGCTTCGGTTCGACTGGTTAGGTTTTAGTCGCAGATTTGCAAGGATAAATAAGGATCTGAATAGAATCAGAAACTGCACTTTAGGTCTTAGTTGCGATCTGTATTTGCTCGCGTGAATCCGCTGCTAAAAGTTTTAGTTTAACTGAATCTCAACCGGCTGAGGCAGGCGTTCAATGGTTAAGACTAACCTTCCCGGACTCTCAACCGGTTTCTTTTTTGGCGTTTCAAAAAAAATGAATCCCTGGTGACGGCGCTCGGATTCAGACAAAGGCGACTTCAAATCGATGGCGTAGGCGATAAAATCTTTCTCAAATTGCTTCCGTGAATTTGGGTTGTAGACGTAGACGTCGTTTGCTTTCAGAATGCGCCCAACGGCCGCTTTCGGCGAGATCAGTTTCCACTCTCGTCCTTCACCATCTCGCAAACGAAAACGCACGCGCTTAGTTTCGACAGGCACACCAGTTTCGAAGGCAAGCTCCAATCGCACCGGCAAGATTCCGCTTAAAGGCAGGTTTGCTTCGAAGAGGTCCTGGCTTTCCTCATCGCTCAAGAGCGGCGCGATCCGCACAGACACTCCGCCTGCGCTTGCGGTTTTCACATTTCCCGCGAGCGGCGGCAACTCGACTACCGGCTTCACTTTGAAGAGTGAACCCGCACAGGAAATGTCCAGCAGAGCGGCGGCTATTACAAACACTGCAAGCCGCAGCCTGATTCTCAACAGAAAGTTCTGACTCAACATCGCTCGAAATCTCTCACGCAGGTCTGAAGACTGTCAATTAGAAAATGCGATTGGTAAAGCACACACCTCCGTTTCGTCACCTGTATCTATGCTACTATTGCGCAAAAATATGATTAGACCGTTTCGCGGTGTTCATCCGCAGATCCCAGCGAGCGCCTACGTCGATATGAGCGCGCAGGTAATCGGTGACGTACACATCGGAGAGCAGTCCTCAGTCTGGTGCAACGCTGTCCTGCGCGGCGACATGTTCTACATACGGATTGGGAACCGCACGAACGTCCAGGATAACTGTGTCGTCCATACCCGCACTGGCTCACATCCAACCGTTCTCGAAGACGAAGTGACGGTGGGTCATAGCGTCACGTTGCACGGCTGTTACGTCGAGCGTGGGGCGTTGATTGGCATCGGCTCGATTGTGTTGGATGACGCGCGCGTGGGCGCGCAATCGCTGGTCGCTGCCGGCTCATTGATTTCGCCCGGCACGATTATCCCACCGCGCTCTTTGGTCATGGGAATTCCAGCCAGAGTGAAGCGTCCGCTCACCGATGAGGAAGTCATAGGACTCGATGCGTTTTGGAAGAACTACGTTGACTATGTCCCAAAATATAAGAGTGAACCGCAATGAGTGACGGACAGAAGTACTGTCATTCCTGCCCCTCTGGAGCTAGCGGATCCTGGATCCCTTTGCCGCGTTGAATCTATGACCCGGTCGTTACCTATCTCGGTTCTGATGTATTTATTGCCGGGGAGCCTGCCACTTTTGGGGGCGATGATTTCAGGGTATGATGCCCGCCGTGATCTTACACTCCTGCGGTAGTCTTGATTAAGTGGCCTCCTCCAAAACACAGCCGGCGCGCGGCATGCGCGATTTCCTTCCCGCTGATGTGCGACGCCGTGAATACGTCATCGGCATCATCAAGGAAGTTTACGAGCGCTATGGTTTTGAGCCGCTCGAAACTCCTGCGGTCGAAAATATCGAAACGCTGCTGGGTAAGTATGGCGAGGAAGGGAATCAACTCATATACAAAATACTCAAGCGGGGCGTCCATGAGAATACGGGCGAAGCAGACCTCGCATTGCGATACGACTTAACAGTGCCGCTCGCGCGCGTCGTGGCTGAGTATCACGACAAGCTGCCAAAGTTTTTCAAGCGCTATCAGATTCAACCGGTATGGCGTGCGGACCGGCCGGCGCGTGGTCGCTTTCGCGAGTTCTACCAGTGCGACGTGGACATCCTGGGTTCGCGATCGATGCTGGTTGAAGCTGAGATTTGCGCCGCTGCCGGCGAAGTCCTGGCGAAGCTTGGTTTTCAGGATTTCTCGATTCGGCTCAATCACCGGCGCGCCCTGACGGGTATTTTGGAGGCTGCGGGAGTAACGTCTGATAAACACGATGTGGCGTTAGTGGCGCTGGATAAGTTTGATAAGATCGGCAGAGAAGGTGTCGAGAAAGAATTCAGAGAGCGAGGCATTGAGGCGGCAGCGGGTAGTAGTTTGCTCGACTTTTTTAGTGAGTTGAATTCGCTTGATCATGCGGCTGAAATTGCCGCGGGAGAAGACCCCGAGCAAAAACGAAAAGCTCTGAATGCGGCCATTCTTGGACGGTTGCTGGAGTTCGTTGGTCAGAATGAACTGGGCGCGAGAGGGGTGGACGAGCTTCACGCCATCATGAAGTTTACGGAGACCGAGGGGATCGGATCCAGGATTGAAATTGATCCGAGTTTGGCCCGTGGGTTGTCGTATTACACCGGCTCGATTATGGAGATTAGCGTTAAGGACCTTCCGGGTAGTCTGGGTGGTGGCGGGCGTTACGATAATCTCGTGGGTATGTTTCTGGGCGAAGATGTTCCTGCCTGTGGGTTCTCTTTGGGGCTGGAACGAATCATTGTTGTCATGACTGAGCGCGACATGTTTCCCGAAGCGTTAGTATCGTCACCGGCAGACATCATGGTCAGCATTTGGAACGAGGAATCTGTTCCGTACTCGATTGGACTGGCTAATGAGTTTCGAGCTGCCGGGATGCGGGTTGATCTTTATCCGGAAGCGGACAAGATTGGAAAACAATTCAAATATGCCTCAGCGCGCGGAATTCCTTTCATCGCCGTTGTTGGCGATGATGAACGGTCGCGGGGCGAAGTTGCGATTAAGGACCTGCGCTCGGGCGAACAGCGAAGCATGAAACGCGAGGAGGTCACGACCGAACTTCGTCGGATGTTGTTGGAGTGGACCGATGTCTCTGCCCAGGTAGACCAATTGTGAAGGTAGGCCGTAATAAGGAATGGGTGCACACCCGGGTGGCGCCCCAACAAAAATGATGAATAAATCATTGGCGACACATTATCTTGAAGACTCAATCGCGAGTCTGCGCGCTTACAAGAAACTCGCTGACAGAGCGCTTGATCAACTCAACGAAGATGAGTTCTTCATCACGCTTGATGAAGAGGCAAACAGCATTGCTGTAATCATGAAGCACATGGCCGGCAACATGTTTTCACGCTGGACCGACTTTCTGACTACCGACGGCGAGAAGCCCGATCGCAATCGTGACCTGGAGTTTGTGATTGAGCCGAAGACCAGCAAGGACGATGTACTCGCCTACTGGGAGAAGGGTTGGCAGCGCGTCTTTGAGGCGCTTGAGCCGTTGAGGGCCGAAGATCTCAGAAAGAGGGTTTTGATTCGTGGCGAAGAACACACGGTGATTCAGGCCATTAACCGGCAGCTGATGCATTACGCCAATCACATTGGCCAGATCGTTTTCTTAGCGAAACACTTTCGATCAGCTGAGTGGAAGTCGTTGAGCATTCCGCGCAATCGCTCGAAGGAATTTAATGCGTATCTAGCGGAGAAGCCCAGCGTCGCTGACAAAGAAAAACAGTTGCAGGCTGTGGTTGATTTCGCCAATCAGACTAAGGCCCAAGGCGGGCAATAAGATTTGAAACGGCAGGGGTGAATTGTTATGGCTATTGGCATCATCGAAGTCAATCATGTGAACGTTGTGGTGCCGAGATCTCTTGAAGAGACTACCAAGCACTTCTATGGCTCGGTGCTGGGCCTGAAAGAAATTCCGAAGCCGATAGAATCGCAAGGCCGCGGCGGAGCCTGGTATCAGCTCGGCAGCGTCCAGGTTCATCTTTCGGTTATAGCGAAGGCTGGTGATGGCGAGGCAGGCAAGGGTCATGTTTGTTACACAGTTGCCGACGTTGAGTCTGCCGAGGAGCAATTGCGCGCTGCGGGGGTGGCGATCATTCCCGACGGTCGACCGATTGCGGGCCAACCCCGATTCTATGTATGCGACCCCGGCGGAAACCTAATCGAACTTGCACAGGGGGTTTAAGCTGAAGACTCCTCGGGTTAGAAGCGTGGCTTTGCCACCTGATGTGCGGTAAGGCTCTGCCGGCTCTGCCTTACCGCTGCAGCCATTGAGTGATTTGGGGCTGCGCCCCAGTGAGGGCGTAGCCCTTTGAATTTGGATAGGCGCCACGGAAGGTCGTAGTGGGAGCCCCAGCGGGGCGCTGGGGTGCCAGGCCTTCCGCACAGCAGACGGCATAGCCTGGAGGGTCGCTAGCAACGATAGACTCGCGCGGTTAATATTCAACACATGCTCGATAACCTGGGAAACTTACAACGCACGCATTCATGTGGCGCACTACGCCCTGGTGACGTAGGGAAAACGGTCACGCTGATGGGCTGGGTGGCTCGTCGCCGCGACTTCGGTGAGCTTACATTTATTGATTTGCGTGATCGTGATGGCATTACACAGGTCGTTCTCAATTCTGAAGACGCCCCCGACGCGCACGCGAAAGCGAAGGAAGTGCGTGGTGAGTATGTCATCGCGGTAACCGGTGAAGTAACCTTACGCGACGAGAGCCAGCGCAACGCGAAGCTCGAAACTGGAGCGGTAGAAGTGCACGCTCGCGAGTTGTTACTCCTGAACGATGCGCGGACGTTGCCCTTTCAGCTGGAAACCGCATCCACGGATGCGCTGGCCAGCGAAGACCTGCGTTTGAAATATCGCTATCTCGATCTGCGCCGGCCACAATTGCAGGCGAACCTGCACCTGCGCCACCGCGTGCTCCGTGAGATACGGAACTATATGGATGAGCAGGGCTTCACCGAGATTGAAACCCCCATTCTCATCAAGTCGACTCCTGAGGGCGCGCGTGACTACATCGTTCCGTCTCGCGTGCAACCAGGGAAATTCTTTGCCTTGCCGCAATCTCCCCAGCTGTTCAAGCAGCTTTGCATGATTGCTGGTCTCGATAAGTATTTCCAGATCGCTCGTTGTTTCCGCGATGAAGATTTGCGTGCGGACCGTCAACCGGAATTCACGCAGCTCGACTTGGAGATCAGTTTTGCCACGCTCGATCAGATTTATTCGGTAACTGAAGGACTGTTTGCGCGTGTGTTCAAGTTAATCGGAGTGGACTTGCCGCTGCCATTTCCGCGCTACAGCTATGCAGAAGCGCTGCGGCGCTGGGGTTCGGATAAGCCTGATCTGCGAATTGAGGGCATGGAGTTGCAGGACCTTTCATCGGCGCTTGCAGGGACCGATTTCGCGCCCTATGCCTCGGCGCTTGCCGCAGGTGGCGAATTGAAAGGAATTGTCGTCCGCGGTGGCGCCGGCCTATCGCGAAAAACGCTTGACGACTTGCAGGAGTTTGCCAAGCGTTATGGAGCGAGCGGCCTCGCCTGGATTAAACTTGGCGACGAAATCACCTCATCATTGCTGAAAGCGCTTGGTGAGAAGGTCGTAACTCTGATCGGCTCGTCCGCGGCGGCGCAAAAGGGCGATGCTGTCTTGATCGTTGCGGGAAAGGCTAAGATAGTCGCCGCGAGCCTGGGCGCTTTGCGAAATGAAGTCGCCCGTCGCGAAAAGTTGATACCTGCGAACGTCTATGCGCCATTGTGGGTGACAGAGTTTCCGATGTTTGAATATCACGAAGACGATGACCGCTATTATGCGATGCATCATCCCTTCACCTCGCCTCTCGATGAAGACCTGCCGCTGCTCGAGCGAGCAGTTGATGGAGGCGAGACCCACTTACTTGGACAGCTTCGTACGAAGGCCTACGACCCCGTGATTAATGGAGTTGAGCTGGCGAGCGGTTCGATTCGTATTCATCGGCGCGACGTACAGCGTCTGGTCTTCAAAGCCCTCGGCATGACGACTGAAGAAGCGCGTTCCCGCTTCGGATTCTTCCTTGATGCGCTGGAGTTTGGCACACCGCCACATGGAGGGATCGCGCCGGGCATCGAGCGGCTCATGATGGTCCTGGTACCAACGGAGAATATTCGCGACGTGATGGCTTTCCCGAAGACTGCTTCCGCGACTGACCTAATGATCGATGCGCCGGGCGAGGTCGATCCGAAACAGTTGGACGAACTGCATCTCAAAATCGTGGACAAGCAGTGAGCCGCCTAACATCCGCAGATTTCGCAGCTTGGACAGATGAATAGGCAAAAACGAAAAGCTCGTAGTGATCACTTACTTTCGGTCGTTGACATTTCTTTTTCTACCGAATCTGTGAAATCTGCGTAATCTAAGGATAGACTCTTGTGCCCTTTAAGAAATCCAATTCGGTCCGAAGCAGATTAGTCAATGATCATTCTCCAAAGTTCGCACCGCGATCAGATCTTTGCAAGCGCGCTCGAAGCTGACCCGGCCGAGTGTTGTGGTTTGATAGGTGGCACAGGGAATGGCACCGCAAGGAGCATCTATTCCCTGCGCAATGTGGCCGCGAACAAAGCAGTTTCCTACGAAGCGGCCCCTGAGGATCTTTTCGCCGCTCAGCGGCAGATGCGTGAGCGTGGGGAAGAGCTCCTCGCTATCTATCATTCTCACCCGCGTTCTGCCGAGCCCGCGCCGTCTGAGACCGATGTCCGGCTGGCGTATTATCCGCAAGCTGTTTATTTCATTGTTGGTTTGGCAGGCCCGCAACCTGTCATTCGCGCTTTTCGTATCTCTGAGGGCGAGGAGCGATGGGAAGAGGTTGAGTATGTAATTGCGGGCGAGTAAGATTGAACCATTCGGGCAAGGGCCTCGTAGGACCTGCTAATGGAGACGAAGAAGAGCAAATACGACACTAACCCTCTCGATCCTGACTTCGTGAAAAACGCCGAAGAGGTTTGGGGCGAAGGCGGTAATGGTCCGGAAACGCAGGAAGTAAAGGGGGTGACGCGTGAGGTCGCTCCTTCCAGGAATGAGAATCCGCGCAGCAACATCTATTCAGAAGCGCCGACGAGACGTTACGACAACGTACCCCTCGATTCGCCTTATCCATCGATTTTTGTTCCTCCTACCTATTCTCAGCCTGCACCTTATCAACCAGCGACCACACCATATCGGCCTGTAGATCAGAAACCCACGTCGAGATCTGTAGCCGGCATAGGATTGTCGGAAAAGTGGGCCATGACTCTGCCATATGCTCCTTTCTATATTGGAGTCGTTGTTTCGCTGATTGAACTGTTCTTAGTGCCCCGGAAGGAATTAAGGGTGCGTTTTCATGCAGCTCAGGGTATCGCGCTGAATATCGCGATTATGCTGGTGCAAACGGTCTTTGGTGTGATTGGAGCAATCACGGACAGCGCAATCGGAGGAAATCTATTCAGGGCTGCGGCTACCGTGTTTCTGATCATCTCGATGATCCGCGTATGGAAGGGCAAACCCCACCACATCGCACCCATTGCCGAACCCTCGCGATGGTTCAATGAACATATCGAACCTCGAAACAAATCATAGGAATTGGTCTATCTGGCACTGGCCTTGCAATGAAAACCGCCGGAGGGTTTGCTAATAGTCAACGTGCAAAATGTTCGAACTGAAATCGTCCTAACTGACGCGCGGGATGTTGCGTTTTGGTTCAGCCTGAGCTTCCGGATCGCAACATTTTGGCAGAGAAGCGGCGAACGCGCATTTCCAACAACTCATCAAACCCGAGTCAGGCCAAAGGCCCTCTTCCCTAAAAGACGCGAGTATGGTGAGAAGATCAATTCCGGGGAGGATGAGGGCCAGAAGTAATGACTAGAGCGGCAGACCTCGGCGGGGCCGCTCTTTTTATTTCAGAGAATTTCCGGAATCTGGGTGGAATAGGAGTCTCGCGCATTCGTTCGATACGGAGGAAAGAGATGAGTAGAAACTATTCAAACAGAATGCAGCGTCTCATGAGCTGGCTAACGGTGTTCGCAGTTTTCGCGATGCCTGTTGCAGTCTTTTCGCAGACGCAAATCAAATATCACAGCAACAAATACAAACCTACCGATGACGTCAAAGTTGGGCGGCAGGCAGCGGCTGAAGTTGAACAGCAGATGCCGATTCTGCGCGACCCCGATGCGACAAGTTATGTCTCTCGCGTCGGACAGCGGCTCGTAAGTTCGATTCCGTCAGAGTTTCAGCATCCTGAATTCCAGTATTATTTCAAGATCGTGAACGCGCGTGACATCAACGCCTTTGCGCTACCCGGTGGTCCGATGTACGTAAACCGCGGCATGATCGAAGCCGCGCACACCGAAGGCGAGATGGCGGGTGTAATGGCCCACGAGTTGAGCCACGTCGCCCTTCGCCATGGTACTGCCCAGGCATCTAAAGCGCAGAAGTATGGTTTGCTCGCGGGCATCCTTGGCATCGGCGGGCAGATACTTGGTGGCCCAGCGGGAGCGGCCGCACAGATTGCCGGTCAGGGAGTTGGCGTCTACTTTCTAAAGTTCAGCCGTGAATATGAAACCGAAGCGGATATTTTGGGAGCTCGGATCATGGCCAATGCCGGATATGATCCACATGATCTTGCAAACATGTTCAAGACAATCGAACAGCAAAGCGGGGGCGGTGGCGGAGGATTTTTGAGCGACCACCCAAGTCCCAGCGATCGTTACGCGCGCATTAACCAGGAAGCTCAGTACTTGCGCGTCAACAACCCGATTCGCGACACGCGCGACTTCGATCGAATCCAGGCGCGTCTGCGAAGTATGGGCCAGGCACCTACGATGGCTGAGATTGCGCGTAGTGGTCAACGTTATCCAACTGGCGAGAGCACCGGTAACTATCCTACCACTGCGCCGCGCGGTCGCGTTGCTTACCCATCGACGCGTTATCAGAACTATTCCACTTTGGGAGGCATCGTACGCCTGAGTGTGCCCACTAATTGGGCTCAGCTGCAGGACAGTAATTCCGTTTGGTTCGCGCCCGAGGGCGCCTATGGCCAATATCAGAACCAGGTGGTCTACACGCATGGCGTCAACCTGGGTATTGCGCAAACCCAAAACCGCAACCTGCAACAAGCCACACAGGAATTTCTAAATACTCTAACCCAGGGGAATGGAAGCCTGCGTCAGCGGAGTGGCTTGCAGCGCACTACTGTTGGCGGACGAACTGGCTTGACTACGACCTTGACCAATATTAACGAGGCTACCGGTCAGCCGGAAGTGGTGACTGTGATAACCACTCAACTCCGAAATGGGGAGTTGTTTTACATGATCGCGGTCGCGCCGGAAAATGAGTCAGCGAGTTATCAAGCTGCTTTCCGGAACATTGTTCGCTCGCTCCAGCTAAATGGCTAAAGAACGGGAACGACGTTGATAAACGAGGCCCGCTTACGGAAGCGGGCCTTTTTCTGATCGTCCGACAGTGCCTAAATTTAAATGCTCTGCGCTATCTCTGCGATCTGCGTCTCGGCGGCTGAGAGCTTTTGGGAGCTCCAACACCGCAGAATCGCAGATAACGCCGAGGTTACACAGCGAAGACCAGCAATATGACTAACCTTGATTGACTGTTCAGCAGAGCTGTTTTCGTGCTAAAGGCGTGGTATGAAGGAAACGCCGAACGAATGGAACGCGCTCTTGTTTGATTAATTGCTGATGCCAAGCCCCCGAGGGCTAGAGTTTTTTAACAACACCTGATTATCAAAACTGGCTAAATGTGTAGACCAATTATCGTCGAAATTGAGATGTCCGATAATGAAGTCAGTAACACCGCGCGGTAGAGAGTGTGTGAAAAGCCAGATCATGCCGCACATCAACCAGTGTTAGAAATACGCTGAAAGCGTTGGCTAATTTCAGCCCAGGCCGGGGTCCCCGCGCGGGCAGCCCGCGTGGGGTGGGAGCGTTTGCTTTGAAACCCTGGGGTAGCAAATGCCTCGATAGATTCTTCGCAACTCTGAAGGAGTTGCGAGGGTTTTGCGGTTAGCGAACAGCGACGCAACTCCTTCAGAGTTGCGTCTTCGAGAATTAAT
>DASXQM010000183.1:0-13882 GCA_036507195.1 Pyrinomonadaceae bacterium | reverse complement strand
TTGGCAGTTGGCGCTGCAACCGAATACGCCGCTGGACAATCCCACTTCAGTTGACCTCAACCGGGCTTTGCATTTGCTTATTGACCAGAGACTGATTCTTCAGGAGGCTGAGAAGCTGCCCTCCATCGAGCCAACTTCAGAAGAGGTCAAGGCTGCGCGCGATGAATTTGTGAAGGCGTTTCCTTCGCAGGCAGAATTTCAACAACGACTTCAGCGCGTAGGATTAACCGCCGAGAAACTCGATGAAATTCTGGAGCAGCGCGTCAGGATTGAAAAGTATCTTGATTTTCGTTTTCGCAACTTTGTAGTCGTTACTCAAAAGGAGATCGCTGATTACTACAAAGATAACTACGTGCCTCGTCTCAAGGCACGCGCCCCGGGTCAAATCGTGCCCACGCTCGAAGAAGCTCGCGCCGAAATAGAACAGACACTCACGGAAGCCAAAATTGAATCAGACACGGATGCTTTTCTCGACAATGCTCGCGAGCGCGCCGAGATTGTAGTGCTGAATCCCGTTTGATGGCGGAAGGACATTTGCCAACCGTCCGCCGGCGTGAACAGAGTGCTTTGCTGCTTGGGTTTTTTCCGCCTTCTATTTTTGTGTCCACAGACCTTGCGGTTGGCTCCTCCCGTCTGCTTTGCCCTAAAAGTCCTCCGTCGGTGTGGGTTCGGCTTTGCCGCCGGATGTGAGGCGGTGGCTATGCCCCGCCGTACAGGCGCCTTTTAAATTCTTGGGCTATGCCCTTCGTGCGGCCTTTGGCCGAGTAAATCCGAAGGACTAAGCCTGGACCGGGGGCATAGCCCGAGAATAATCCAGCTGCTGTCGGCGTGGCATAGCCGCCGCCTCACATCCGGCGGCAAAGCCGAACCTGACTTGGCCCATGACTTTGAGGTAAAGCCCCACCAGCCCTTAGCGAACGCAAATATTTTGACCGCAAACATAGCATAATCAACCCGCAACATTTTCAAGGTCAACCTCAAGAATTTCTCAACCACGCTGGCTAACCTATACGCGTCGCCATAAAGAAAATCAGGTCAACAATCAACAGCGAGTTAAGGAGGAAGTTCTGATGAAATCGCTTCGTAATCAATTGCATACATACGCCAAGCTAAGCGTGGTCGTGCTTATTATGACAATCGTGTCAGGGCTTCTGATAACTATGCCGAAGAAGGCAGGGGCCGTCGGCGGTACGCCTTTTGGACCGCCGGTCAAGGTCACTCCTGAACTGGGCTACGGCTACGAGCCGACAGTGGTGGTTGATCGATTTGGCAACATCTTTGCTACCGCGCATAAGGAAAACTGGCAACTCGTGCTGGCCCCGGACATTAATTCACCCACCTACACGCGCAGCATGTCGTGGGCCTGGGTGTCAGTAGATGGCGGTCATACCTTTGATAATATTCCTGGCCTGACATCTCTCTCCCTGGAACAGCACGAGTTTGGTGATGAAGGCGACATGGCTCTTGACGATGCCGGGCATCTCTACTACGTCGATACTAATGTCGCGGATGATTCGTTCACACGCTGGAGCGTTGCTGGTCCCGGCCTGCAGAATATTACCCTCGACTTCACTCGTCCTTTAGTTCCCGCCGCGCAGTTGGTTGATGATCGCCCGTGGGTAACCGCGCATGGCAACGGTCATGTTTTCTACCTGGGTAATGAGGGCGACAAGGTTACTTATCCGCTCGGTCAGGGCACAGGGAGTGGCTTCGGGCCTGGTCGTTACACGGTCTACTCATCCTACGACGGCGGACAAACGTTCGATAGTTTGGGCTACACCCTAAAAGATTCAGGTTGGTGCCGACCCGCGTCGGATCATGCCGCCGGTTCGCCGTATGTTTATGTGGTCTGCGGCAATGATGGCGGCTCGAACGATGTATACACGCCTAATAATCCTAAGGGCACCTTGTATGCATACATCTCCGCGGACGATGGACACACTTTCGAGCGATACGTAGTGGGGAGTTACAACTCAACCGACAGTACATTCAGTTGGCCCACGGTCGAAGTTGCGCCGGACGGTTCAATCTGGGCGCTGTATGTTGACGCCCAGGATGTCACAGACTGCGGAACTGACATAACGGGGTTTACGACTTGTGATCCGGTGACAAACCGGCTGATGCTTTATCACTCGACGGATCGCGGCGCGACCTGGAAAGGACAAGACATCACGCCAGGGCGAGGTCGTTATCAATACGGCTGGTTAGCGGTCTCTCGTGATGGCCGGAAGCTCGGCGTAGGAGTCTATTATCGTCCAAACCTGACGGCACCGTGGCGTGTCTATGGTTCGGTTTTTAGACCCGGACAGAAGCCGATCTTGACTTCGCTTGACGAATTCAATCCAGTAGCACCAGCGTCGGCAGCGGAGCCCCCGGGTGACTACATGAATAGTTACTTCAATCCCGATGGAACGCTGAACGTCATCTGGACGCGTCGCGAATTCTCAGCCGGAACGACTATTCTTCGCAGTATCTATTTCGCTCGTTCGTTGTAGCAAAGGAAAGGCGTTAAGTAGCAGCTCAAAACTGGCACTGGCTGCATCACGCAGGACGGCGCAGGTAGGAGCGCAGTTGCGGTGGTGTTGCCTTCCGCAGCAACGCGCTCTTGGCTTTCCATTCCAGGGTGCGGCTGAGCTCGACGAGGAAGCGTGTCTCAGCAGACTCCAGGACGGCGACAGGCTCGCCGTTGCGATAGAGGATGCGGTTTGAGGTGTGGGCAGTGACGCGTCCGCCCGGAGTTATGATGCCAACCAGGTTCAAAGGATCGGCGGCGCTCACCGAGATCAAACTCTCCTGACCCGTTCCCGCTTGTGCATCCCCAGCCGGGTCTTCAGTTCCGGGAGCAGGTGACCGGAAACCAAAATCCATCGCGCCGGTACGGGTGCGGCGAATGGCTCGCAACATCCCCACCGCTTCGGGAAGCGCAAACTGCTCGCCGGAAATTCCCGCTACGAAACGCCCGCCACGAATCTCGCCGCGCGCTTCCAGGCGATGATAGATACGCAGCAGCACACGCCAGGGCAGCGCAATACCCTCGCGCTCCAGCAGGCGTTTGAAAACTACGCCGTAGCGTTTGAGCAAAATGCGCGCGATCTGCTCGGCAGCTTCGGCGTCGAACTGAGAGCCCTCCCTGGCGCTCCCACCCCTGCCGGGCTGCTCAGCCGGGGACCCAGGGTTTGGGCTACTGCCGCGGACGCCCTCATTCCCGGAAGGGACAGGCAGGAATGCCTGTCCTACGCGGTTCAGCAGCGACCAGCGACCGGCGCCCGACATTTCGTAAGTAGCTTGCCGGTGCTTTCGTTTTGCCGCGGCCTGAGTTTTGCGACTCGAAGGTGTCAGCAGCGCGCGCAAGCCTGCGAAGCTGTCTGAGATCACCAGCCCATTAGCCACCAGCTCAGCCAAGGACTCCTCAACTTGCGCTCGCAACAGTCTTGTGCCCTCCACGATGTCAGTGAAAAAGGAAGCGCCGCGTGTCGCCAGATAATCGTGAACAGCGCGGGTAGTTGTTGAGAATTCGACTTCACTCAGCGACGGCTGGGGAAACACTGAGTTCCAGATAGCGAAGTTCTTACGCCGCAGGAGCGCGATGGGAGTATTGCGAACGGGAGCAGAGCCACGCGCTCGCTCGACGCCATTTTCAGATGTTGCCGCACGTGATGCTGAAGGCGGCGCCGGCGGAGTCAACCTGGCCCAGACGACTTCTCCTGAGAGACACAACGCATCGAGCCACGCCGGATCGTATTCCACCAGCCGGCTCGGCAACAACTCTCCTTCCCACGCAGCGGCCGGGGCTTCGAAACCTTCCAACTGCTCGATGATGGCTCTCACGCTTTCCGGTCCCTCCATCTGATGATCGGGAGCGACCTTTTGCCAGGCAAGTAGGTAACGCATGAAATCGGCGGTAGAGACCGGTTCGATTTCCTGCCGCAAACGATTGAGCGTGTAACTGTGAATGCGCGCCAGCAGGCGGCGAGCAGACCATTCCGTTTCTGTGCCTCCTGGAGTGAACTGCCCGCGAATCACAAAGCCCTCTGCTTCGAGTTTAAGTAGACCTGATTCAAGATCGCATCTGCTAAGACCGAAAGAGCCGGCAAGCGCTTCGACCGTCACCGGACCCAGCCCTTCCAGTCTCCCACGCAGGACTTCAACCAAAGCGTCCTCAAGAGTCCAGGGGACTTGCGTATAGGTTTCAGGCGCAACGATCGGCGGTTCCAGTGACGCCGAGGCGTAAATGGCTTTCAGTTGCGGCAAGCGCTCAGCGGCGACCCAAAGACTCAACTTGTTTACTGGGACCGCGGGCGCCTTGCCCGCCCTCCTGGATAGTTCGCGTTCAATTGTTGGAGGAATCTGCCCTGCCGTTGCGGGCGGGGCGCCCGCGGTCCCGGTATTAACTTGAAGCACTGCGGCGCGGCGATCGTTTTTTAGTTCAGCAAAAAACTCCTGCCAGTCTGCGCCTTCGTCCTCAGTGACAAAGCCTAACTCGATCAGTGCATCGTGCAACTCATCCGCGTTCTCGACCCTGGGCCAGGCTTCATCGCGCACGCGATCGATGGCGCCCTGATCGAGTTTGCCCATATCCTTCGCAGTTTGCGGATCCAGCCATCGTCGCTGTTGCACGGCGCGCGTGCGGCGCTCTTCAAGCGGGGCATCATCGAGGTATGCATAAGGTCGAGCGTTGAGTATTTCCTGGGCGAGTGGCGAGGCTTCGATCACATCGCGTGCAAAAAGATTCTTTTCATTGCGCTCAATTGCGGTCAGCAGCCTTTCCAGACTGTCTACGTCCATCGCTTCTTCCAGGCAGTCCTTAACGGTCTGGTCAACCAGCGGATGCGCCGGAATCTCGCGTTCACCACCGCCAAGATTCTCCGCACAAGCCACCTGATCAGGAAATATCGCTGTCAGCAGATCCTCAGCATCCATGCGCTGCAATTGGGCTGGAATTTTCTTGCCCCCGCGCCGGCGCAAAACCGCCAACGAACGGGTCACATTCCAGCGCCAGCGAATGTTCCACATTGGCGCGTCCAGTAGCGCCTGACACAAAAGCTGGCGCACTGTTTTGGAGTTGAGATAGTGAAAAACCTCATCGAGCGGAAAACTATGGGTGGGACCAAGCGAAAGGACGACCGCGTCTTCTGTCGCCGCGGCCTGCAACTCAAAATTAAACTTGCGGCAAAAACGTTTGCGTAGCGCCAAACCCCAGGCGCGATTGAGGCGACTGCCAAAGGGCGAATGCACCACCAATTGCATGCTGCCGCTATCGTCAAAGAAACGTTCCAGGACGAGGTTCTCCTGTGATGGCATGATTCCCAGCACCGCCTTTGCACCAGCGAGATACTCAACGATCTGTTCGGCTGCCGCGCGCGAAATGCCGACGTCGTTCACCAGATAGGTAATCGCTGGCTCGAGATTGATCGCGGGCGCGAGCACCGCCTCCGCCTGCTCGGGAGATGCCGGCCCCTCACTAATATCAATCCGGTTCGCGACTTCTTCGCGAAGTCGCGATACGGAAACTGAAAGTTCATGCGTGCGCGCTGGAGCTTCGCCCAACCAAAAGGGAATCGACGGCGGCTGGCCGTGAGCATCTTCAACCCGCACTTTGCCCTGCTCGACACGCAATACGCGCCAGGAAGTGTTTCCCAGTTGAAAGATGTCGCCCTGCAAACTCTCAATGGCGAAGTCTTCGTTTACCGAGCCGATCACGAGATCGCTTGGTTCGAGTACAACTGCATAATCCGCCGTGTCAGGAATCGCGCCGCCGGAGGTGATGGCTGAGATCCGGGCATTGCGGCGTCCGCGTATTCGATGATTGACAGCATCATGGTGAAGGTAAGCTGAACGGCGCCCGCGCTTGGTAGAGAAGCCCTCAGCGAGCATGCGAATGACTGAATCAAACCTCTCTCGCTCCAGATTGCGATAAGGATAGGCACGCCGCACCATCTCGAAGAGCGCGTCTTCTGTCCATTCTTCAGCTGCCGACGCTGCGACAATTTGTTGGGCAAGAATATCGAGCGGTTGCTCCGGAAGTTCGAGACGGTCGAGTTCACCACGTCGCACGGAATCAACTATGGCCGCGCACTCCACCAGCTCGTCGCGCGAAAGGGGGAAAATCCGCCCCTTGGGGAACCCAGCCACCGTATGGTTTGATCGGCCCACACGCTGCAAGAAGCTGGCGATGGAACGAGTGGAACCAAGCTGGCAAACCAGATTGACGTCGCCGATATCGATGCCGAGTTCGAGGGAGGCCGTAGCGACAAGTGCGCTTAGTTCGCCGGCTTTCAATCTTTGCTCTGCGGCCAGGCGCTGCTCGCGCGCGAGACTGCCATGATGCGCGGCAATGTTTTCATCGCCGATGCGTTCGCCCAGATGGCGCGAGACGCGTTCCGCCAATCTTCTGGTGTTAACAAAAACGAGCGTTGTTTTATGCTGGCGAATTAGCTGGGCGAGCCGGTCGTAAACTTCATCCCAAACCTCGCCTGACATTACAGCCTGCAACGGTGACTCAGGGAGTTCGATTGCCAGATCCAGGCGGCGTGCGTGGCCGCTGTCGATGATGGCGCAGTTTGGGGTGCCATCGGAGTTTATATTTGCAGTGCCCACGAGAAAACGCGCCACTTCCTCGATAGGACGCTGTGTGGCCGACAAGCCGATGCGGATTAGTTTCGCGTTCCGGGTTTCGAGTTTCGAGTTATCAGATTCATATCGCGCTACGAGTTGTTCGAGGCGTTCGAGGGAAAGGGCGAGGTGTGAACCACGCTTGTCCGCGACGACCGCGTGAATTTCATCGAGGATAATGGTGCGCGTCGTCTGTAGCATGCGACGGCCACCTTCGCTGGTCAGCAAAATGTAGAGCGATTCCGGAGTCGTCACGACAATATGAGGAGGCCGCCTGGTCATGGCCGTGCGCTCTCCCGCCGGCGTGTCGCCCGTCCTGACAAAGGTGCGGATATTGACCTCGGGCAAACCCATCGCACGGAGTTCTTCCTGAATGCCCGCGAGTGGGATTTGTAAGTTTCTTTGAATGTCGTTGCTGAGCGCTTTTAGTGGAGAGACGTAAACGACATGAGTGGTGTCGTCCAGATTTCCGTCAACTCCGAGACGCACCAGATCATCTATGGCGGCGAGAAAAGCTGCGAGAGTTTTTCCGGAGCCGGTAGGCGCGGCAATCAAAGTATTCCGCTGTTCCTTGATGGCCGGCCACGCTTCGGCTTGCGGCAGCGTGGGCTCGGGAAAGCTCTTCGCAAACCAACGCGCGACCGCTGGATGAAATATTTCGAGATTCATTGGGAGGAAGATTATAACTCAAAACCGCCAGGATTGCACAAATGAAACACTGGCCTAGCCGTGCAATCAAGACAAAAAAAGACGTCCACAAATTTACGCGGATTACGCAGATTAAAGGAGAAACATCAAGGGTCAAAAACTACGGCAGTGATGCAGTTTGAGTGCTTGCCCTTAATACAACGAGCGGCCCATGAAGTCAGTACCACCTCGCGGGTAGCCGGTGGGTCAAACGATTGCCAATTGCCGATTGTCGGCTTGATCACTCCGCCTGGCGATTTTAGTTGCTGGGGATTGGTCTTAACCAATCGGTAATCAGCAATCGGCAATTGGCAATACCCAGGACCCACCCACTACCGCGAGGTATTACTGACCTTATGGGCCCGCACCTAAGCTGCGGATGTGCCTTACTCAAACTGTTTCTTGAAAACCTCAAATTGGCTCTTCAACATTCCTACTTCGGCTTTCAGTGTTTCAATTTCAGCTTCGAGCGCAGCCACCCGGTCGTTGCCCCGGGTGCGCGTCGGGGCGACTTCTTCATGCGCCGCGTAGATTGAAACCTCACCGGAAAGCAGATGAGCGAAACGAGCTTCTTTCTGTCCGGGCTGCCGCGGCAGGCGTTTGACGAGCGGGTCCGGCTCTCTCGTTATTAATGAGTTAAGAGTAGCTTCAACTTCTTCCAGACCGGAAAACTCATGCAGCCGAAAAGCGCGCGTCGCCAGTTCGCCGGTTGTCTGCGGCCCTCTGAGCAGCAGCACACACATCAGCGCCAACTCCGGCTGGGTCAAATGCATTACCTCCGGCAGGACGTGTTTATACTTGGGGACACGACTCGTGCTGCCATAGAACACGTAGGCGAGATTCTTCTCGCGCAGGGTTTCGAGCGCTTGCGCGACCGTTGTCTCGTCATAAGATGTTACCGGGGTCCGGTTGTTCTTCTGGTTACAGGCAAGCATCAAAGCGTTCAGCGTGAGTGGGTAGTATTCCGGCGTGGTCACCTGCTTCTCAACCAGCGACCCGAGCACGCGGACTTCCACATCCGTTAGTTCAGTGATCAATGTTCTTTTCCTATTCCGATTAGTTCTCGCGGAGGAATTCCTCGAAGATTTGTGTCAGTTCCGCAGGAGTTTGATACTCTCGAACCGTTACTGCGCTGCAGCCCGAAACCATCGCCGAAAGTGAGCTGCCGTTTTCTGGCCGGTACAGACAAAGCACCGGCTTGCCCCATTCGGTGGCCTTAGCGATTTCATACCCGACGCCCAGGCTGGGAGTTGTAACTTCGGCAACAAGATAGTCTGAATCCTTTAGCCAACCCAGATCGCGATCGTGGATCTTCTCATCGCCGATGTTCTGGCCAAGCACGCCCAGTTCAGCTTCCGCTACATGCTCAGTCAAAACTTCGCCGTGTCTTTGTAACTGCCTGACTATTTCATAGTACAACGACGCATCCCGGCGTCCACCGCGGATTGACCCTGCGAAGTAGATTTTCATTTACGGCTTGCCGTCTGATGTGCGGTGGCGGCTTTGCCCCACCGGCACGGCACGTTACTTGTCCTGGGGCTGCGCCCCGAAGTTGGGGCATAGCCTCGAATACCCAGGGTCACTCTCGGAAGCTCAAAGACCTTCCGCACATCGGACGGCACAGCCGTTATGACCAGGCAACGCAAACTAACCGTTTGCGTTACGCATTGTTCGCACAGCGAAATCCCGAAACCATCCAGCGCTCATGCGCGTGAAAGAAGTTGCGGTAGGTCGAGCGGATATGGGATTGCGGCGTTGCGTATGAACCGCCGCGCAGGACTTTTTGGTTGACGAACCACTTGTCGTTGTACTCGTCAAACTCGGATTTGAAGCCCGGGTAGGGAACGTAGTCCGAAGTTGTCCACTCCCAAACGTCGCCAATCATTTGCTCACAGCCATAACCGTTTTGTCCTGCGGGAAAAGCGCCGATGGGCGCAGGCATCCAGACGCTGTTTTCAAATAGATTTGCTTTTGTCTCGTCTGGCGAGTCGTTACCCCAGGGAAAAGTTGTGTGCTGGCGGGTTTTTGGATCAAACGTGGCGGCCTTTTCCCATTCGGCTTCGGTGGGCAGACGCTTGCCCGTCCACTTTGCGAAAGCCGAAGCCTCGTAAAAGCTGACATGGCACACCGGCTCATGCGCTTTGCTTTCGGCCGCGTACAAACCTGCAAAATCGCGAATCATCCATTTGCCATCGTGTAGCTCCCAGTAAAGGGGAGCTCGCCATTGTTCCCGGTTAACAACGTCCCAGCCTTCCGAGAACCACCAGCGAAAGTTCTGGTAACCACCATCGCGTATAAACTCGAGAAAGTCGCCGTTGCTTACCAAGGCGCGGTCAATGGCGTAGTCCTGCAGGAAGACCTGGTGTGCGGGTTTTTCGTTATCGAAAGCGAAGACGTAATTAGGAGGGCTTTGGTCTTTGGTCTTTGAACTTTGGTCTTGGCTTGCGTAACCCAACCAAAACAGCCCACCTTCAATCTCGGCCATACCTTCAACTTTTACTGACGATGCAGGCGCGGCTTTCGTTGGCGCGTCGTATTGATCGCAAAGCAGGTGTTTGATGTCGTAAACCAGCAACTCCTGGTGCTGCATCTCGTGTTCGAGGCCGAGTCGGACGAGGGATAAAACGGCGTTCGAGTCCGATTGTTCAGGAAATGAATCCAGAAACGCGATCATTTGCTCATCGACGTGTTGGCGATACGCGACTGTCTCCTTCACTGTCGGGCGGGAGCGGGTGCCACGCTTGGGACGCTCGATGCGTGCGCCGAAGCCTTCATAATATGAATTGAAATAGAAGAGATACTCCTCAGAATAAACCTTATAACCGGGCCGATAAGTTTGCAGCAGCGTCTCGAAAAACCAGGACGTATGCCCGATGTGCCAGCGCGGCGGGCTCATGAACTCCGCCGTTTGAATTACGTAGTCTTCAATTTCCAGCGGCGCGACGATCTGCATCGTACGCGTGCGCACGCCCTTGTAAAGATCGATAATTGAGGGCGTCTTCGTAACCACCATTTCCCCAATTGTAGAAGCCATCATCATTTCCTAGCCGGATTTAGGACGATTGAAGATTCACCACGTGCAAGAACGCGGCCAATTATCTCAGCTTGAGGATAAGTTTCGCGAAGGCGAACGAGCAAGTCATCTGCGCGATCGGGCGAAATCGAGATCAACATTCCACCTGCCGTTTGCGGATCGAACAATAACTTGACCAACTCCTTATCCACCGACTCATCGATTCTAATATCTTTGCCGATGTAATCGCGGTTTGTCTTGTCACCGCTGGTGAGCATTCCTGCGGCTGCCAATTCCAGGGCGCCATCGATCACAGGCACGGCACCGGATTCGATCTCTATCGTCACGTTGCTGGCACAGGCCAACTCCCAAGCATGACCGAGGAGAGCAAATCCCGTGACGTCCGTCGCCCCTTTTACTTCAAATTCGCGCATCGCCTCGGCCGCATATCTGCCGGGTGTCAGCATCGTGGCTACTGAAGCAGCCGCAACTTCAGGGGTTGTCTTTTCAAACTTAATTCCCGTCGAAATAACGCCGGTACCGATTGGTTTCGTCAGGATAATAACGTCACCCACACGCGCGCCGGCGTTAGTGGCGATATTAGCCGGATGGATAACTCCAGTAACGGAATAACCAAACATAATCTGCTGGTTGTCGACGCTGTGCCCGCCAATTAGTGTGACGCCATACTTGTTTAGAGTTTCCATTCCGCCACGCATAATCTCGCCGAGTATCGCCGGATCGACACCCTTCTTGGGAAAACACGTAATCGCCAGCGCAGTCAGCGGCGTGCCGGCCATTGCCCAGACGTCGTTGATCGAGTTGAGCGCAGCGATCTGACCGTAAACAAATGGATCGTCGACGATCGGCGTGAAAAAATCGACTGTTTGCACGATCGCAAGGTCGTCGCGCAGTCGATACACTCCGGCGTCGTCGGCTGTGTCGAAGCCAACCAGGAGATTCTCGTCTTTGGGCTGTGGTGGTAGCCCGCTCAACACCTGAGCGAGTAAGCTCGGTGACAGCTTAGCCGCTCAACCAGAGCACGAAACCATTTCAGTCAATCGCATGAACGGTTCTCCTTTCGCCAAATCAAACTCCAGGTAAAGGAACGTCTCCGCCCCAACCCTTCGCTTCGTCAGGACTCTCTCTTGCTTCGAATTTGCGATCGTTCAAATCGATTAGGAGCTTGGCATTCTCCAACGAAAGTATCTCTCCACTCTTATCAAAACCGAGCCGGAAGATCTTTCCTTCCCTGGCAAACAACAAATCTCCAGAGTGGCACCAGTCTGCCCAATCTGTTCTCCCCAACGAAAGCTTCTTCTTCAGACTCTTTCGCACAAGCAGGTGCTCGATTACGTACCATGGCCCGTCGCGCTCGCGCACACCTCTGGTTAACTCGCGCAGTTCGTAATCCAGAATCTTTTTCGGATTTGCCTTTGCCCAAACTTGAGGAGGTTCGAGCTCAATCCAAACCGGCGCGCTCATCTTGTGCTCGATACTCTTTCCTGGTTGAACCAACCGCCAACCATCCCGAATCAAGCGGTCATCAGCTATCGGGCTGTCTTCTCCCCAACCAGGTCGAGTTCCGAACGGCTCCACCTGCACAAACTTTGGCAGTCGAAACCCATCGGCCAGATTCATCTCGGTCTCTCGGTGGTTCAATAGGATCGCTTTTTCCTTAGCAAACAAACCGCCTCCGCCCCAGGCATCCCCCTTCGGCCACAAGGCCAGGGCGGTGAGAAATGGCGGCTTGCTGATCGCGGTCCAGGAGAAGTAAGGAGCCTTGTAGTTGGCCGCAAAATATATCAGCCGTTTTCCGCTCGGCGAGAGGTCGCAGCGGCGCTCGTAGATGCGCGCTTTCAACCACTGGCCCTCAAAGAACTGATCGGTGTCGGTCCGCCAAAGACTGAGCAGCACTTGTCTAGTCGGCCCACGACGAAACACAACTGCCAGAGGAGCCTCTCTGGCTAAAATTGCATACAATCTAACACTGGGTCCCAGCTCACGTTTTGCCACGTTTTCGAACTCGATTACTAGTATTGGAAACGATTCAGCGTCGCACCGGCGCTATGTTATTGTCAATCAGAACAGCTCCCGGTAGGAACTCGACAATGAAACCAATAATTCGCTCAATTCACTTCGTGCTTATAGTTGGGATTTTCGCGGCCAGCACTTCATCATTGTTCGCCCAGGACGCCCAATTGATCCGCCACTTTGATTACGATCAACAAGCGCCACTTGGGTTTAAAGAAATCGGCGTCGAACGTCGCGGCAACGTTCGCGTGCACGACATCACTTACGCCGGTCCCAAAGGCGGTGTGGTACCCGCGTACCTGGTTGTGCCGAAAGGGAAGGGCCCTTTCGCCGCAGTGATCTGGGGACATTGGTATTGGCCAAACTCGCCGATGCGCAATCGAAAGGAATTTCTCGATGAGGCAGTCGTGCTGGCGCAGGCTGGTGTGGTGTCTCTGTTAACTGACGGCCCGATCGCGCGGCCGGGCCACGTGCAAAATGATGAGCCGCTCAGTGAGCAAGAGAATGTTGACCTGGTGCAACAGATAACTGACATGCGCCGGGGCGTTGATCTGCTGCTGGCGCGCAAGGATGTTGACCCCAGACGCATCGCCTACGTTGGTCACAGCTACAACGGGGTGGTGGGCGCTATTCTGAGCGGAGTGGAACGACGGTTCAAGGCCTTTGTCCTGATGGCTGCCACCATGTCGGATGAAGTCACTATGAAGACACCCGAATACCAACAATATCGCCAGAAGGTGGGCGCGGAAAAACACGACGCTTTTGTCGAGAAGTACTCCTGGACTGACCAGGGCAAATATGTTTCTCACGCGGCCCCGGCCGTAGTGTTTCTCCAATATGGCTCGCAGGAAAAGTTCTTAACGCCGGAGCGAGCGCGCCTGTATGCGGCCGTCGTGAGCGAGCCGAAACTATTTAAGCTGTACGACGCGCCGCACGCTCTCAACGCCGAGGCGAGGCGCGATCGCATTGCTTTTCTCACCAAGCAGCTCAAGCTTAAGCCCTTATCTGCGGCTGTGGTTGCAGGCATTCCTAAACTGTACCAACCGCCCGAGCCGAACTAATACGCTCGGATACCATGACTGACAAACCAATCATCCGCATCGGACCTGCCGGCTGGTCTTACAAAGACTGGGAAGGTGTGGTGTATCCGCACACGCCGGGCGCGAAGTTTGACCCGCTCGAATATCTCGCCCGCTTCTTCAACACAATTGAAATCAATAGCAGTTTCTACCGACCATTCACAGCTTCCACAGCGAATTCCTGGGCCCGCCGCGTAGCCGGCGCGGCCGATTTCAAGTTTACGGCAAAGCTCCATCGAGTTTTCACTCATGAACGCGGTAAAGCGACTGCGGAAGATGAAGGGGCAGTGCGCGAAGGAATGGACGCGCTCCTGAATGCAGGAAAGCTAGGCGCAGTGTTGCTTCAGTTTCCCTGGTCGTTTAAGAACACTGATGAAGAACGCGTTTATTTGTCTAAGTTATTAAATCGCTTCAAAGACTATCCGCTGGTGCTCGAGATCAGGCATTCGTCCTGGAA
>DASXQM010000182.1:0-6108 GCA_036507195.1 Pyrinomonadaceae bacterium | reverse complement strand
CAATCCTTTGCTGTATCTCAAGGACGAAGGCCGCCTTCCGATTCCTTTCCAAAAGCGAAAGGCTTTAAAAGCAGTAAGCCCCGGGGCCGGAGAGCGCGCGCTTCCGCAATCCGCGCCCTTGCTCGACGCCAAAGGTCGCGCAGTCCCTCCTGATGTGAGATCTATGGTTGCTAATATGAAGCAAAAGCAGCCGTAACTTGTTGCCGGTTTAATCCCGCCGTGAATGAAATCGAAAAACGCGTACTGCGAAGCTTTGAGCATTGGAGGAGAGAGAAGCTCGATCTCCATACACTCTTTGAAGCCGGCGAGAACGATCCCGATGCGCGCACAGCAGTCTTCGACACGGTGGAACGACTAGTCAAGGAAGGGCTGCTTCAGGAAGAGGGGAATGATTTCTATTCGCTGACTGAGAAGGGAAGGGAAACAGTGAAGAGTGATAAGTCATGAGTGATGAGCGTCAAGAAGTTCAGAGTTCAAGCTTTAGCTTGCTCTTACTCACAGCACAGCAACCTGAAGGTTGAACTCTGAACTTCTTGACACTCATTACTCATGAGTCATCACTGTGTAGAGAATGCCTGAATACATCCCATTCCTTCCCCATCTGAACGCGGTCTTGAATACTACGAGCGCCCTGCTGCTGCTGGCGGGGTTCAGATTCATTCGTCTCGGTCGAATCCAGGCTCACCGTAATTGCCAGGTCACGGCGGTGATAACCTCAACGCTGTTTCTTATTTCTTATCTCACCTATCATTACTACCACGGCGCCACCCGATTTGCAGGGCAGGGACTTGCCCGTCCGCTGTATTTCACAATTCTGATAAGTCATACAATTCTCGCCGTAGTTATAGTCCCGTTGATAGTTGTCACTCTATATCGCGCAGCGCGGGGAGATTTCGACCGTCATCGCCGCATAGCACGCTGGACGCTGCCGCTTTGGCTATACGTCTCCGTAACCGGTGTGGTTGTCTACTTGATGCTTTATCACATCTATCTTTCGCCTTAAGAAAAGTGATGAGTGATGAGTACTGAGTACGGAATCCAGAGGACGAACCACTAGCGCCGGCGTGTTTAGGTATGAGCCTTCAACCACCAGCAAACGGAAATAATCCTGAAGTTAAGATCGCGACTCCGCCGGTGAAGCGTGTACGCGCCTCCGGACCCATTCTCATTCTCGCCGTATTGTTTGTGGTTGCATCCTTTTTGACCTGGTACTTCACCTGGTTTGGCCGCGGTCTTTCCGACTCCGAAATTACCAGGTTTCTGGCGGATGAGAAACATCCGCGCCAGGTGCAGCACGCGCTGCTGCAAATTCAACAGCGTATTGAGCGAGGCGATAAGAGTGCAAAACAGTGGTATCCGCAAATCGTTGGCCTCGCCAGCAGCCCCGAAGCAGAATTCCGGCTCACTGTCGCCTGGTTAATGGGTGCGGATAATACGGCGGAAGAGTTTCACAACACGCTCAAGCAGCTGTTGGAAGATCAGGAACCAATCGTCCGGCGCAACGCGGCGCTGGCGCTGGTGAGGTTTAATGATCCCGGTGGGCACCAGGAGCTCCTGGCGATGTTGCAACCTTTCACTATGAATGCTCCAGCCACAGGCACGCTTCTTAGTAGCCTGTCGACCGGCGCCCAAATCAGCCGTGGTGCGTTGCTTGGTCGTATTCAACAAGCGACCGGCGAAATTGTCGAAATGCGCTCGCCCCTACTCGGCAAGGTAGATCGCATACTGGTTGCTAATGGCGCGAGCGTTTCCAAAGGGGATGCAGTGTTGACGATCAAGCCTGACGAGCAAAGCATCTGGGAAGCCCTGCGCGGACTTTCGGTTGTAGGACAGGAAGGCGACCTGGCGCTGATCGAGCGCTATGCGAGCGGGGCTGAGCCGGTGAGCGACCGGGTAAAACAACAAGCGGCCCTGACAGCGACCGCCATCAAGACCCGCGCAAAGAATTATCAGAACCGGGAGCGGTAACGACCGGCCATAGAGCCAAGTCAAATCGTTTCATTGGCGGTTGCCAGCCAGCATCTCAGCACACTGGTCAGCAAGCGCAGTTATGGTGGTTGAAGATCGGGCCGGTCGCTACCGCTTCGGTTCTGATATTTGAGTGTTAGGCCGGTCGTGACCGCTCACGGTTGTGATATGAATTTGCTAAGCAGTAGGTGGAGCGGGCGGGAGGTCAGGCAGCGTAATTCCGTGCACCGCTTCCCAGTCATCGGTCGGCACCATTTCGATCGCATCCCACGGGCAGCCGTCAAGGAATGCGCCATCTGGTCCTTTACTGATGCATTTCTGACAGCCGATGCAGAGATACGGGTCTACTTCGATGCGCCCGAAGGGTGGATGATCCTCATCGGGCACCCAGAACATGCACGCTTCGATGGGGCAGTATTCGATGCAAGCCGGCGATCCCGCGCAACCGGTACAACAGTCGGTAGTGATGGCAAGAATGCGTGGCCTCTTCTTGCGCGCCGCTTTGCCGTCGCCCTCTGACATGGGCCAATGCTTTTCTACAATGTCGTACATGCTTCAGGTTTGTCCTGCCCGTTTTTGTAAAGTCGGCGGGCCACCTTAAAAATCGCCCGCCGCTAAACGCATCAATAACTACCCCGACTCTAACATAGCTCTGCTAATTTCCTCAACGATTTGTGTCCTTGATGGCCTTTCCTTGCCCCCAATCGCCTGAAAGGTTAAAACGTAGGCGAACCTTAAAGGAGGAACGGTCATGGAAACAGTAGCTGGGATTTTTTCGTCACGCGCCGCAGCTGAAGAAGCTGTTCGACAAGTTCATTCATTGGGAGTCCCCAACGACCGAATTGCGTTGCTGATACCGGGCATGAATGACGAGCGAGTTGAGAAAATGGTACCGACCGCCGACAGCGAACAACCCGGCATGGGCCAGGCGATGGGTGGAACGGTTGGTGGTGCGATGGGAGTAGCGGGTGGCGCAACCCTGGGCGCTGCCGCAGCGAGCTTGTTAGTTCCTGGCGTTGGTCCAGTTATCGCCGGTGGAATCCTGGGAGCCGCACTTCTCGGAGCAGGGGGAACTGTAGCCGGAATGGCTGCAGGTGAAGCTCTCGAAAAAGAACTCGTTGCCGGATTGCCTCATGATGAGTTGTATCTCTACGAAGACGCTTTGAGAAAAGGCCGCTCGGTCGTCATCGCCTTTCTTGACGACGAAGGCGCCGTATACGCAGCACAGAACGCACTGGCAGGTGCCGGGGCGGAAAGTATAGACGAGGCTCGCGAGAATTGGTGGATCGGATTGCGAGATGTTGAAGCCGAGCACTACGCGACGAGCGGCAGAGATTTTCAAACCGATGAAACTAGTTATCGCCGGGGCTTTGAAGCGGCTCTGAAGGTAAGGCCTGGAACTGGAGAGGCTGCGGCAAAGTTGTCTCCGGATGACGAAGCTAACAAAGCTTATCAGAGCGGTTACGAACGTGGGCGGAGTTATCAGAAAAGCGTGCAGGAGAAACACAAGGCTTGAAAGAGCTGCTGTTGAACGCGGCAGTGCTGGTCGGGATACTTGGGTTAAGTGCGGTAATCACTGCCTGGTTTGCTCGCACGATGTACATTCGCTGCCTGGCCTGTGGCACTCTTAATGCGAGGCGACGCTCGCAGTGTCGCTCATGTCAGAAAGAACTGCGCTGAGTAGGACAGCCACTCGCCTTTCTGAGGTAACTATCCGCGCCAGGGCAAACAGGAATAGATTTTCCATTTATCATTTTTCAATCGTCTTTCAAATGCCGGGCCTATCAGAACCGCGAGCGGGTAGCGACCGGGTCCAGCAACAATAAGCTCTTTTGTAACGGTCACGGACCAGGTCGCTACTGCTCCCCGTTCCGTATTCGTCGACCCACGATGGCAGAGTTTTGCTTACGCTCCTTTTTCTTCAGCAGGAAGCGAGCTGCAGCGCCAGACAAATACAGAATGAGCGGTAGCGACCGGGTCCAGCAACCATAAGCTCTTTTGTAACGGTCACGGACCCGGTCGCTCCCGGTTCTGAGAGGAAGTCGCGGGTTGAACAAATGAGAAATGTGAAATGAGATATGGAAAGTCTTCTAAGTGTTGTTCGAATGATTGTAAGGCGACCGGCAGGATGACAGGCGGACGACAGGCAGGAATGCCTATCCTACTTAGTAGTCGCGTGCAAGAAACTAAGTTACTGCGAGCCTCGTTTGTCATCGTACTTTTCTTCACCGCTGGACCCTTATTGCCTTTACGAGTCGAAACCCAAACAAAAACCCAAACTAAAACAATGTCACAACATCAAATCCCGTCAGTGCCCGCCGGGTGGCTGACCTACGCCGAGAAGACCGACTATCGCGAGACGCCCCGCTACGCGGAAACCATCGAATACTGCAAACGCCTCGATCAGGCGTCGCCGCTAATCAAGCTGGAAACGTTCGGCAAGAGTGGCGAAGGGCGCGAATTGCCCTTGTTAATTGCAACCGAAGACGACACCTTTACGCCTGAAGCCGCCAGGCGCGCCGTTAAGGCCGTCATTCTGATCCAGGCATGCATTCACGCCGGCGAGCCTGACGGTAAAGATGCTGGTCTCGCCCTGTTGCGTGATATCGCCATTACAAAAACGCAACCGGGGTTACTCAAAAACCTGGTGGTGCTCTTCATTCCCATCTACAACACCGACGGGCATGAACGAGTCAGCCCTTATAACCGGGTAAATCAGAACGGGCCCGCCGAAATGGGTTGGCGAACGACCAGCACCTACCAGAATCTCAATCGCGATTACATGAAGGCCGACACGCCGGAGACGCGCGCCTGGTTGTTGTTATGGAACCGCTGGAAACCGGATCTATTTGTCGATTGCCACGTGACGGACGGAGCCGATTATCAGTACAACATCACGTATCAGCACGAGCACCACGCCGGCATAGCGGAGAGTGTACTTGCCTGGGAGAAGAAGGTGATCGACGAGCGCGTGGCTCCAGCTACTGAAGCTGCGGGAAACGTTATCTCATGGTATCTGGAGTTCATCGATAACCGTGATCTGACTAAAGGCATTCGAGACTTCAACGGCAGCCCGCGCTTCTCGACCGGGTACACGCCCATTAGAAACCGCCCCGGCATTCTGATCGAGACACATATGTTGAAGCCATATCGTCCGCGGGTCATTGGCACCTACGACTTTTTGCGATTCACCCTGGCGGAGGTCAGCCGCGATCCGCAAAGCCTGTTGGCAGCAGTTCGCGAAGCGGATGAAAAAACGCTGGCCGATGGCCGCACCTACGATCCCGCGCGCCGTTTTCCGCTCGATTTTGAATTGACCGAGAAACCCACGCCGTACAAATTAAAAGCCCTGGAATACCACACCGAGTTGAGCGACATCTCGGGCGCGCCTTATGTCACGTTTGGTACTAAACCCGGAGACATGACGGTACCGATGTACAGCGAGTTTCGAGTTAAAACTGCGGTTGCGCCGCCGCTTTCCTACATCGTTCCGGTGCAATGGAGAGATGTGATTGAGGTTCTGAGGGCACACGGTCTAACTATGCAGACGACAACAGAGCCGGAAGCAATCGAAGTCGAGAGTTATCGCTTTGTCGACGTGAAGTGGGCCGGCAGTCCCTTTGAAGGCAGGCTGATGCCGTCATTCAAAGTCGAGGTCGTCCATGAGCGGCGAACTTTTCCGGCTGGGTCCATCATTGTTCCCCTTGCCCAGGAGTCGGCAAAGGTCGCCATAAGTCTACTCGAGCCCGGGGGCCCCGATTCCCTGGTCCACTGGGGATTCTTTAATGCGACGTTTGAGCAGAAGGAATATGCCGAAAATTATGTTCTGGAAAAACTCGCTCGCGAAATGTTAGCCGGCGATCCACGCCTGCGCGAGGAGTTCCAGAAAAAGCTGGCCAGCGATGCCAAGTTCGCATCAAATCCGCGGGCGAGACTACAGTACTTGTATCAGCGTTCGCCGTACTGGGATAAGCAGATGAATCTCTACCCGGTTGGCCGTATCATTACGCCGCCCGCTGTGCCGTTGAAGCAGGCGCCCTAAACTTGCGTTGCTTCAGTTTCGAGTTTCGAGTTCCTATCAGAACCGGGAGCGGTAGCGACCGGCCTTATGCACAAGCGAAGGATAATAGTAAGCCAATT
>DASXQM010000181.1:0-55780 GCA_036507195.1 Pyrinomonadaceae bacterium | reverse complement strand
CTTGAGATAGCGCGCAACGAAGATCATGTTTAGCAGACAGAGCGCGGCCGCCATGATTCCCGGCGCTGCGTGGCCCATCTGCAATGTTGCTGCTCCCGGCATCAGGTCGCGTTTGCCTAAGGCGATAGCGAAAGAACCAAGTACTGGCCCTAGCGCTACACCGAGATTGGTGGTTGCCGAGAGCCATCCCAGAGCTCGCGCGCGATCCTTCGGATCAGTCGAGTCGGCGACGTATGCCTGAATCACGCCCACTGTGCCTCCACCTGCCCCCGGCACGATGCGCGACAGAAACAAGACGAGCAGCGAATGTGCGAAACCGAAAATCAGATACGCGATGGCTGATGCGCCTAAGGCGATGAGCAAAGTGGGCCGCCGGCCCACGCGATCAGAAAACCGGCCCCACATCGGCGCGCTCAACAGTTGTGCGACGGTAAAGGCAGCGATAATGAATCCGGAGATAATGCCGATGCCAAAGTGCATCCCAAGTACATCGATCCCCGGCCCGCCGAGTGTCTTCACATAGAATGGCAGGAGCGGAAGGATGATCAGATTTCCCAGCATGTCCACGAATGCCGTGGCCATCAGTGTGAACAGCTTGGCGGGAATCTTCCGCACTTCCCTCCAGAGCACATAGAGCAGCCCACTCGCGATCGCGACGAGCAAGACGCGCACGATGGGTGATTGAAAGGATTGGGCGATGTTCTGTTGGATAATCATTTCAACTTGTTAACGGGGGTTTCGGGTTTCGGGTTTCGAGTTTCGGGTTTCGAGTTTCGGGTTTCAAGTTTCGGGTTTCAAGAGGAAGTCAATCTCTGCGCCTGCCGACTGCTTACTGCCCACCGTTCACTGGTGACCAAACACCAGCACGATGATTAGCAGGATAAATAAAAGCGCCGTCACGAAGAGTGCGATCTTCCAGAAGCTGTACGGCCGGTCACCCTGTATCTCGCCCGTGCGGCCGTTGACGATGATTTGATAGACCCGTCTGTTGAAGCTGTAGGCCCCGGCGTAAACCGGCAGTAGCAGATGCTTGAAGGTGATGCCGGAATAATCTGTGGCGACATTGTGAATCCTTTGCTCGTCCCCACCGATGTCCTGGCGAACGTCGCTTTGAATCACACCGGCAGCAATTTCCTTCACGCGCTCGAACCCTTGCGCGAGGTCAACCTGATAACGCTGGGCTTTGAATCCCGACAGAAAGGCCGGATCGTATGGCCTTAGCTCCGCGAGATCCCAGGGTTCTAATGCTTGCAGGCGGTTCTGCGCCAGCGATGCCGTAGCGGGAACGAGCACATCGTCGAACCAGCGCGTTACGGTGCCAGAAACAGAGTGCCAGCGAGTGTGGCGCACTTGCCGATTACGCGCGACCTGCCTGCCCTGCGCGTCGGTTTCGTAATAGGTTTCGGTGACGTAGTAATGTTCGCCGCGCTCGCCAGTGTAGTAAGTTGTCGTGTTTGTATCGTAGGTCCAGAACGGCAGATAGATCCCGTGTATTGAGTCAGGTTGGGCAAAGCTCTTCAGCGCGTTGGGGGCGAACCATCTTGACTGGAGCCACTGGCGCAAGCCGGCATTGGCCTGTTGTTGCGTAAGGCGAAAAGGCAGGACTCCTTCGGGCGCCAGCATTGGGTCAGCAGATTTCGCCTGGGCCACGATCTGTACGCCGCAGAAGTCACATTGGCGCGCGACTTCCGGTGGCGTGAAGGTGACCATCGCGCCGCAACTCTGACATTGCACTTCGAGGGCGTTCGCTGCTAACTGCTCCAGCTGCTCTGGCCGGATTTGTAGGTACTGTTCGAATGACCGCTCCTCTACCTGCTCCGCGCTCGTCGGGACTGCCATCTTGTGTCCGCAATATGGACAAGTCAAAAAACCATCCTTTGGCTCGTAAAGGAGATCGGCTCCGCATGGCGGGCAGGGGTATCGATGAATTTTTTCGCGAGCGGTCGGATACGTTTGCATGTTCTATTTTGTCAGAAGATCTTCATATCGGGACTCACTCGCCGCAAGTCACCTGCGGAATTACCCGAGACAACCGGCGCCGCCGCGGGTTTGATCCGCCCACGCAGCTTCCGCTCTTTTCGGAGCAGAAGGGGCAACGTGTATTTGGCATACCTCATTTGGCGCAGGGCCTTATGCGGGTCTACCAGGTGTGTCGTAGGTAGCCGCGCGCCAGATTCTTTGAAAACCAGTCCGATGGGCAGTTCCATCTGATCCTGCAAATTAATGAGCCGGCAAAGCAGCGCCGCTGCCGGCGTGATCAGAGGACCAAAGCCGTAACGCACTTGCGGCGTCCCTACGATGTAGAGGTTCTTATAGTCTGGCAACGTACACCCGGCGTAGAGCAGCGCGTTGCTGCCTTCCACCGGGACAAGTCCCGGCGGCAGAAAAGGAAAACTCAGATGAAAACCTGTGCCGCAGACAACGATGTCGAATTCCTGGGAACTCCCATCCTTGAACACCACGCGCCGCGCTTCAAATCTATCTACATCTGGCCGCGGGCGAATGCGGCCGTGCTTCACATAGTGGAGGATCTCGCTGTTAAGCGTCGGGTGGGCTTCAAAGATGCGGTGATTCGGCTTGGGCAGTCCGTAATCTTCATACTTTCCGACTACGACCTTCAATACTACTTTCAGAAAAAGTCGTTGCGCCCACACTGGCACCCAACTCGGCACGAGTTCCGGAAGCGGCACGCCGAAGAGTAACTTGGGGAGGAACCAGTAGCCACGCCGCAGGCTCAGGTCGCAACTGCGTCCGACGCGCGCCGCTTCGGACGCGAGGTCACAGGCGGAGTTGCCGCCACCGATGACAAGCACGCGTTTATCAACGAGCTGCTGCGGATTCTTGTAATCCTTGGAGTGGATATACTCTCCGGTGAACCGGCCGGCATAGTTTGGGAACCGCTTATCCCAGTGGTGTCCGGTGCAAACGATTACACCTTTGTAGATTCGTTTTTCGCCATTCGCGAGCTCGACCTGCCAACGCCCGTCACCAATCTTGTCAGAACCGGTCGGGTTGTTTATCGGCAGGCACATCACAACCTTGGTGCGGAACTGGATGTGTTGACGAAGTTTGAAAACCTCGGCGTAGGAGTTCAAATATTCGAGCATCTGCTGCGCGCTGGGGAAGTCGGGAAACTCCGCGGGCATAGGGAAGTCGGCATACTCGGTCGTCTTGCGAGAGGAGATGATGTGCGCCGTCTCGTAGACGCCGTGATACCAGTTTCCACCCAGCTCGTCGTCGGCTTCCACTTGCTCGTAAGGTATAGAATGCTGAAGCAGCGCCCTGGCTACGGCTAAGCCTACCGGGCCGGCGCCAATCACTGCCATATGCGTGGAACGATCATTCATTCGTGTTTAGTTTACTCGCCCTCTTACGTGTAGAACAGCAGACCAATTGGTACTGATGCAGCGCACGAACTGTCAGCACACCCAAGCTGCTGCCACTCCACCCCGCAAGACGGCGCTCAACTACAGAACCGTGAGTGGTAGCGACCGGATGCTACACTCAACCTCACCGCTTTAGCCAAGGTCAAGCTTCGCCTTGGTCCTACAAACATAGACAACGGCGTTGATTGAGTCCTGTTCGGTCATAACTTGTTCGAGCGGGTCGGCCGGTTGAGTGTAGCATCCGGTCGCTACCGCTCACGGTTCTGTAGTTGAGCGGCGTGGCTAAAGTCGAGTGGGGATCAACGTTGGAACAGTAGAGAATCTGCTCTATGGATTCGAATCTGCGTAATCGGCGTAATCTGTGGATACCCTTTTTTGCGGTTTCCTCCTCCTTTGCCCATTTGTTTGATAAGTTCACAACTCTTGACATATTTTTACATGCTCTTGACACAGCTTAACACCGGCAAGAGTATGCTATCGCACGCATTCGGAAGTTCCTTTAGAGGTCGAAAATGAAATTGAAGAGAAGAGGTTTTCTGGGAGGCTTCAACCGGTTCCGGCTGATGTTAACGCTGGGTCTGGCAGTTGTCTTGCCGGCGGCCGCGCTCATATACGTCAATTTTAGCCAGTTGAGAGCTTTCGAGCGCGACAAAGTGCTTGAGGCAGCCATCCATCGCGATTTTCAGGAGATGCTCGCAATCACCGAGAAGAAAATCAACAAGAAGGCTTACCTGATGACCGAAGATGCGAGGAATCTTTTCCCATCTCCGGACACTGACCCTCCGGAGAAAGAAAAGAAGCTTGACCTTATCCTGGCGCAGAGTCCGTGGCTCACGCACGTGTTTCTCTTCGACGAAAAAAGTCTCGTATTCCGTTCGCAACCTCAACAGATGGGTGACAAATACATTCGCGAGGAACATGAGCGCCTGGCCGAAAGTTACCATGTGTGGTTCAGCTCGGAAGGCAAGATGATGGTGGAGGGGATGCATAAGAAAACGCGACCTATGATGTTCTACACCGGCCCAACAAAACGAGCCGCTGGTGAAGCCTATATAATGACTGCTTTGTTCGTCTTACCTCAGCTCTCAAGCGACAGGGTTGTAATGGGTGGGGTTACCTTCGATTCTTGTTATCTGCAGAAGACTTTCTTTCCAGGAATGCTGGAGGAGTTGATAACAGAGAAGATGATTGACCAGGGCGGAAACCCGCTTGCTATGATGGTCTATCCGGCGGACATGGATATGGGACATGAGGTCAAGCCGCTTGCCGCTTCGGCGGGGTGGGGCGAAGGGAAACCTGAGGTATCGCGCAATTTCGAAGGTGTTTTCCGCGGCCTGGCGTTGGGCATTAAGTTTCAGGGCACGAGCGTGCAGGCGCTCGGCCAGACCTGGGTTCATCGCAGTTTTTTGATCCTCGCGTGCCTTTCGGTACTGATAATCGGTGGCCTTGTGCTTACCAAACACATTGTCAGTAAAGAAATGGCACTGGCCCGCCTGAAGTCCGACTTTGTTTCTAACGTATCCCACGAGTTGCGCACGCCGCTGGCTTTGATCCGGTTGTACGCCGAAACGCTCGAGCTGGGGCGCATCACAACTCAGGAAAAGAAGCAGCAGTATTACCGCATCATTCGTAAGGAGAGCGAACGGCTGACCGCGCTGATAAACAACATCCTCGATTTCTCTCGGATTGAAGCTGGACGCAAAGAGTATGAGTTCCGTAATACCGATATTGCGGAGCTAGTGCGCAACACGCTCGAGTCTTATCGTTACCAAATCGAGCAACAAGGTTTCGCGTTTGAAGAGAGCATTGACTCAAACCTGCCGGCAGTGCCGGTGGACCGTGAAGCAATCGCGCGCGCTCTCGTCAACCTGGTTAACAACGCGTTGAAATACTCATCCGAGGAGAAGTTCCTGGGCGTGAAACTATACCGGGAGAACGGCGTTGTTAAACTTGAGGTGGCGGATCATGGCATCGGCATCGCGCGGCGCGATCAGTCGAAGATCTTCGAGAAGTTCTATCGAGCGGGAGATCCGCTGGTACACAACACCAAAGGAAGCGGCCTGGGCCTGTCGCTGGTCCGCCACATTACCCAGGCGCATGGCGGGGAAATCGCGGTGGAAAGCACACCGGGAAGAGGCAGCAAGTTCACTCTATCGTTGCCGCTGACAGCAGCGACCACGCAGCCGACTAGTGCGTAAGGAAGATGTGATCGAGTGTCTTCGACGCTACGCGTCGCAGGTGTTTATAAGGACGAGCGCATATGAAGAGAAAAACCACGTTCGGGCAATCAAACGGCAATCGATCGTCCCAAAATAGCGACGTTGGCGAACCGCATACAAATAGGAAAACACGCATATTGATTGTCGAAGATGAACCTGCCATGGTGGCCGGTCTGCGTGACAACTTCGAGTATGAAGGCTACGACGTGATCAGCGCCGCCGACGGAGTAGCTGGCCTCGATCGTGCCCTCGCCGATGATCCCGATCTCGTCGTACTGGATGTAATGATGCCGCGTATGAGTGGTCTCGACGTTTGCAAGCAACTGAAGACAAAGCGGCCGTCGCTACCCATCATCATGCTGACGGCGCGCGGCCAGGAGATCGACAAGGTTGTGGGCCTGGAGCTGGGCGCCGATGATTACGTTACCAAGCCATTCTCCATTCGCGAACTGATGGCGCGTGTTAAAGCAGTGCTGAGACGCGCCTCGCCCACGGCGCCCGCAGCCGAGATTTATCGATTCAGTGATGTCGAAGTGAATATTCGCAGCAATGAAGTGCGACGCGCCGGCCGGCCAGTCGAACTCTCCGCAAAAGAGTTCGCGTTGCTCGCCTACTTCGTCGCTCATCCCGTGGAGACGCTCAGCCGCGACCGGTTGTTAGACGCGGTATGGGGTTACGAGAACTATCCAAACACACGTACAGTCGACACACACATCGTTCATCTAAGGCAGAAGCTGGAACCAAACCCCGAGGAGCCGCGTTTCATTCTTACAGTTCACGGCAGTGGTTATAAATTCGTTGGTTGAGGAATACAGAGGTCAGAAGTCAGAGGTCAGAAGTCAGAGGTCAGAAGTCAGAAGGCAGAGTCAGAGGTCAGCAGGGGTTCAAGTTGAGGGTCAGTTTGAAAAAGCGACAGCGGTGGTGGGTCGACAAATACGCCCAGCTGACCTCTGACCTCTGACCTCTGTTTCGTGAGGTCAACTCTCCCATGAGCCAGGCAAGATTCAATACCGCTTTAACAAAGGCAGTCGATGTCCGGTTGTACCCGCCGCGACCGAAGCGTTCAGTCAAAGTACCTCGCGAGGAGTTAGAGGTTAGGCTTGCCGACCTTCAGCAGGATTACGCTCATCTGCATACGGAGATTTTCGAGGCTGCGCAGGTGCACCGGCGTCTGTGCGCTCCTCGTCATGTACATTACGGAAACTTTGAAATTGCCAGTGAGATTTTCGCCGTTCGCCACTTACCCGGTGATTTCTTCACGGTTGAAGAGCAGAGCGACGGCGTAGTCCTGGCACTGGGTGATATCTGTGGCAAGGGTTTGGCTGCCGGGATGTGGACCACGCATATGGTGGGATTAGTTGGCGCGCGCGTGGCCGTGACTTCCCAGCCGGAGGCCATTGTTGCGGGTGTTAACCGCGACATCTGCCTGCTGAAATCATTTATGCCTCTCGCCAGCTTATTCCTCGCAAAGCTTGATCCAATCACGGGGTTTGTTAAATATTGCAGCGCCGGCCATCCTCCTGCCTTCCTTTTGCGCGCCAATGGAGAATTGGAACTCCTGTCCGAGGGTGGACTGCTGCTGGGCGTGGTTCCTGCGGCACCTTACGTCTGTGGATCTTTCCAACTGGGGGCCGGGGACGTGTTGATGATCTATTCCGATGGGATCACCGAATCGCTTAACGGAGACGGTGAGGAGTTTGGTTATGGGCGCGTGGAAGACCAACTGCGGCGGGCACAATCCGGCGCTGCCGATGCGGTGCTCTTTTCAGTGTTGGGCGCCGTTCAGGATTTCGCGGCCGCATGCCCCCTCGTAGACGACATGTCGTTGGCCATAGTCCGTCGCGTCAATTGATCACGGAAACTCCGAAGATCTTTCGCAGATTACACGGATTAAAAAACAAGATCAGAACGAGCAGGCACGACTGGGTCCTGCTGATGCCGTCTGCCTGCTGCCCTGCCTTCTGTTCTGTGTAATCTGCGCAATCTGCGGATGCTTACTCTTTGACTTCTGACTTCTGATTTCGCAGCAACTTATTCCTATCCAGAAAAGCCAACACTGCTTCGTTAAACTCTTTCGGCTTCTCCATCATTATGAAGTGGCCCACGCCGTCCCACATCTGGAATTCCAAATTGGGCGCGATGCCGCGATAAGACTCCTCTATGTTGGCTCCGAAGAATGGGCTCTTCGCCATGATCGCCAGCACCGGCACGTTGATTTTGTCCGCCCCCCAAATCGAAGGATCAGCCATTCCTTCCATCGCGCTTACCAAAACGGGTTGCGGCGTATTTAGAAGCGAAGCTTTGATTCGCTCCTGCGCCTCGGCCAAAAGACCTGGCCCCATCAGCCCGGCTAACATCTGGCCTACAGCTTCCTGGTAGTTTGGGCCGCGAAACCCCGAGATCATGCGGTCCATCATTGCCTTGTCGCCAAACGGCCGCAGTGGTCCGTCAACAATGACGATCCCCAGCGTCTTCTGGGGATACTTGCGATAGAACTGTCTGGCTATCGGCGTTCCCATGCTGTGGCCCACTACCACTGCGCGCTTCACCTTTGCATCGCGCAGGACGGCATCAACCGCTCGCGCGAAAAGATCCATGCTGTAGGTAATTTGTGGCTTATCGCTCTGGCCGTGGCCGGGAAGATCGATCGCAATCACGCGATTCGGTTTCGCGAAGTCAGGCACCTGGTCGCGCCAGTTATCGAGGTTGCACGTCCAACCATGAACCAGGACCAGCGCTTCGCTACCCTTGCCGTAGTCCACATAATGTATTCGCGCACCGTCAAGCGTCGTAAACCTTGACTTTCCCGTCGTGCTTTTTTCCTCGTTGGCTGAATTAACTTTAAGGTGGCCCGAGGGCGCTATCGCCAACACGAAGACGAGAACAACTGCGAACAAGAGCAAGCGATGCAGATGGAGAAACCGTTCGCGTTTGAACGCACGTTTGAGTTTTGTTGTCACAAGTTTCCTCCTTCTTGAGCGTGATGCGACAAATAATATCCCCGGTTAGCGAGCGATGCGAGCGTAATCGGTACCCCCTCACGTAGTGGGTGGTTCCGGCTAATTTATTACCATTCATTTACCTAAAAACGGAACCTGGCGAAATGGTCGCTGCCGTCTTTCATTCGCAGGGTCAGTATTCGATCTGTGCTAAGACACATTCTCCGCGCTAATATGCTGCTAATTCTCTCGCCGGAGACACACACATGAAGACAACAACCGTACTTCTCTTGCTGCTCAGCGTTTTTATCAGTGGCTTGGCCCAGGCGCCCAACTCCGAGCGCCAGCAGTTCATCCGCGTAGAAGCGCCCGTGGTCGCCCTGGCCCATGTCCGTGTAATTGATGGAACCGGCGCCGCACCGCGCGACGATCAGACCATAGTCATCGCCGACGGCAAGATTCAATCAATAGCGCCGAGCACCACTGCGAATGTGCCTCCCAATACCCAGATACTCGATCTCAAAGGCTACACGGTACTGCCGGGATTGGTGGGCATGCACAACCACATGTTCTTCCCGCAAGGCGGCTCGCCTCCGATGTACTCGAACATGGGCACCAGCTTCCCTCGTCTCTATCTCGCACTTGGCGTCACCACGATTCGCACCACCGGCAGTGTCGCGCCGTTTACCGACCTGGAAATCAAGAAGCTGATCGACGCCGGCCGCATTATCGGTCCCAAGATGCACATTACAGCGCCATACCTGGAAGGCCGCGGCTCGTTCACGCCGGTAATGCACGAGCTTACCGGAGCTGACGACGCCCGTCGCATGGTGAACTTCTGGGCTGACGAAGGCGCAACCTCTTTCAAAGCCTACATGAACATCACCCGGGACGAGCTCCGCGCCGCTGTAGAAGAGGCGCACAAACGCGGGCTAAAAGTTACGGGTCACCTCTGCTCGATCGGCTATCGCGAAGCGGCTGAAATCGGCATTGATAACCTCGAGCATGGTTTGTTCGTCGATTCGGAATTTGTTCCCAACAAACAACCTGATCAGTGTCCGGGCGGCGGCGCAGTTCCGGCCAGCTTGCAACAACTGGATCTGCATAGCGTCGCAGCCCAAGAGACGATCCGCATTCTGGTGGCAAAGAAAGTGGCTATAACGTCCACTCTGCCCGTCTTCGAGGCTGGTGTGCCGCTAAGCCAGAGCGGAATCGGAGCCTTTAGCGCGCTCATGAATCCTCGGGTATTTGCCGTGATGTCAACCGACGCGCGCGTGCGTTATTTGACGGCCCGGGCGCGCGTCTCCGCTGCTCCGGATTACACACCGCTGCTGCGTAAGGGGATGGATTTTGAACGTGCCTTTGTCCAGGCTGGCGGGCTACTCATCGCCGGCCTCGATCCCACCGGTAACGGTGGCGTGGTAGCTGGCTTCGGCGATCTGCGCGAGGTCGAACTGCTGGTAGAAGCTGGTTTCACGCCTCTGGAAGCGATCAAGATTGCCAGCTTCAACGGCGCCAGGTTTCTGGGCGAGGAAACGCGCATCGGCTCCATCGCTGTCGGCAAACAGGCCGACTTGATGGTCGTGAAAGGAAATCCCGCCGCGAACATTCTCGACATCGAGAAGGTCGAGATTGTTTTCAAAGACGGCATTGGCTACGATTCAGAGAAATTGATCCAATCGGTCCAAGGATTGGTTGGTATCAGGTGAGCGGGTAGTTGGCGAGTTTGTGAAGCGTTGCCCGGCTGGGGTGGTAGTAGCGACCGGCTTAGTACAAAAACGTGTCTGTCAGGACCGCACGCTGCCACTTCACTTCGCAAGACGGCGCTCACTACAGAACCGTGAGCGGGCCGGGGTCCCCGGCGCGGCAGCCGCGCTGGGGTGGTGGTAGCGACCGGATGCTACGCTCAACCTCACCGCTTTAGTGAAGGTCAAGGTTCGCCTTGGTCAATATAAACATAGGCAACGGCGTACTGCTCACTGCCTACTGCCTCCTGCTCCTGCCTTTCACCGGCGCATGTTACCATCGGGCGCATGACTCGCTCACTGACAATAAACCATCCTCTTCGACGAGCGCTCACGATTCTCAGTTGTCTTTTGTCTCTGACTTGCATCGCCTCTGCACAACCCCAGCAGGCGAAGACCGCCAATGATTACGTTGCCGCAGGAATAGCAGCGCAACGCGCCGGCAACCATGAGGAAGCGGTGCAACTTTTTGCAGCCGCTCTCAAGCTGGACCCTAAAGATTTCGGCGCGCAGTTCAACTCCGGATCCTCTTACCTGGCGCTGCGAAAGTTTGAAGAGGCACTAACAGCATTTAAAGCTGCGGCTGCTCTCCGGCCCGCCGAGCCGCACGTTCAATTTGCCCTGGGAAGTGCTTACGCTGCGACAGGACAAAGTCTGGAGGCAATCGATGCTTTTAAGGAGGCTATCAGACTTGAGCCAAAGATGATTGAAGCGTACGCCGCGCTCGCTGGTTACTACGGTAGTCTCGGGCGTAATGAGGACGCGCTTCGCATGGTGTCGCAGGCGCTTCAAATCCGCGACAATGATCCTCAACTACTTCTCTATCTTGGCACAGTCCAGATACAGGCCGGCTCGTTGCAGCCGGCGATAGAACTACTCACGCGCGCGGTTTCCATTCAACCCAATTTGCCGGGCGCGCATTTGAGCCTTGGGATCGCTTATGAGCGATTGGGCCAAATGTCAGAAGCTGCCGCAGCCTTCAAAGAGGCAGTTCGCCTTGAGCCACTTAACGCGACAGCAAATTACAACCTGGGAGTGACCTTGCAAAAACTCGGCAAGCATGCCGAAGCGGCCGCTGCGCTCAAGCAGGCCACTGAGTCGAAGAGGGATTGGGCCGAGGCTTATCACTTTCTAGGCCTTGCCTACACGGATCTGGGTGATCACGAAAGAGCCCTTGCGGCCGCGAAAGAAGCAGCTCGTTTGAAGCCAACCGACTTTTTAATGCTAACCGGCCTCGCCCACGCTTTGCGAGAGAACGAGAAATTCAAAGAAGCTATCGAGCCTTTGCGACAGATCGTGCAATTGCGACCAGACGACGCCGAGTCGCTTTATCTCCTGGGCAACACCTACCTGATGGCGCAAAAATATGATGAGGCGATTGCGACCCTGAGCAAAGTCCTGGAGATGAAGCCCGATCATGTGGACGCGCGTGATCGCCTGCGAGCGGCTACGGAGCGCAAACATTTGTTACCCAGGTTGGAGCAGTACCAACGACAGGTGGCAGACCAACCGAACAATGGCGAATCGCACTCGGAATTGGCCTCGGCCTATAACAGTGTCGGAATGTTTGCCGAGGCGGAGGCGGAGTATCTCAGAGCGATCGAATTAGATCCTAAGAACGGCCTTTACTACAACCTGCTTGCGATCGACTACAGTGAGTGGGGCAAAACAGATAAGGCTATCGAGTATTACAAGAAGGCAATCGGACTCAAACCGAACCACGTTTTGTATTTAAGCCTGGGCACAACTTACGAGAAGAAGGGCAACCTGGAAGAAGCTGCCAGGGCGTATCAAGAGTCGATCAAAATCAAGCCAACATTCATTTACGCGCTCTACAATCTCGCTCTTGTCTATTCAAAGCAGGACCGGCCGCAAGATGCAATCGAATTGCTGCGCAAGGTTGTCGAATTGGAACCGAGACAGGTTTTCGCACAACACGCACTCGGCATGGTCTACCTCCGCACCGGCGACAAAAGCGGAGCAATGCAGCAGTACTACATCCTCCAGAATCTCGACCCAAAGCTCGCGGCAGATATCCTGGCCGCGATTCCGAAGTAAGCCGACAGCCTGGCCCACCGCTCACTGCGTCATGGTCACTTTCTTGACGCGTTGCGCGGGTCGTCTGCCGCGTTCACATAGGTGATCGCGAACGGCCCAATGCCTGACACCTGAACCACAGTCTCACCGACTGCCCAGCCGTAGTGTCTTAGCCCTTTGGGCATGGAGGCATAGGATCCTGTCGGCAACTCGTGACCCATCGCCTGATCGAATTTGTCTCCCACGCCCATCCCGAATGAACCCTGGAGAACAACAATTCTCTCATCCGTCGGATGCCAGTGTGGCGGAACTCGGTAGCCATCGGGTAACTTGACTCGCATTGCGAACGGAACGCCGGCTTTCGACGGGTCACCTTCCAGCACGGCGAGTTGCGCGCCTGGGGGAAGCGAAGGAGGACCTGGGCCCCACGTAATCTGATCGGGAGTAACAAGCACATGAGCCGCGCTCGCGTGGCCGGAGGTGGCATGTCGTTTCGCTTTTTGAACTGTTTGGGCAACGGCCAGTGACACCACGCCCACTAGGGCAACGATGACGAGACAAAGTTGATACCTTTTCATAGCTGACGCTCCTTATCTCTGTTGGATCGGTTGGAAACGAGTGCCGCTTTTATGCCAAATCTGAAGTCAAGTCAATAGTGATTGAGTTCTTCTCTGCGCAGCCTCTGCGGTCCCTGCGTCTCGGCGGTGGTTCAGTTTCGCACGAGCGAAGTATTACCACTCAACGCAGCACTGCACAAATACGGAACCGGGAGCAGACCGGGTTCCCCGCGCGGGCAGCCCGCGTGGGGTGGTAGTAGCGACCGGGTCAACCGGCTGACGCCTCGAGAACTGGCTAATACACTTTTCGGTGTTGCGCTTTTTCTTTAGTCGCCAGGGCAAACCTTGGTTCAACCTTAGCGTCGCCTGAAATCAACGCCGTCACTTGCTCGCCGATCGCTGGCCCGTGCTTGAATCCGTGGCCTGAACCCCCGCCTACCAGCCAGACATTTTCGAACGCCGGATGCCGGTCGATCAAAAAGTCACCGTTCGAAGTGTTTTCATATTGGCAGACGCGTGTCTCAATCACCGGCGCGTTCGCCAGCGCCGGCATGCGACGCGCCAGATAGGCGCGCACCGCAGCCAGGCTCTCGGAAGATACAAGGCGATCGCCGGTGTCAGGATCAAACGGTGGGCCATGTGCATCGATCGCAATCTTGAAACCGCGGTTGTCGAGATTCGGAATGCCATAGACGAGATCGTTAAAGTCGATCCATGCCGGCATGTGTTCCGGTGAGAAGCGACTTGAGAATTCGCCTACAGGAACGCCGAAGAAAAACTCTTCCTGTCGGGTGACGTGAATTAACTGGCCTAACAGCGCCGGAAAGATCTTTGGCAACCACGGTCCACAGGCGAAGACGAATTTGTTGGCGAAGATCTCTCTGCCCGAAGCCGTCTTGACCGATTGCCAATTGCCGATTGACGATTGCCAATTTAATTCCTTCTCAAGGTGACCGGGTTTGCTGGAGGTAATGTCTGGCAAGATTGCTTCATTCAAGTAAACAACTCCGTCATTCCGCGCTTGCGCGACGACTGCTTGCACCGCCTGGCGCGCCATCAAAACGCCGCTATCCGGCTCGAGAATTCCCCACGTGACGGGGTTGCTGGATCCGAGTTCAAGGTGCGGATAACGCCGGGCGAGTTCAGCACGCTCGAGGCGTTCATAACTGACCTGGCATCGCTGAAGCGTTTTGAGCGTTGCCTCGCAGTAGGGGTCACTCTCTCTTGCCAGCCAAAGGATTCCTGTGGGTCGAAAGAGTCGGGGCGATATTCCAGTGGGGTCAATTTGCTCGAATAGTTGCTGCCAAAGCGCGAGCGAACGTTGGGCCATACGCGTGTAGACCTGATCCGGCCCATACCCCATGCGAATCATCCGCGACTCGCCGCCTGAACTTGCCCGGCTATTTCCCGGTCCGTATGCGTCCACCAGGACGACTTCCGCGCCCGCGCGTCTTAGTTGGCAGGCTGTCCACGCGCCAAAGACTCCTGCACCGACGACCGCGACATCGAAGGTCTGAATTGTGGTCACGAGCGGAATTGTATCGTGAATAGAACCAGCAATCAGCAATCAGCCAGACTGTAGTCCTGAACTCCAAGTGCTTTGGGTGTACACCATTCCCGCAAGCCGCCAGGCCTCCCACAGCCACGCCGAGTTCATGACTACTAAGGAACTTACAAGTCCTCTTGCATTGATGAACTTTGATTTCGGATTGAATGCCGCGTTAAGGGCGCGGTTGCTGGGGTGAGGACAGAAATCAGAAGTCAGAGGTCAGAGATCGGAGGTCAGATAATCATCCCAGTGCTGGATGCGGACGGTGACTTCTGGATTGCGTTCCGCTGGTTTAACTTGACAATACCATTCATGAAGTTAAGGTAACAATAAATCATCGAACCAGGTGAGAACTAACATAATGCATGAAGATCGAAGCCAGAGTAACTTACCGGCCAACGATGAAAAATGTTTGACGCGGCGTCAGATGCTTAAGATCGTGGGTGCAGGGGCCGTGGCCGCCACCGTGGGTGCAGCCTTCCCCACCACGTTCGCCTCAGCCGTCTCACGCACTGGCATTTCCGAGTCGCCGATTACTGAAGGATGGGCCAATCAGGCTGTAACGCCTCGCGCGGCGGCGTTCAATCTCGCTGATGTTCGGGTCCTTGAAGGGCCGTTCCGGCAGGCGCAAGAACGTGATGGGCGATACCTGCTGCAACTTGAGCCGGATCGCCTCCTGCATAACTTCAGGGTCAACGCCGGGCTGACGCCGAAGGCCCCAGTCTATGGCGGTTGGGAATCAGCAGAACCATGGGTGAATATCCGCTGCCACGGGCACACACTGGGGCATTACCTGTCAGCCTGTTCCCTCATGTTTGCGTCAACTGGCGACCAAAGATTCAAGCGGCGCAGCGACTATATAGTAATGGAATTGCGCGACTGTCAGGACGCCGTCAAGACCGGGATAGTCTGCGCCTTCCCGGATGGCGAGGCGCCATTACACGACATCGTAGGCGCGGCGCGTTTCGTGGGTGTCCCCTGGTACACCATGCACAAGATATTTGCAGGATTGCGCGACGCCTATCTTTATACCAATAACCGGATGGCACTGGACGTACTCGTGAAGTTGTCAGATTGGGCTATAGCTCACACACAGAAACTCTCGGACGAACAGTTCCAGCGGATGCTCGATACGGAACATGGGGGAATGAACGAAGTGCTCGCGGATGTGTATGCCTTAACCCACGAATCCAGATTCCTGACTCTCGCAGAGCGTTTCTGTCACCGCGCACTGCTTGACCCGCTCGTCCAAACGCGCGACACGCTTGATGGCCTGCACTCCAACACACAAATCCCTAAGGTCATCGGGTTCAACCGGCTTTACGAGTTGACGGGGCAAGCAGACTACCGCACGGCGTCCCGCTTCTTCTGGCGCACAGTCGTAGACAATCGCACATTCGCCACGGGTGGCAACGCAGACCGCGAGCACTTCTTTCCGCCCACCGACTTTCTTCAGCACCTCAGTTCGGCCAAAACGATGGAGACGTGCTGCGCCCACAATATGCTGAGGCTGACAAGGATGCTCTTTGTACTCGACCCAATGGCCGACTATGCCGACTATTATGAACGCGCCCTCTACAATAGTATCCTCGCTTCGCAAGACCCGGATTCGGGAATGATGAGCTATTTCCAGCCAACACGTCCCGGGTATCTGAAACTCTACTGCACGCCGACGGACTCGTTCTGGTGCTGCACCGGTACCGGGATGGAGAATCATGCCAAGTATGGTGACTCCATTTACTTCCATAGGGCCAACACTCTATACGTCAATCTGTTCATCCCGTCCACTTTGGGTTGGAGAGAGAAGGAACTGACAATCACGCAGACGACCCGATTCCCTGAGCAGGACACAACGCGGCTGCAATTGACTTGTCAAAAGCCGGTGAATCTGGCGCTGAACGTTCGCCACCCATCCTGGTGTCAAGCCGTGACGATCACAGTCAACGGGCGCCGCTGGGCCACATCTCGCCAGCCGGGACGATATGTCGAAGTGAACCGTCTGTGGCGCACCGGGGACACCGTTGAAGCTCATCTGCCGATGGTGCTTCGGACGGAACAGTTGCCGGGACACTCGGACGTGATCGCGATCTTGTACGGACCAATTGTCCTCGCGGGCAGACTCGGACGGAAAGGACTTAGGCCGGGGGCGGACATCATCGTCAACGAGCGCACCTACGGCGACGTTCTGAATGATGAAGTGGACGTGCCCCGACTGTTGGGTGATGAACGGGAGATTCTTAAGCAGATCAGGCCGTCAGCAGGATCGGCACTGACGTTTCATACGATGGGAATCGGGGGGACAGGGGAGATCGGGCATCCCCTTGACGTAAACCTAATGCCCTATTACCGCATCGCGCACGAGCGGTACAACCTCTATTGGAAAGTGGTCAAGCCAGGAAGTATACTGCGCCAAAACTCAACTGCTCACCGCCTGACTGTTAAGACGTGATCCTGGTGGCCAGATCGGTCACGCCGCTTCGACCCGTTGGTGCGCCAGGCCGCAACGCGAAATCAATACGGCTACCATTTCTCAGGACATTGATCCGAACTACCTTGGGCAGCTCGCGTGACATCTCCGGTGCGCTTCATTCGCTGCTCTCTCGCATGCTCGCCGATCCGCGCCAGTTCTGCCTCTACAAGCTCGCTGTGCGTTTTTGTGGGCTCTATTGCATTCCTTGACGCATCGTTTATGGGCACCATGGTTTAAGTTCCGGTGGCGTGAACGCGAGGACTGCTTGAATGCTTGTCGCTCGGCGCGTTGATGTGTCTTCAATGCAACACGCTCTTCTCTCTGATGAGTCTTAAGCGCGGTTCCTTCCATCTTGTGTTCTGTCTTCGCGACTTGCTTCTCTGGCTTGGCACCTTTTTGCGCCCGGATGACGTTAGTCACGCCGGCGCCCAGCAGGAGCACGACGGTAAGGGCCAGCGCGCCGGTAGCTCGTTTTAGGACACTAATCTCAAAATGCATTGTTTTGTCTCCATTCACTTTGGCAGAGCGCTGCTACAAAAGCAGTAAATCTACTTCGCATGGCTTTGCCTCATGTAGCGAATGGCAACCCTTATGCCGCCACATCGATTTCCGATTGCGGATTTGAATCAGCAAACAGTAAACAGTAAACAGAACAGCAGAACTCGAGACGGGATACAAGAATTCTTGCATGACGGATTTGATTTGGGAACTGGAGTCAGAGGTCAGAGGTCAGAGGTCAGAAGTCAGGGGTCAGAAGTCAGGGGTCAGCCTTCAACTTCTTCATTAAGTAGACATCCTGCGCTAAGTCGCTTTTGGCGCCCCCCGGAATGAAATCCACTACGCTAAACTCCTGCGCCATACTCTCCTGCACATATGCCGGCGGATGATAGGTAGTGCACAGATTTGAGCCAGCGTTTTCAGCACCTTGTACCACCAGTTGACCGTTCCGAAATTTCGCTTGTTCCGCAACGCTTAACTGCGAGAGGAAGTGATCGCCCTGCGTCGTAAAGAAGAGGTGTCCACCCGGCTTTAGCAATCTAGACAACTCACTAATCCAGAAGAACTGTAACGGCTCGCTAAGATGTGTGAACACTGAAAACGCGTAGATGAAGTCAAACTTCTCGGACTCGTAGGGAAGGTTTCCCGTAAGAGAGTTAACCTGGAACTTGGCGAACTTTAAATTTTCCTGACACCAGGCCACCAGCCGGGGGTTGTAGTCCGTCCCATGTAAAACGGGATGTTGCAGTGACTCCCAATGTCGCATAATTCTCCCGACGCCGCAGCCGAAATCTAAAATGGCATTGAGTCGTTCGATCTCGACGCCATTTTTTGCGAGTACCGCACGGATTGTTTTGCTTATGGTGCGACCTCTGCGGAGAAATCTGGCGGCGCAGCGATGGCCCAAAACAAGGTAGATAAACTCTCCAGGGGGAATTGGAATCGCACCTCTTAAACGATTCCAGGCTCTGACTACAATGTCCTTCGGCACGGTCTTGCTTGAGTGAAATCTCACTTGCCACTCAAGCGGAACCAGGCGTTTTAATAATCGTCTCAGCACATGCTCCCTCTTATCTGATCCGGTTAGACGTTCAGAAGGCAGGAGTCAGATGAGCCTCGTAAATCGTGAATGGTAATAATGGATAGGGCAAAGAGCAAAGAGTCCGATTCAGTGACTTGTTATGCCGCTGACAGCCTCTACTGGGCTACTGACTGGGTTCTGGTTGGCCTTGAGGCCACGGAGTCATTCTCATGCTACGGAGTTTGGCTTGCTGCTCCGGCGTCAACTGGTTCTTGAGCCGAATGCCCAGGCTGAAATGGAGGCGTTTGATCTGACGCTCAGTGTCCAGCACCTTATCGAGTTGGGACAAGGCTGGTTGTTCATCTACCGCATTGGGTTTCATTGTTTGGTGTAGCGCTTCCATCGCATCCTGAAGTTGCCACTGCAACTCGAGGAAGCGCGTCGTAGTCCTCTGAATCTCACCACGCATGAAGGCCTTCTGCTCATCAGTGAGTCCGAGTTCTCGCGCGTGGCCCATGATCATGTCCGGGGGAAACATCACATCGCCTAATGGATCCATATTCGCTAGAGGCGGTTGAGGCGCGCGCTGCGCAGACGCGGTTGGATTCTGTGATGGTTGTTGCGCCCGAAGCAGCGGAACATAAACAGACATACTGATGCCTAGTATTGCGATTATCATTCCTATTCTTCTATTCATTGTTTTCTCCTTCACTGCGAGTTGACTATTTGGCCGGTCGCTACCGCTCCCGGTTCTGATATGACGGTGTATTCGGCAAAAATGTTTTCAATTCGGTGACGGATCGATCCAGTTGCGGCAGCGACGTCAAAACGTTGTCCGCGGGCGACTGCAAGAGCGTCGCTGTTGGTGATTGCCACTTCGAGATAGAGTCGGCTTTCCGAACATCTGCGTTTCTGGCATTGAGGTTTGGGTGACGGCGCGCTACGACTTTCCGATTCCCGCGGTTGGATCTGGCGCGATTAGCCGGTTCAACCACGCCAGGATGTATGAGTCCAGGCATCGCAGATGGGGGCGGCGGCAATAAGTCAATCCTTGCTGGTCCGGCGGCCAAGCCTGAATTGAATGGCTGACTTTCTCGCCAGGTTTGCGACCAAAGCACGAGAGATGACAGAGTGAGTACAACCAGGGCCGTCGCCACCGCGAGTGAGATATTGAATAGGCGCGACGGTCCTGAACTGGGCGCCTGCGCACGGTTCCACACTCCTTTGAAATCCGGCGCAATGCGCTCGTCCGCGAGTTTCAGTTCACGAAACAGCGTCTGGAGTCTCTTTTCGGTCCCATCTAATTCCATAATCAAGTTCCTCTCGATTCAACGACACGCGCAGATGCCTTTTTCCGCGTTCGTAATGTTGACGTGCACTGCCGATTGAGACACCCATTACATCCGCGGCTTCGCGCAAGCTCAAATCTTCGTAAAACACCAAATGCAACACCTCTCGTTGGCGCGCAGGCAAGCATTCAAGAGCTCGTTGAAACCGTTCGCGCACTTCTGATCTTTCGAAGGCGGCCGCGGGTTCTGCTGCGAAAGAGGTTCGCTCAGCAGTGGAGTTTGAGCTTGCCTTTGATTTCAGTACGCGTAGCAACCTCTTACGCTGCTCGGTGATGGCTGTCTTGCGGATCACCGCGAACAGCCATGTTTTAAGGTTGGACTCACCCCGATAGCGGGCTTTGCCTTCAAGGATCTTTAGATAGACTGTTTGCAAGACTTCTTCCGCATCTGCGCGGTCGCGCCGGCAACAGCTCAGAGCCCAGCCAAAACTGGGGCCATGAAGCCTTTCAAGCTCACCTTTCAGCTCCGTGATGTCCATCCGTTTCTGTTCCACGGGTTTTGTATCCGTGTTCAAAGTATTAGTCGCGTCAGCGGTCGAATTATATGACGCAGGTGCGGAAAAATGTTGGACAAGTCAGAGGTCAGAGGTCAGAGATCAGAGATCAGTCACTCGCGAGCAGTCTTTTTTGCAGAAAGTGTGGGCGAAGGTGACTACCAGCGAATAATGAATTCGCGTACCAGATTTATTCCAAACCCGGTGACCAACGAACGGGTGCCGCTCCTCAGTCCGTCTTTATAGTCGTAGCGCGAGGGGTACCAGGTTTCAGCGGAAATAATTCTACTCACGTACACGCCACTGAGTCGAGGCACGGAAATCACACGCTTTCCGGTCCTGGTCCGGGACGTTACATTCTCGGCAAGCGCGTCTGTCATTCGTGGGAAAAACCCTTTGCGCTCGCTTCTCTTGAATCCAGTATCCAGCCCCATAGCCGTATCCAAGCCGTAAATGACGGTCTGCTGAATCGCGTTTCGGCCGAAACCTGACGCAAAGCGCTTCCCATATCCCGATGCGCCCTGTTCCCATTCCTCCGGATTGTCCCGCCACTGATCGATACCTGCTGAGATACCGGTGCGAGCCAGGCTTACTGGCCCAGCCGTACTCTTGACGTAACGATTGAATCGCTCACGTTTCGTCGGGAAGGTATAGCTTTGACTCGTTTTCTTCGCGCTTGTCTGACTGGAATCCACCTGCCGACTATTCTTATCCGTTCCCGACGACTCTGGATTCCTTTGCTTGAAGTCTTCGTTGGGTTGTTCAGACGTGCTTTGCGCTGCTTGCGCTTTCTCTGAGTTCTTGACGTTTTGAGAAGGCTTGACTTGCTGACTGTAGAGTGGAGGCACAGAAGCAGCCACGAATATTAAGAGCGCGATTGTTTGGTTCGCCGGACCTAAAGAGAGCCGTTTCATTTTAAGTTTTCCTTCCAGACATGTGATGCCGGAGTCATGAGCGCTGGATCTCGTCCAAATCCTGGCCTCCTCATTTACTTATTTCATCCGTTTCTCGTCACATTTTCATCTGCTCTCAGATGTGTGGATCGTGGGTTCACAAATACAGAACCGGGAGCGCGTAGCGACCGGGTGTGGCGACAATACGCTCGCTTGCAATGCCACGGACCCGGTCGCGACACACGTGCGGCGGCATGAAGTATGGGATCGTGGGTTCACAAATACAGAACCGGGAGCGGTAGCGACCTGGTGTGGCGACAATACGCTCGCGCGCAATGCCACGGACCCGGTCGCTACTGCTTCCGGTTCTGTATTTGTTTGGTGCTCAGGTCGAGTGTCTCCGCCAACCGATTGGGCCGGGTCAAGTGAATTTCGGATTGCGGATTTTCCAAAGCGAGACGGAATACAAGATTCCTTGCATTGACGAATTTTGCCTTCGGAATGCCGGTGAGGCGGCAATCATTCTGAACGAGCCTCAGATCGACCCTTCATCTTGACTTGTTTCGAACCCTCAGCCTGTCCTGGCAATCCTGCTCCATATTCATTTCATTCGGATCGTTCAGCGAATTCGCATTCCTGGCGCCGGGCGGGCCCTGTGGCATAAGCGGTGATAAGACTAAGGGCGCGCGCCTTGTTTTGTGCGCTACTTCCATAGCAAGGAGAACGACATGCGAATCATCTGCGACAACTGCAGCCGGCCCATATCCGGGTTAGTCAAGAGGTTGGCTGGAAATTTCAACCTCCATCCTGATTGCCTCGCTCAACTCGGTAGAGAAACGAAACATGGATCAAACGCGGTTCCAAGGCCCTGCCAGGAGTCTTCAATAGGGGCGTTGGTAGAGTCGAAGGGCAGCTTCCTGAGCGTTTCACGGGAGAGGGAATAACACCCGACTCTCGGATGTATCAATTAATCAATTTCATCTTGAGTTTTGTCTGCGCGCTCGTACTTCACGAGCTCGGCCACTTTCTTGCCGCTCGCGCCTGCCGAGTTCCGGTAACCCAGGCCGGATTCGGTTGGGGTCCTAAGCTTTTTGCTTTTCGGGTCAATGGAGTTGAATATCAACTCCGCCTATTACCGGTCGGCGCCTACATCCGAATGGACATGTCAGCTTTGCAGAGGCGGCCGTTATTCCAACAATTGTTCGTGCTGCTCGCAGGCATTGCCGTAAATCTCATTCTCGGCGCCATAGCTTGGGGAACGTTCTTTGGTACTCTCAATCTAGTGCTGGCAGTCGGGAACCTGTTCCCGTTATACCAACAAGACGGATGGAAAAGCGGGATGGTCATCTTCCGTCGCGTCTTTAGACGGCCCAGTCCGCTGGTAGAGTGGTCTTTCACGCTCTCTGCTGGCTTGCTAGGTTTGATCCTGCTTACGCGCGCTCTCTTTAGCTGCTGACAGAGATCAGAGATCAGAGGTCAGAGGTCGGAGGTCAGAAGTCGATGCGCGATTGGCAAACAGGGAATTTTAAGTCGTAAATAAAAGAGCAAGCAGCAACAATTAGAGTCGATTCAGTGCAGGCGGGGCTTTGCGTCCATCATCAGGCCGCCGGTATATACAACGGCCGCCGTTGCACGATTATTGCGCACCACAAAGTGGACCTGGGTATTGTCGTCGACGGCATAGATGTTCGCAGCTTGTCGTAACAGAACGCCTTCTATCGCGGTGCCCGGAAGCCGATAATGCAACTTAGCATTTTGCTTCTCTGGGCCTTCGAGGTTCTCCACCGGACCTTCGTCTGAGTCGTAGGTTCCCACCAACGCGGCGAGCTCTTCCTTCGGCACCGGCAGATCGCGCAGAGTTCTCTTCTCGGGCAGACCAAGCATTGTGCGCGCGATTGCTGTGCCAAGGGCTACCGACGGCCGCGATCCACTTCGGGCGTTCATGAGCACAACGATTGTCAGGTGATCCTCCGGAAACGACTCCAACAGCGAATTAAAACCGCCGCCGCTTCCAGTGTGCCCAAACACGCGGTGTCCCTCCAGTGATCCTAAGCGGGTTCCCATCCCGTAGTCGATCGACGTTCCATCGTTCAGCGTTGTGGGCGTACGCATCAGCTTCAGCGACGACGCGCTGAGCACGCGTCCGGCGTCCAGGCCTGCCTGCCACTTTAAGAGATCCTCTGCCGTTGCACATACGGCCCCCGCAGCGAAAGGCTGTTTCCAGCTCATCAACGAAGCGTTGACGAACGTTCCATGATCGACTTCGTAGCCCGACGCGAGGTGCGGCACCACCATTCGCGCATCGCACAATGATGCCGAGTTCATCCCCAGTGGCTTAAACACGTGCTCGTGCACGTATTGTCCGTACTCCTGCTTTGTGACGCGCTCCACAACCATACCGGCGAGGTAGAAAGCGGAATTGTCGTAGCGCCAACTGCTTCCCGGCTCGAAATCGAGCGGCCTATCCTTGATTAATCCAAGTACCTGCTCGTGAGTCAGGTCGAGCCGTTCGTTTTTCTCCGCCTCCGGCAGCGATGTGAAGCTGTAGATGCCGGAGGTGTGATTGAGAAGTTGTCGCACCGTTACGTGACGTCCATGTGTTGGTACTTCAGGAATGTACCTGGTCACGTCGTCGTCGAGCCTCAGCTTGCCTTCATCGGCAAGTTGCAGGACGACTGCCGCCAGGATGTTCTTGGAGATCGAAGCAATGTGAAAGACCGTGCTTGGCGTGACTGAGACCGCGTGCTCGAGGTTCGCCAAGCCATAGCCCCGCGCGAAGACAACCTTGCCATCGCGGGCCACAGCGACTGATATTCCTGCGACAGGTTGCGATAGCGCTGCCTTCGCTATTACATCCACGCGCTTGGAGAATTCTGACCCGGACAGGGTCTGTGCCGGCACGACTGCACACGCCAGAGTTAGAACAGCCGCGACAAATGTTTGTTTCATAACCTGAAAACACCTGGGCAAATCTAACCCACCTTCTTTCTGGCGTGAGCATCGGGCACGCAATGCCCAACCAAACATTTCAACCTCAACTCTGCGCAAAGGACCTTTTGTTCAAGAGGTCGGCGCGAAGCTTCGCTCCATACTGGCCTAAGACTTTTTCCGTAGCGCTCGAATACCGCCTTGCTCTAAGACAGCAGAGCGTGAGCGGAACCCAACACACAAAAAAGACCACCATGGAACTCCAGAAGAAAGGTTCGAGGCCGGGGATTGCAAAGTCCGGGTCAAACGGATCCTGTATAAAATAGGACCACCGATCAAGACAAAACACGGCGAAAGAAGCGATGACAGGAAATAGGAAGAAGAAGTTGCGGACAAGTCCAAACCCTGCCCGGTGCAGCCAAACGCTGATTGCGCCCGCGGCGCCAGCCTTCATTGGCTTTAGATTACTAAGCGAATGAACAGTCGATAAGGAGTGGTCAACTGTGACGAAGAGACTATTCGAAATAATTGTATGAAAAATGAGCCAGCGTTGTCCGCTGGATTTCACTTGTAATCGGCTTTCAGCAACCGAGGGATCCCGATTGTCATAAGGGCGTGGCGTATCAGTATCCCGAAGTAGCAAACCAATAGTGTGATTCTCCCGCCGCGCCACGAGCACGAGCCATAACGAAAGTACAGAGAGGCATGCCGATCCCAATACGGCAACATCATCAATAGAGACGCGAATGCCGAGAAGCGAGATCTGCACGATTCTTGATTCCGCCCAATGCTTGAGCGCCTCATCGTCGAGTACCTGGGCCACATTTGCGGATGCAAGTTTACGATTGTTCGCCTCAGGTCTGCTCACTCCTTCAGCTTGTAGCTGCTCGGCAGCAAGTTGACGTTCGTTTGAGCCGAGGATCCAGTTATAGTCATATGATAAGTATGCATTGTAAGACGCAATCAGCATCATCATCGAGATGATGGCCATCACGCCCATCGTAAATCGAATCTGCGCCTGTGAAGCCTTTGCTCCCTCGAGGCGCGCGCTGATTGATTCAGGCGTTTCTGTGATCCAGTCTTCAAGGCGCTCCATATTCTGGTGAGGTGTCATGATATTCCTCCGAGATTTCAAAATATCAAAATGGATGAAAGAAGGACTCTCCGCAGTCCTCCACTGCCCCTGCTTGTTCCGGTCCGCTGCACGCGCTTGTTTCGGCTTTGCCGCTAGACGGCACTACTCTGCTTTTTCTTCTGACTTTTTACTTTTCCCAAGGGCCGGGAATCTCGCTCTGCTTTGCGCAGGCCACGGCCAAACGACCTTCTGAATGGCCCGCGGCGCACATGAGATTCATATGCGCCTGCGGCAAAGGGGAAGGGAAGAATCTGACCGGCACGTCTATCTTCTTCTGGGGAACGGTATCAGCATTGATACTCTCTTACGGTAGACGCGATAAGTGTCGCCGTAGAAGTGAATCAGGTCCCGTTCTTCAAACTGAATCGCCACGAGAATGTAGCCAGTGGTCATTACCGCGAAGAACAAATGGCCAAAGGTCATGCGCGGTGTGCTCCAGAACGCAATGATAAATCCCAGATAGAGCGGATGGCGCACCATCTTGTAGAGGGCAGGCGACTTGAAAGGCACCGCTACTTCATCTCTACCCTTGAGATAGTTGTAAACCTGCTTGAGTCCGAAGAGGGCGAAGTGATCGACCAGGTAAGTAGAAACCAAAACACCTCCCCAGCCAATCCAAAATAAAGCCTGCAAGAGAGTGCGGCCGGTTGCGTTTTGCACTTCCCATACGACGGGCCCCATCGGCTGCCACTGCCAGAAGAGCAGCAGCAAGATAAGACTCGCGAGCAAAACGTAGGTGCTGCGTTCGACCGGCGCGGGCACGATCCTGGTCCAAGCGCGTTTGAACCATTGCCGTGCCATAACGCTGTGCTGAACCGCGAACAGACTGAGTAGTACAGCGTCAATGATTAGCGCCATGCTGAGAGGGTTGTTTAATGTGCCGGTATCGATCGCCTTGGGCACAAAAACATTTCCGACGAAGCCTATCGCGTAGAGAAATGTTATGAGGAAGATCAGGTAGCAAATTACTCCGTAAAGGAAAGCAAAGATTCGACCCATATCTGGAATCTCCCTTCTTTGTTTTTGAATCAGCTGCAGCTGCAGATTGAAGACACTGGCGAGGTATCGGTTCGGATTACGCGCGGAGCTTACGCGGGGTAGTGGGCTCTAGTCAAGGTAGGTATTTCAATCGGTGTTGTACTAATTAGGGCAATAACATACTTCACTGACCAAGTTTTTTCGAACCCGCGAAACGTTCAGTGTCTGGTTTGAGATCAAAGACTTCCGCTAGAGGGGAGAAAAACACTAGAGCTATTATCATCCCGCCAAAGAGCGTGCTAATGCCGAAGAGCATTCGCTCCCAGCCCGTTTGTATATAAACGGCATCCGTAGGAATTAGCAAGGTCGCTACTGTGTAGAGTGGTATAAGCAAGAGTTTGGCCCATCTGCGGAAAAGAAATAGGCCTACCGAGTCTGCGACAGAGAAAAAGAAGAGAACTATTTCTATCCAGACCACGACCCTCTCGAATTGAGTCGCACCAAGCCGCCGCCTACTTTCGAAGTAAGGCGTCAACTCTGTTGGGAGATATTGTCTGGTAGCAAGGAACACGATCACGGCAGCTATCGCTGTTGCCCAGTTTAGCGTTATGAGGATGCGGAGAATCTTTTTCAGAGTTGGTGGTGTTGTGAGATTCACGCGGCTCTTCGTTTCTTTGCTGCCTTCTTCTTTTCGTACTCTGCCTGGCTCTTATCGCAAAACGAGCGCCCACGATGACATTATATATCCGAGTAGACAAAGGTTAGAGGGTCAGAGGTCAGAGGTCAGAAGTCAGAGGTAAGATATTATTAGGAGTTCCGCCAACCGCTGTGAGGCCGGCCAACAATGAATTCAGAACTGAATATCAACCACATTACCATTCGAACCGATCTTAGGTCAGGCGACATAGGCTATGTAACCTACTTGCACGGAATCTTATACAAACGCGATTACGGTTACAGTATAGAGTTCGAGTCTTATGTGGCGGCTGGATTACATGAGTTTTATAAAAACTACGATCCTGAAAGGAATCGAGTATGGGTATGCGAACACAAAAATAAGATTGTCGGTTTTCTTTTGTTGATGGACAGGGGTGAGGCAGCCCAGCTTAGATACTTCCTCATTTGTCCTGACTATAGAGGCATCGGGCTTGGGAAGAGACTCATGGATTTATACATGGAATTTTTTTATCAATGCGGGTACAAATCCTCTTATCTGTGGACCACCCACGAGTTGGAAACGGCAGCCAGGTTGTACCAACAGCATGGATTCAAACTTACTGAGGAGAAAAAATCTATCGCCTTCGGCAAACCTCTTGTTGAACAGAAATATTCTTACTTCCCCTAACTATTACCAGCGGTGTCCGAGGTTTTTTGTAACGTAAGCTGTTAGCTTGCGCGCTCGTTGAATGCCATTCAATCTAACGCAAACTAACAGTTTGCGTTACAAATTTAGGACACCACCCCCCTGCCAGAACTACTTGCCGCTATTAACCCGAAATGATAGGCTCCGCTTCTCAGTTTTCCCTCAACAAAACAACGCGCTTTTCCTGCAGGAGAAAGACAATGAAAACCGCTGTCCGGATCGCGTCAGTCCTAATTGTCGCCATTTTGCTCTCACTTGGTTTCCTCTTCCCGTTGTCGACTTCGGGGCGCGCGCAGATTGGACCACTCGATCTCTCCGGAAATCTCAATGGTGCGCCGTACCGAATCCGCGTGCCCGCAAATTGGAATGGAACGCTTTTGGTCTTTGCGCATGGTTACCGCGATAAAGCCGACCATGCCGGCGAAGTAGACAACCGTAATGCCGATATAGCGCCGAGCGCCGCACTCGAAGCACCGCTGTTGGCTCAGGGTTTCGCTCTGGCCGGCTCTGCGTTTCGCGACAATGGCTGGGCTATCGAAGAAGGAATTCTCGACACGAAAGACCTCGCAGAGTTATTCCGCGAAACTGTAGCAAAACCGGATCGAACGATCCTCTGGGCAGTATCACTCGGAACGATTATTAGCTTTAAAAGCATGGAGCAGTTTGGCGGCATTTATGACGGCGCACTCTGCATGTGTGGCGCGGGTGCAGGAGCAACTCGCATCTGGGACAGCGGCGTTCCGGCCTATCTCGCTTACGACCTCCTTTTTGGTGTTCCCAGTACGTGGGGCACCGTTGGCGAGGTCAGAAACGACCTCGACTTTGATACCGAAGTCTTTCCCAAGCTGGTGACGGAAGTCAGTAATCCTTTGAACTTTCCTAAATTTGAATTCATACGCCTGGTTGCCGGAACACCAGGTCGTGGCATAACGCCCCCGCCGCCGCCGGCCTTCTACCCCGGCTGGCTCTTCACGGATTTCTTCTTCCTCACCGAAGCGCGTGGCGAACTACAGCGACGGGCAGGCGGACCGTTTGTTGAGAATGTGGATCACTTTTACAGCCTCACGAATGCTGAAAAGGCTTACCTGTCAACACTAGGCATTCCTACTATCGTCGTCGACGGCTGGCTCGCTCAGATGAATGCGCGCAGAGATATTACTGCTGCGCCGGCTGCGCGGAATTATGTAAGACTCAATAGCGACTATAACGGAAAGATCAAGCACCCGATCCTGACAATGCACACCATAATCGATCCGCTTGTAGTTGTAGCAAACGAGTCGGCGTATAGGGGACTCATTGCGGCTACGGACAGCGAGGACCGGTTATTTCAGACGTATACAAACGGAAACGGTCATTGCGCTTTTACCGGAGCACAACTTCTGACCGCGGTAGCAGCAATAGATGGCTGGGTGCGAACCGGAGTGCGGCCGACAAATGCCTCATTCCCGGCAGTGCTCGGTTTCGAACCAACTTTCGTTCCGCCAGCAATGTTGCAGCCTTGAAACGATTTCAAACCCGGTCCTTTTTCTCACAGCTCCGTTTCACTGATACGCCGACTTGCGCCCAGATGGGCGCCAGACGAATAACACTATGACCACCAGCCAGCCAAACAGGAAGTTAGAAGACGCAGTTTCCAGGAGATGTACCATCCTCACTTCCTGTGGCATGAGTGGATTGGGTAATAACAGTTGAGAATTCATCAAAACTGCGAACGACAGCGCAACTGCGAACCCCGCTTCCCACCATTCACCTTTCATCATGCGTATGACGAGCACTGCTAAAGCTGTCCACAGTAGCCCACGGACTGCCTGAAGCGGCAGAAGCATGGGCGTATCCCGCAGCACGATACGCATTTGTGCTAACAAGCTCCCCGGATCGTTACCGCCGTAATAGGCTCGTACTGCATCATTCTTCCAGGCGATGAAATATCCGAAAGTGAAATATATGATCACGTAGGCGATTAGAATCAGGGCCAGTTTCACGATCCACTGGCGGACAGGCATCTTCAAGCCGGCTTCGCTTTCGTCATCGGGTCCGGCGCGCCTTCCTTTACCAAGGATCGGTACGGCAAGCGCAGAAAAAAGTGCTGCGATAATTGCCCCCGCCAGAAAGAGCCGAGGCAGCAAGCCTGGCGGCAACCGAGTTAGAAAGTACGCGGTCTCGATCTGTGACATGACGGTCATCACGCCGTAGAAAACCACGAAGATTGCGAGAACAAGTTTCCATCCGGCCCAGCGGGAGCGGAGTATGAGGTAAGCCAGCACGGCTGTATTCAGGAAGCTGACGGCGAACAGCGCGATGAGTGTGCCGCCGGCGTCAGTAGGTGTGGGTTGTTCAGAGGCAACTCTAAGCAGCGCTCCGGAAACGAAAGCAAAGCAAAGGAAGTAAAGAACGGTGAGTATTGCGAGCCGGATAGCGACTACGAGTTTTGCTTTCATAGATCCTTATTGCACCTGGTTTGTGTAGACCATCCAGGGCTGCGTCAGCGACTGAAGGCGGCTGGAAGATAAGTTTGGGATTGTCGAACAAGTTGATTACGATCAGTTTCGGCTGGTTGTTCCGGGGAAGTACGGGCGTAACTGAGGCCGGCTGGCTGTAGTGGGAGCGCCTCAAGCGATTCGTAGACGTACTAGAGTAGCGACCTGGTCGGTGACCGTTACAATGAGCTTATTGTTACTGGACCCGGTCGCTACCGCTCCTGGTTCTGTATTTGTTTGGCGCTGCAGCTCGCTTCCTGCTGAAGACAAAGCCGCATAAGCAAAGAGTCTGGCATCGCTGATGCACAAATACGGAAGCGGAAGCGACTGGGTCCGTTCCGCGACGCTCAACATCGTGGGTCGACGAATACGGAACGGGGAGCGGTAGCGACCTGGTCGGTGACCGTTACAAATGAGCTTATTGTTACTGGACCCGGTCGCTACCGCTACTCGGTTCTGATGTATTGAGTGTTCCGCTTGAATTGGAGCGGTGCTCAAACTTGAGTTTTCAGATACTCTCTACGGCTCCCGCTGCGCGCGCGAATTTCAAACTGCACCGAATCGGCTTATTCAGGCGGAGCCGGAACAAGGTTGGTTCCCGGGTCAATTGGCACTGCAGGAGGATACACCGTCAGCGGCCGCGAAATAATGAATGTTGCATCCTTCTTGAACAATGGACTGCCGTCAGACTTTGCTAGCCAGAGTTCGAAGTTAGAATGCCGTATGTAGTGGTTGGGAAGATTGACAGACTCAAATGAGCGGCCCTGGGAACTAGCAAGCCCCGATACAAAACAGAATGTGGCATCTTCCTTGAAAAGCTGTTCATCGGTCTGCCTTGCCAACTTCAATCTATAGTTCTCGTGTCTCAAAAAGTGGCCTGGATAGTTGACAGATTCGAATGAACGGCATCTGCCTGCCAGCCCTGGAACAATTCGAAACGTTGCGTCTTTCCTTCCCAGCTTGTCGTTAGCGACGATGGGATCAATGTAACCCAAAGAGTTTCGATGGCGAATGTAGCGACCGGGATTGTTCCACGATATGAAGGAACTAGGCTCTTGGGCATAGCTCAACTGTGGCAGCAGCAACAGCGATAGGAATGCTGCCGAACCTAATACCAGACCTCTTAGAACAGAGTTTAGACACATAACTCCTCCTTTTTATTGTTGTCTAACGAAACTGTGCGTCAGCCGTCCGTGTTTTATGCGGGTCGACTGCAGGTGCTTTTTAGGCCGTGATGAGCTCGGCCAGTAGCTGTCGGTACGTCTTATTATACTTCATCACCACTGCCTCGCACGCCCTGGAAGTGCAATCGCTGCGCCACAAATCCGGATCCGTTTTTTGATTCGGTGGAAGGCCTTAAGTCCACGGTGGATCAAGGTATAAGGCACGTCCGGGCGGACCAATTGGCAGCTCCACCAGAGAACGGAATCTATCCGAAAGGATGTCGTGACTATCCGATCAGATGGGTTTGCAATGGCGGACTTCCCGACACGGTTTGTTGAAAGCGAACTGACTCATCGCTTTTCAAAAAATCTACAAATATCTTTCTTCAATAATATTTAGGTGGTGCTGAATATGCCCAATCAAAAAGTAACCTATTGCCCGAGCCGTCATCGGATGAGTCACGATGTTACATTGCAGCTTACTTTGAGCCTCGGTAAGATTTGCAAACAAAGGTTCCGTCGCAGCGCGAACAGCCTTGAATTCTGAAAGCAAACTAGCTAATGCCCGGTGGGAAACCCGAACGTTGTTGGCATATAGTTCTTCGTCCATTCTGTAAAGCAGCGTATTGGTATCCCCTCTGGCGGCAACAAGTCCTCGATAAGAAAAGACTCTTTCAGTATCGATGATGTGCATGAGCACTTCCTTTACTGTCCATTTTCCTGCTGCATATTTAAAGTCAAGTTTTTCGTCCGCTATTTTTTCAAAGAAATTGATTGTTTCTATTGAGTTTTGTTTTAGCAAACTCAAATAATCACCTTCTGAAACCAGGTCAAAATACTTTTGATAGCCGATTGCGTATTCGTCTGCTGATGGCTTTTCCATGGGTTTTATTTCTGAATGGATTTTGACAGTATTACAGTTTTCTTAGTTGCATATTTTCAACAGCGGTAACCGTGACCTGTTGGCGAATGTCTCTGCCTTCACTTTACTTGCCCTGCAAGGCGATCATGGCAGCGAGCGCGGCGTCCTTTTGGTCCTTGCCCCAGGGCGGGCCCACTGACTTCCCCAGCGACGCGATCGTCTTCCGCAAGCTCTTCACCGAAGTCGCTAGTGCTCGTTCGGCGTGCTCATCCAACTGTTTCTCGGGTACGCGCAGGAGTTTTAAGCCGCACGCTCCGGCGGCGCGGGTAAGCGCGTCGCGGAAGAGCACCCCCTCAGCCTTGTGCATCCGGAAATGCACCGCCAGGATCTCGTCGACGGTCCAATCAGGCATGGGATCGACGACGAGCACCGCGCAGGCGGCTACCTCATGTCCTGCTTCGCGAGCGCGTTTTACAGCCGTTCGCATCTCTCGGACGGCGATTCGGCGCGATGACTCGAGACCCCGCCGGACTAGCTCTCGTGCGTCGCCCGCGTTCAAGTGTTCGGCAGCGTGATAGGGCTGCTTGGCCCACGACGCCTCATCTTTCTCGACTAGCTCCAGGCGGCAGCGGTCGACCACCTGTAGCTCACCGCTGCATGTGCCGAGGACGACCAGGGCTGCCCACCCTGAGTGGGCCTTCATCCCGAACGCGACTTTCATAGTTAGCCTACGAGATTCTCAGCGATAGCTTTCCAGAAAAAGTATCTGCGACGTACAGTCTGCGTCGCGGACGAGTGAGAATAGCTAAACGCGGCTCCGCCGCCGCACAGTGCGGTAAGGCTCTGCCTTACCGTCGAGTCTCTCTCAGATTACTGGAGACTGCGCCTCCGATTCATGAGGCGGAGCCTCATAAAAGAAATAAGCCTGCGGAAAGGCCGAGCCTTTCCGCACTGTGCGGCGGCGCAGCCGCAAAGCACTAGGCCCGCCATCAGCCGCCGCGAATTCTTCTAAGGGTGGGCCAACCCACTTTTCAGCGCCTTTGCGATTTCCTGCTCGCTGGTAACAATGAACCAACTCCCGTGCCTGACGAAGTAGATTGGTCGCACCGAGTCGATTGTGTCACCGGGCGGATTCGGGTGCGGCTGTCCCTGGAACGTATAGATATATCGCCCGTTATCCCGCCGCTCTGTGGTCTGCACCTGCTCGGCTCCGTTCGCATCGGGAAAGAAGATTATTTCGATGACGCCACTCCTGGTCTTGAAAAAGGCGGCCTTATTAATCCCCCGGAAGAAGCTCTCCAGCTTTGAACGGTGTACGCTTTCGACCCTCAGCCGTTGGCCCTTCAGGAAGCGGGCGAACTCCATTGCTTCGGCATAAGCGGCGTCCGAGGGCCGAAGAAGCGATGAGTCTTTCTTCGATTCGCATACAAAACGAAAGCCAGTTACTCTTGCGTAGGCTTTTTCTTTCGGCAATTCTTCTCCAGCTGTAGTTACGCGGAGGTGATTCCCATAAGCGTCTTTAAAAAGAAATGCGCAGGCAGCAACACCCGTCCCAGAACACGATTCGACCTCCACATACCCTCTGCGCCAGAAGAGCAGGCCATTTCCTCCTGAAATATCTGGATCAGTATCGGCTTCGTTGAAAGACTTCGTCTGTATGGGTTGCCAACCAGCAGACAATAGCCTCTTTCTTGCCTTGGGATAGGTTAATTCTGTTATTGCTGGAAGCCGCGCGTGTTTGTCTGGCCGACACGGCTTGTCTTTCGCCAAGGCACTGCTGCTTACAAGACCGCAAACGAGAACCGCAAGCAAGGTTTGTTTCATCTGTTGCTCTCCAGGAATGATAGCAACCAACGTTGCGCTTCAGCGGCCGGGTGACAAAATCGAGCATTCAAGTTAACGGATGAGAAACATGCTGATTCCGGTCCGCTGCAGGCGCTTGCTCGGCTGCGGACGCACCGCCGGTCATTTCTTTTCCAAAGCACGACTGACCTGACGCGTTCTATCGACACTAGTGGGAACTCCTGTCGAGGCATTACAATTAGCCCAGAGGAAAGCTTGGTCAGAAATACCAACCACGCTAAACGAATCGGGATAATGCGTTGCAAAGAAGGGACGTGGGTATTGACCGGGTTTGTCTGGCAAATCTGAAGGACCACCGACGAGGGCGAATTCGATGCCGAATAGGTTCCTAAGTTTTTCCGGCTTAAAGTCCTTTCCAAACTCAAGTTCAATCATCATCAACTTGTCGTAAAGAAACGCGAGGTCGATAGTTCTGAAGTCGCCGACCTTCTTAAAGGTCAGATGCCTGAAGATCTTCTCCTTGTGCTTTGGATCGAGCCATTTGCCTATTTTTGAGATCTCGAGACGATTAAGTTTATCCGCGACAGGCTGGCCTAAAATATCAGTAGCCTCTTTGGCCGTGGTCTGGTTAAGGATCAAGCCGCGGAAGCCATCTGGGCGTGGCCTGTTATCTGATTGTGATAAAACGGTGACGGCAAGTAATAAAAGGCATAAGGTGAGAAATGATAGCTTCACATTTTCTCCTATCAGGCGCAGCAGACGAACTTCGTATTATAGCCGCTGATCCATAGAACAGGGAGTAAATAGAGATGGTATGAAAACACAAAAGGGGCGTTATAGGAGTTGAAATGAGAAAAGCAATTGCCGGCGTCTGTCTGCTGTTGGCCGTAACCGTGTGTGTTGGCTCAGAAAGACAAGACGAAATCAGATCAGAAGGCGAAGCCCAATCTCAGCGGCACGTGGGTACTGGATGCATCACGTAGTACCACCGGCTCCCGTAAAGATAAAATCACCGACTACGTTTTAACCATCGCGCACCATGAGCCCGAGATCAAGATGAGCAAGAAGTACAAGCAAGGCAGCCGAGAAATCGTGGACGAAGTAGTCTATTACACTGACGGCAGGCCGGAATACAGCTCGCTGAGGGGACGTGTAGATTCTGAGCCGGTTACCAGATGGCGCGGCCGGAAACTCGTCAGGCGAATTGCGCCTGGCCCGACGGTGACCGCAGCCAGATCTCCCAATCTCCCCTTTAATGTGGTAACTGTCGAAGAGTGGGAGCTGTCGAAGGATGGCGAGACCCTGACGCGAACGATATCAACAAACGGAGGCATTGCATTCGCAATTAGGTTGAAATATGTATTTATTCGCAGGTCGTAATGGATGCGCATAGACATCCTGCTCCTCATCACCCAACCGACAACCCATTGCCACGACCACCCTAAGCTAAGTAAGTGTCCTGCGTAGCGCAAGCGTCGCGGCCGCGGAATAATATATAGTGCTTCACATTCTGAGGGAGATGGATAATCACCTATACGCCTTAGCCGAGAAGGTTTGGCACTATCACCAGATGAATCATCCGCTCGATAGGGCCGAGGCGATTCTCGTACTCTGTAGCCATGACAAGAAGGTTGCTGAAAGAGGCGCCCGGTTATTCCTGGATGACTGGGCTCCGCTACTCATCTTTTCCGGCGGTCTCGGATCGATTACCAAAGCAATATGGAGCGAACCCGAAGCAGATCAGTTTGCAAAAATTGCTCTGAGCATGGGTGTGCCGGAGGAGAAGATACTGGTAGAGAATAAATCAACGAACACGGGCGAGAACATCTTATTTACAAAGCGGCTCCTGGCAGAGAAAAAGATCAATCCCGAAAAGTTTATCATAGTGCAAAAACCGTACATGGAGCGTAGAAGCTACGCCACTTTCAGAAAGTTGTGGCCGGAGAAGGATGCACTGGTCACTTCTCCTCAAGTATCGTTCGCTGAGTATCTGGACAATTATTCCAACCAGGAGTTATCAAAGGATGATGTCATCAGCATCATGGTGGGAGACTTGCAGCGAATCAAGGTGTATGCAGAGAAGGGTTTTCAAATCTATCAAGAGATCCCAAACGAAGTCTGGGCGGCATACGAGGAGTTAGTTCAAGCTGGATATGATAAGTATCTGATCACCCCTTGATCCGTTTATAAACACGTAAGGCACGGCACGGCATAACACCGAACTCGCCTTAAAGTTATTTCATAAAATCCGAGGATGATGGCTATCGAAAGCAACGAGTCACAAAGCAGCAACGGGCGTGAACGGCAATCCAAGGATGGATGAGGACTGCGCGGTACGCGCCCGCTGCAACTGGTTAGGCGCACCTACCTGTTAGCGAACCCTGATCTTAAACCTGCGCCAATTTATAGTTTCCACTGCCTCCGTGTTCCGCGCCTCCGGGACAGACTCCTCGTGAGGGCGAATTGCCCGCAAAATACAATCCCTCACATATTGGACACCACCTCCAGTCCTGTTGACCCGGGGCTGCAGGCGTATTTTGCACCAAGCTATAATCCCCACTGCCTGCGGAGTCGTGTGCCGCTCCCGCTGGGCATTTTCCTTTGGTGGTATGCCCAGCGAAAAATAATCCCTGACATTTGTGGCACCAACGCCAGTTTTTTTGCCCTGGATCAGTGGGTGTGTTTTGTACCAGGCTGTAATTTCCGCTGCCCGTGTGGTCGTGTGCCTGGTGATCTTTAGGACAGACCCCCTGTGAGGGATTGCCGGCAAAATACATTCCCTGACATTTGTGGCACCAGCGCCAGTTAGACTGAGTAGCCATTAGATACCTCCATTTTTGTGGTGACAGTCGAAGCGAACTGCCTCCTGGGTTTGAGTTGAGTGAGAATTGGTTTCGCAACCAATCGCTTCTCCACTTCTTGGCGAGGTCAAGAGCGCGAGGTTCAATTGTCGGGTTTCAAAAAGGGGTGCGGAGGAAATTTCGGGACTGGTTGTCCCCGCCGAATGCCTTTTAAGAAGTTTAGAGCTCGACCTTCAGGTTGTGCTTTTCAACCGGCAAGCTAAAGCTTGAACTCTGAACTACTGGCCTCTGAGCTGACATTCAAGAAGTTTAGAGTTCAATCTTTAGATTGTCTTAATCGCCCGGCCGCAAGCTAAAGCTTGAACTCTGAACTGCTGGCCTCTGCTCTTCATTTCTAGTTTTGCTGACCTCAATCGCCGTCGGGCGACTGCTTTACCCTTCAGACAGCTATTGGACTGGGCCCGCCGAAGAAGATCGCAGATAGCTGTCTCGCGCTCTCACGGCGAGGTTGGGCTGATGCACGCGCACTTTAATCTGGCGACGCTCGCCGCTCTGAACAGCAGACGGCTGCGGATTGTTCTGAGGATAGTAGCCAAGGCTGTATTGGCGACGTAGCTCCTCGGCAATCCTGGAGAACGCCTGGGCCAACTGCGAAGGATCGTTGGCCTGGTAGAGGCGCGCCCCAGTCTTCTCAGCCAGCTCGTGAAGGTATTTATCCGCTCGCTCATATTCGGCCTTAGTTGTTCCCGGCGGCGGAATCCCGCCAGTGGTTGGGCCACTATAGATTACTTGTGAAGAACTTCTGCCTGGAAAGGGCCAGCCACTGCTACTGCTCACGATTGTAATGCTGCCCGCCCCTTGCATGGCGCGCAGGTAATCGCTCGTGTCGTACTGAATCGGGTAGATGAGCGCGTCCAGCTCTTCGACCTCGCGCAGGGTGCTCTGATAGGTTGCGAGATAGCTTGACGTGTCCACGCCGTCCGTGAAAAGCACGATTGCTTTCCGGCCCTTTATTTTGTTCAGACGCTCCTTAATAACCAGGTCAACCGCGTCGTAGAGACGCGTGGAATCACCGGTGGTCGCGTTCTGTTGAATGACAGTATTGACAACGTTGAGATCGTTGGTCGCCTCGGTCAGAACCAGCACCTGATCGTTGAAGCTCACGACGAGCACGCGATCCTGAGGACGCAGTTGGGTTGCAAAAGCGATGGCCGCTTCTTTGATCTCCCACAGGTGAAAATGCGTAGACGCCGAGGTGTCCAGGACGAGTGCTACCGTGAAAGGCTTTTCTGCGGGTTCGAAATAGGCGATTGACTGCTCGATGCCGTTCTCGAAGACGCTGAAGTCTTCTCGCCGGAGGTTTGGGACGAACCGGCCCTGGCGGTCAAGGACGCTCACGGGAACTGTGACTAGCGCGGTATCGACGCGCACGACATCGCCCTCGCCCACCTCTTCTGGCCCAGCTGCGGGAACGGCGCCGGAAGACGCGTTCACTGGGGTATAGATCGGCGTAACGCCGTTCAATGTAGGCAGTTTCGGCGCTGGCGTCGGCTCCGCGCCTTGCAAGGAAGGAAGGTCAGTATCCGCTTCTACTGCGCCAACCCGGCGCGGACGCGAAACTGTCGCAGAGCTTCCCGCCGGCTGTCGCAGGCCGCGATTAACCGCTACTGATGTCCGAGACCCCGTATCCCGTTTTCTGTTCACTGGCGCCGAGCTCTCCGACTCAGCAATCGGTTTTTTGTTCGCCGCTAGCGGACCCTCGGAATCATCCTCCTTTTTGTTCGCCACTTTCGAACTCTCGGGGTCTGTATCGTGTTGTTTTTTGATCACGTAGGCGCCATGGGGGCAGGCCGACGTCGTCATGTAAGCAGTGATGATGTAGCCGGCCGGAATGGGAAGGCCCTGGCATACCTTTATAGTCCCACTGTGCAGCTTGCTCGCGGCGCGATTGCTTACTCTGCGTTGCGTAGTTTGGGCAGGAGCGTTTGCTGAGAGCAGCATGACGCTCGTGAGAAGAAAGAGAGAGGCGACAGGCAATTTCATATCGCTACCTCCGGCACTGCTATTGGATTTTGGCGGCATTATAGTCGCGGAACCGCTGTTCTGACTAGAGGAAAGTGAGCGGTGAGCAGACGGCAGTTTTTATTCCGCAACCCTGATAATAATCAAGGTACAAGTTCTCAATTTGCCAGGCCCGGAAAAACAAACGGCCCAATGCCAACAGGGGATCGCCCTGTAAACATTGAGCCGTCGATTTCAACCCGATGTCTCACGTTGGTACCCACGCGCAACAGTCGAGTCTATGACTGGGAGTCTAATCGGAAGATAAAACCTGCGTCAATAAGGCGAGCGAGATAAAACACGAGACGTTCCCGTTCTCACGCGGCAACGCCCAGCGCCAAAAAATATTTCGCATAAACACTGGCACGACACATACCTTCAGTCACTCACTATGCAAGAATCCTTGCATTGGTAATAATCAGATTGATTGCAGCCTCCGCGAACGCTCACGGGACTCTGAAATCTGCCTAACACCGAAGTCGACTCTGGCATCCGGCGCTACCCAGCCTGTGTGAAAACAGGCACCGTAGCGACCGATGCCACACTCAACTTTAGCCGCGCCGCCCAACTACAGAACCGAGTAGCTTTGCTCGTCTGCGACAAGCAGATAATGAGATGAAACTTTTCGCCTGTAATAGAATCAACGACTTACATGTCAGTTTCTAAGAAGCGCGGTAGCGCCGGATGTTACAGTCAACTTCAGTGGTAAGGCGTATTGCCCGAGCTAATCACTGGTCCAGCCGCTTTCTCAATCGGTGTAATCTGTGTAATCTGCGGATAACTCTGGGACGCAGGCAACAAATGTTTACGTTACGAACTAGACAATCTGCGTTAAGGGCGAAACCTTGCCTTACTTAAAAAGTGAAACGAGCCTGTAACTCCACACGCCGATTGCCCGCGGACTGATTGGCGCCCCCTGCACCGAACCCACCCGAAGTGGTGTTTGACTGGCCGAATAATGACGAACTTAAATTGCCGATGGGAGTTCCCAGATTCGTGTGGTTGAGCAAGTTCTGCACGTTTACTGACAACACGAGGTTATAACGCTTACCCGCACTATCTCCAGAGTCTCCACCTCCGCCGCCGAAGCCACCGCCACCTCTGCCGCCACCCCCTCCACGACCTCCACCGCCGCCACGATTACCACCGCCGCGACCGCCTCCACGGCCGCCGCCGCCACCCCTCGGAGTGGTCGTCACTTCAGGGCCAAAACCAAACGTTCGACTCAGGCGAAGGTTTACCGTAAAGAAGCTTGGACCAGTGCCGAAGTTACGGGGAATGATCGCCTGACCAGGTAAGGGATTGGGGTCGAACGCTCCGAAGCGAGTAATGATTACGCCCGGCCTGGTGACATCCGTGGCCATTGCCGGTCGTTCCGTAAACAACGTGTCGCCGTTGCTATCGCGGCCCGTGGTGATGTTGAAAGGTCTCCCCGAATTCGCGATGATAAAAGGGCTTAACCTGATTTTCCCGGGAGCATTAATCGACCCGCCCAGAGAAAAGCGATGGCGCACATCGATCGCAGACCGGCCGTATTCACCGCTCAGGTCATACTGATTTGCCGGAAAAGTGTTTACCCCGTCCGTGTCCCCGTTCGCGTAATTCAGTACATAATTGCCAAATAAAGAAAACTTGCGGCTGAAGCGATTGTTAAAATTGACAATCAGCTGGTTCTGATTAAACTGCCCGCTCGATTCATACTGGAAGATGTTTCCAACGTTGCCAAACGGCCTCACCCCAGTTCCGGGTAAAGGGGCATTAATATTGCGCGAGCGCAGAACATGTAGGGTTCGGGCGCCGATATAGTTAACAGAAAGGGTGGTGTTGTAAGGCAATTGGCGCTCAACACTAAAAGCGGTTTCCATTGTGTAGGGCGATTTGAGATCCGGCGCCACACGACGAATTGTTTGCGGAACATTAAATGCGGTGAGCTCTGCAACTGACGGTGCGACAGGATAGAGATCGAGAATGGCCGGCCCATTTGGCTGGGTGGCGTTAACAACAAATTGTTGACGATCCGCTCCGTTGAAGCGATTGATTTGTAAGGTGAGGTTTTCGCGAAAACGATCATAGAAGATGCCGAAGCCGCCGCGAATCACCATCTTTTGCTGACGCCCCTGAGTCGCAGCTCCCGGCGACCACGCAAAGGCGATTCTCGGAGCAAAGTCGCTGCGGTCATGGATGTTCGTTTGCGTTTCGTACCTCAATCCCAGGCTGAGCGTGAAGTTGGGGCGAAGCCTCCAGTCATCTTGAATAAACGGACCAAAATCGACCTGCGAAACTCCAGCCTCCGGATTGCCGCCGGCTATGGAAAACTGAGTGGCCCCTCCCCCGCGCAGTCTTATTTCCGCCGGAGTGAATCCGCGGTCTCTCAAAAGCAAGGTGCGTCGGTAACGCTCGATGCTTGTGATCTGTATAAGAACCGGAAACCCGGTCACGGAGTCGTTGACAATCTGGTTATTGGCATCGAGCTGGGGCGCAAGCCCACCAGCGAAGGTAAAGGTCCCTGAGAAGTTTTGCGGCGAAACGTCAGTGATACTGACGCCGCGAATGCGAATTCCTGCCTTAAGCGAATGCTGACCCAGACTCCATGCGGTAAAGTTTTGCAGCTCGTAGCGATTCTCGTTATTGAACGAGAGCCCAACCTGCGAACTGCCGCCGGTGAATGCGTCAGATACCCTTGTAATCACTGAAGAGTTTTGGCTTTCCTGCTGACTGCGCCGGCGTATGTACTGAAAGCGCGTCTCGTTAATGATCTTCTGATTGATCAGGGCGGTCTCGGTTAGCTGTAAAGTGTGTTCCTGATTCGACGCGTCAAAAGCGCGCGATAACAGATTGAAATCGCCCACTCCCGAGTTTTCTGCCTTGGACCGGGTGTAGGTATAACGCGCCACGAAAGTGTTGCTGTCATTCAACTGATAATCGAGGCGCGGGCTGATTGTCGTGCGGCGCGATGGCGACAAGGCGACCTGACTAAACGGCGTAATGTTGAACGATGGATCGAGAATTATTGCGCGAATAGTCTCGTTATCGTCCACTTCGCGACGCTCGAAATCAATGAAGAATGATGCTCGCTTGGCGCTAATTGGTCCACTCAAATTGCCACCATAGCGCCGCGTTTGAAACTGCGCACGCGCAGGTGCAAATGGATTGCGTGAGTTGAGTTTCTCGTCTCCAAAGTTGAATGATGCCTCACCCCGGAGTCTGTCCGTCCCGGGCTTGGTGAAGATTTCAATTCGGCCATATCCCAATCGATCGTATTCCGCGGAAAACGGATTGCGATTGATGCGAATCTCGCGGATGGATTCTTTTGGAGGTAAACGACCGCCGCTGAAACCGTCAATGAAGGTGTCACCTCCGCTGAGACCAGCCGATGGACCGGCAAGCGCCTGCAAAGCGTCGTTCAAATCGTCCGGGTCATCGGGTAGCGAGTCCAGATCTGTGCCTCGCAAGACGATGGCGCCGGCGTTATTTTCGGGTTCCGTGTTGATTGGCGCCTCTGCGGTTATAGTCACCTCGGCTTGTTCGACGGTTACGCTTAAGGTGATATTGAAGGGAACGGTCCGTCCGGCGGTAACCTCCAGGTCGGGGCTTTCGTAACTGGCAAAACCTGGCGCATTGGCGGTGAGGGTGTAACGTCCTGGCGGCAGAGATGGAAAGGAGTAATTACCTTCCGTATTGGTGGTAGTACTTTTCTCAACACCGCTTTGGTCGGATACGGTAACAGTGGCGCCCACAATCAGACCACCGAATTCATCCACTATCTGACCTCGCAGTGTTCCCGACGACTGTTGCGCGGCAACGATGACGGTGCACGAAAGGAACAGCCCTATTATTAGAGATTTCGTGCCCAGTTTTGAAAACCCACTCGATCCCATCGATCCGGACCCTTTCAAGAAGCAATCGCTTCATTCCCAAGTCACCCTGGTAACTTAACTTCTTCACTGAGGGGGACAGGCCTTGTCGTCCCGTCTGCCTTCGAACTCTCCGCCGCGAGACTTTCAACGATCGACACTGATGCTCTCGGCCTGCGTAGCAGGCGACAGCATAAGCCTGGGGTTGAGCCTGGCTGGCGGAACCCCAGGTTAATGGTCCAAAGACATGCCAGCCCGCGGAGTGGACGACAGCGCTTTGCAGCTATTTAAGGGCTGTCGCCCGCGCCGCGGGCTCTGGTTTTTTCCTCTCCGTCCTGGGGTTCCGCTCCGCTCCACCCCAGCCTTTATGCTATCGCTTGCTTCGCAGGCTGAGTTAACCATTTTTTCTGAAAAGCAAGAGTCTCATGGATTTGGCGGCCGATCGGCATTCCCCACACCGCCACCCATCACGTCCCCGGGAAGACCCGGACTCTGCGGCCCACGATTTGGACCAGTCTGCAGGAAGCGACTCATGAAAGCCGGATCGCCGGTGACCAGTATAATGGCGGTCATGCGCGACGGATTTGCACCCTCCGAGCCGGACACAAAAACCGTGTCGCCTTTCTTCAGGTCGTTAATCGTAATGGCCGGCAAGCTTTCGAGCATATCCTGGAAGCCTCGGCCCGCGCGCGGCCGTCTCTGTTCACCACCACCCTCGCCAGCGCTGCGATCACGCCGTTCTCGCGGCCGTCTGTCCTGTCCATCTGGCCTGCTTCGTCCGGCGTCTGAAGCCTGACGAGGCGGCCTGCTTGCTTCAAACGAAGCCGCAGCTTCCGGAGTGACGCGGCGGAGCGACGAACGCGAACCTATCGCCACCGTAACAGTCTGTCCCTCAATATTCTTAATCGTTAACTCGTTACTGCTGGGATTAACGGCGACTACCTGTCCGGCGGTTCTGGCCATCGAACCCGCCAGGATCTCCGCGGCCGCGAATCGCGTGCCGTCTTCGCTTCTATTGCCTAGAGCTCTCAGCTGATCGCCAACCTTTAACTCAGCAAAAGAAATCCGCGATGCATCCTTGATATTCAACGAATCCGGCGCATACCGAAAGAAGCGCGTAGCTTCGGTCGCGACGACCGCAATTGGCCCGGCACTTTCTCGCGAACGAGATTGAACTGAGATCTCTTTCCTGGCGGGATCAAGTGCCGTGATTCGACCAGACAAACCCCGTTGGCGGAAGTCCTCGCCTTGGCGCTGCGGGTTCTGAGTCGCTCCCGAGGACACTGCCGCGCTGGTTACTACAACCTGCTTTGCTTCGACGGATTTTCCATCTGCGGAAGTGGCGCCGCGCGCAAACAGTCGATCTCCGACGGCAATGTCTGCCAGTGTGATCTTCACAGCCTTTTGGGCCGACGTTTCGCCAGGCGACAAACGCAGCAAAGCCGAGGTGGAATTGGTGATGATGGCGATGCTTTCGCCGGCATCGCTTTTTACGGTTACCTGCTTTCCCATCCTGTCGACAGCCGTCACCACTCCGACAATGCGGCTTTGTGCCGCGCTCGTAGTTCCCGTTTCCGGCGCTTGTCCAAAGCTGTTGCTGGTCGTCAGCGTGAACAAAACGAACATAAATATTCCTAAGCCGCGCGTTTTCATATACAAAACTTCACTTTCTTTTGCCGGGGGATAGGGACTATTGGGAGGGACCTCTTGGAGGCAAGTATCGTTCAGACGCAGTCTAAGACGCAAATGTTGTCTCGGTGTAACGCAAACTGTGAGTTTTATGATTTAGAATCAAGCTTGGCGCCGACGTCTTACCGAACCGAGCGGGTTGGGACTCCGTGAAAACCGATTATTTCTGAAGTCGCGCAACCTTTGTATAGATCTGCACCGAGAGCGGTAGCGACCGGATGTTAACATTCAAACAGGAATCTGTTTCGCTTTGCGTCAGGCCTTTTGGATCAAGTTTGGTTGACTCTAACATCCAGTCGCTACCGCTTTCGGTTCTGTAAACTAATCCACCATTGTCTTCTTCACTAAACGCACGAAATCAGCGATATCTTCTTCGGTAGTATCAAACGAGGTCATGAGCCGCACCTCCGAAGTCTCTTCATTCCAAACGTAGAAGAAATATCCCTTCTGCAATAACGGAATGTACCGCTTTGGCACTAAGGCAAACACACCATTCGCTTCCACTCTCTGAGTGATCGCCAGCTGCGGAATCTTCGCGAGCTCCTGCGCCAGAAGTTGGGCCATGTGATTTGCATGCAGCGCATTTTGCCGCCAGAGATCGTTTGTCAGCAGCGCTTCAAACTGGGCCGAGATGAAGCGCATCTTTGAAGGAAGGTGCGTGCCTTGCTTGCGAGTGTATTTGAAATCCTTTGCCAGGCCTTTGTCGAAGAAAACTACCGCCTCGCCATACATCATTCCGTTTTTTGCGCCGCCGAAGGAAAGAATATCTACGCCGGCATCTCTGGTTATTGTAGCGAGTTTCAGCTTGAGGCTGGCGGCGGCATTCGCGATGCGTGCGCCGTCCATGTGGAGCAGCATATTGTTGTCATGGGCGAAGTTTGCCAAAGCTTTCAGCTCGCGTGGCGTGTAAACCGTGCCCATCTCCGTTGCCTGGGCGATTGAAACAACTCGTGGTTGAACGTGGTGCTCAAAGCCGACTTCGTGAAGCAGTGGTTTGATCTGTTCTGGTTTAATCTTTCCGTCCGGGGTGGAAACTGGAAGCAATTTGCAGCCGGTGAACTTCTCGGGCGCACCGCATTCATCTACGTTTATGTGTGCCGTCTCGGCGCAGATGATTGCATGATGCGACGCGGTGGCAGCTTTCAAACCCAACACATTGGCGCCCGTGCCGCCAAAAACGAAAAACACCTCCGCATCTTTGCCAAGCTGGTTGCGAAAGAGCTTGATGGCACGCGCGGTGTAGGGATCATCGCCATAGGCAATCACGTGGCCATCGTTGGCGGCAGCAATCGCCTCCATAATCTTCGAATGAACGCCGGCATTGTTATCGCTGGCAAAACTACGGGATGGCTTCATGGGAATAGTTTTCACGTTTCAACGTCCAAGTTTCAAATTGTCGGCAGACAACATCAGAACCCGGAAGCGGACTGGGGCCCCCGCGCGGGCAGCCCGCGTGGGGTGGTGGTAGCGACCGGCCAAATACTCAACCACCAAAAACCGAAGCGCAGCTACCGGCGCCAACTCAACCACCAGCACGCGAATGGAACTGAGATCCCGACATTCAACTCGAGTGTAGAGCCGGTCGCTACTCTATATATATGAAAGGGCGCTCCCGGTTCTGATATCCCTTCCTCAGAGGAGCTAAATCCTGTGCGCTTTGAAGTCCTTGATTATCTCTCTTGCGGCATTTGCTCCCGGCCCGCCTGTCACGCCGCCACCCGGATGCGTTCCCGCGCCACAAAGATAGAGTCCCTTGATTGGAGTTCGATATTGCGCCCATCCGAGGATCGGACGGAAGGTGAAAAACTGATCGAGGGACTGTTCGCCGTGATGAATATGGCCACCGCTCAATCCGTAAGTCTCTTCCAAATCGAGAGGCGTGATCACCTGCCGAGCCACAATCAGCTCCTTCAAGTTTGGCGCGTAATCGCAAAGTGTATTGACTACTGTATTGGCAAACTCTTCACGCCGCGAATGCCAATCACCATCCTTTAACGTGTAAGGCGCGTACTGCACATAAATCGACATGGTATGGGCGCCGGGTGGTGCGAGAACCGGATCAGTCAAAGAAGGTATCGTGATGTCCATGTAGGGCGCGGGTGAGTAGTCGCCATATTTCGCCGTATCGAAAGCGCGCTCAAGATAGTCAATATCCGGGCCGATATGTATTCGCCCGGAAAGTCTGGAGGATGCCGCATCGACCCCTTGACTCCTTTGACTATCGCCGCCATCGAGCCCTGTGAACCGTGGCAACCCCGAAAGCGCCAGGTTAATTTTCGCCGAGACTCCGATCGCGCGGTAGTTGCGAACCTTCTGGAGGAAGTTTGGATCGAGAGCGACCGGATCGACCAACTTTAGAAAGGTCGTGCGCGGGTCGGCGTTGGAAACTATCGCGCGGGCCGAGATCTCTTCTCCAGTTTTGAGTATAACTTTCGAGGTTCTTTCCTCAGTCGCCTCGATTCTTTCCACGTCCGTCCCGGTTCTCACTTCAGCTCCAGCATTGAGCGCGGCTTTGGCAAGCGCTTCCGTGAGCGCACCCATACCGCCCCTGACCAACGCAGATGGACTAATGCTATGGCCGTCCATTGCCGCTTGCCAGATTAAACCCGTGCTTGTGCCAGCTGACCAGGGGCCGGCAAACGCGCCAAGGATTCCGCGCGCCGCGACTGTCGCTCGCAGAGTTTCAGTCTCAAACCATTCTGCCACCAAATCTGCAACCGCCATTGGCCCCCAACGCAGCAGGCGGTAAGCATCCTGCTTGCCTAATCCGCGAAACTTCCGGCCAAGTTTACCGAGGTTCCAGAGTTCGCCCGCTGAGGGATGTTCTATCGCCGGCGGCGTCATGGTTAGCAGTGGCGCCAGTGCCTTGCCGATACGCGAGAAACTCCGCTCGAATTCCGGGTAGCTCTTGGCATCCGCTGCGGAGAATTTTTCTATTTCGCTAATGGTGCGTGCCGGTTCGTTGTAGATGCAGATCGAACGACCGTCTGGGACGAGCGCGAGAACACGGGCCGCTGGTGTGATGACCTCGAGTCCGTAGCGCGCAAGGTCGAGGTCTTTTGCAATCTCGGAGAAGAATGGGGCTGCGGAGTGGGCCAATGTTGAGCAACGAAAGCCCGGATGGATCTCTTCGGTGACCGCGGCGCCGCCGATAATCCCGCGCCTTTCGAGGACAAGAGGTTTCAATCCTGCTTTCGCAAGATAACAGGCTGCAACTAGCCCGTTATGGCCACCGCCAATGATGATGATGTCGTACGTCATTAGGTAGGACAGGCATTCCTGCCTGTCAGTTTTTTGGTTAACAGAAGGACAGACAGGAATGTCTGTCCTACTTCTTATCCTTCAGCATCTGCAGCGCGGCATTTCGACCTGGTGCGCCCATAATGCCGCCGCCAGGATGCGTTGCTGATCCGCACATGTACAGATTGCGAATTGGCGTGCGGTATTGCGCCCAACCCGGCGCCGGTCGTAGAAAGAAGAGTTGTTCCAGAGTTAGCTCACCCTGAAAAATGTTGCCTTCGGACAAACCAAAGTCACGCTCGAGATCCAACGGCGTCAAAACCTGGCGGTGCAGGATTAGATCCTTGATGTTTGGCGCGTGTTCGGCAATCGTTTCAATCACTGTGTCGCCAAACTCTTCGCGCTTGTCGTCCCAGGTTCCTTCTTTCAAGTTGTAAGGCGCATACTGCACAAAGCAAGACATCACGTGCTTGCCCGGTGGTGCCACTGAAGGATCGGTCAAGCTGGGAATTACAATATCTATATAAGGACGGCGCGAGAAGCGGCCATACTTGGCCTCGTCGTAAGCTCGCTCCATGTAATCGACGCTCGGTGAAATGGAGATCGCTCCGCGCAGGTGTGGGCCGGCCCCGGGCAGGCATTTAAGATTCGGCAAACCGTCCAGCGCGAGATTTACCTTCCCCGAAGAGCCGCGATACTTGTAGCGCTTCAGGTCGTCGGCAAAATCCTCCGGCAAATGTTCCTCACCAACCATCTTCATAAAGGTCAGGCGCGGATCGACGCTGGAAGAAATCACGTCGGCATAGATCTCATCGCCGTTTTGTAGCGCAACCCCCTTCGCTTGCCCGTTCTTCAGGATAATCCTATCAATCGGGCAACTGGTACGAATCTCCGCTCCCGCCTCGCGCGCCGCCTCTGCGATCGCATTTGAAATCGCGCCCGTGCCGCCGCGCGATAACCCCCAGGAGCGAAACGCGCCGTCAATCTCTCCCATGTAGTGATGCAGCAGGACGTAAGCCGTGCCCGGTGAACGCACACCCAGAAAAGTACCAATAATTCCAGACGCAGACATCGTCGCCTTGAGCACGTCGGTCTCGAACCACTGATCGAGAAAGTCGACGGCGCTCATCGTCATCAACTGCACCTGGTTGTATTTATCTTCCGCGGGCAGCTTCTGAAATCTGCGGGCTAAAAAAAGTAAATCACTCAACCCCCGGGGATTGAGTGATGTCGGATCCGGAGGCGTCATGCTCATGATGGGCTTCACGAAGTGGGCCATCTCCAGCATGGCTTTGCCATACTCATCGTAGGCTTCGGCGTCGAGCTTTGAATGGCGGGCAATCTCGCGGCGAGTTTTGGCGTGATCGTTCACTCGCCATAAGTAATCGCCATCAGCCATCGGCGTGAAAGTGCCGTCGAGAGGCAAGATTTCCAATCCATGTCGCGGCAAATCAAGCTCGCGAATAATCTCCGGGCGCAGCAGCGATACAACATAAGAACAGACGGAGAACTTGAAACCGGGAAACACTTCTTCGGTGACCGCCGCGCCACCGAGCACGTGGCGACGCTCAAGCACCAGCACTTTCTTGCCCGCGCGTGCAAGATATGCGGCATTGACCAGACCGTTGTGTCCACCGCCGATGACGATGACGTCATACTTGTTCATGACTATTATGGGGATCGCGTTACTCTTAAAAGTGGAAGCGTATCATTACTCATGCACGTGATAACTCGCAAGCGGCTGAATGAATTCGCTGAGAACTATCCCAAGACTAAGACAGCCCTGGCCCAATGGTATGCGTCAGTAAAGCTAACCAGCTTTTCGTCGTTTTCAGACTTGAAGGCGATGTTTCCGACCGCAGACCAGGTAGGAAAGCTGACAGTTTTCAATGTGGGCGGAAACAAGGTGCGCGTCATCGCCGCGATACACTATAATCGAAAGCGAATCTATATTCGCGCTGTGTTGACTCACGGAGAATACGACAGAGGCAAGTGGAAAGGGTGAGTATCCAAAACCTGGATGTTGGTAAGACGACAAGCGCCTGGTCATCGCTTGCGGGCTCTGTCTTCGTTCCGCATTCGGAGAAGGAATATCATCAGCTAGTGGCGCTGTTGGATAGTTTAATCGACGAAGTCGGTGAAGATGAATCGCATCCTCTTGCTTCTTTGATGGAGATTGTTGGTGTACTTATTCAAAATTACGAGGATCAACAGGTGCCCGAATTGACGACCAACTAAAGTGTCCCTCCAGGATCAGTCGAACTAATCTCATGCCGGTCGGAACCGCTTTTCACGAAAGAACTTTTCAACTGTGCGAGAGTCTGAACTATCGCGAGTGGTCGGGGTACTACGCGGTAAGTTCCTATGAACCTCACCATGAACATGAGTACAACGCGATTCGAAATGCGGCGGCGCTGATCGACATCTCACCGCTGTTCAAGTACCGGGTTAGCGGAAAAGATGCCACGCGCCTGGTTGATCGCATCATCACCCGCGACATGCGCAAGGTCGCAGTTGGCCAGGTTATCTACACGCCCTGGTGTGACGAGCATGGCAAGGTGATTGACGACGGCACGGTTTCGCGGCTGGGGGAGAACACCTATCGCTGGACTGCGGCGGATCCCAGCCTGCGCTGGTTTACCCAAAATGCATCCGGAATGGACGTGGATATCGAGGATATCTCCGAAAGCATCGCCGCACTCGCACTGCAGGGTCCAACGTCTGGTCGCCTGTTGAAGAGTTTAGTCAAAGATGCCGACGTCGAAAATCTAAAATACTTCCGTGTTACAAGCGGAACGATCGCCGGCGTCCCGGTTGAGATCTCGCGCACCGGCTATACGGGGGACCTCGGTTATGAAGTCTGGATTGCAACCGACCAGGCTGTGAAGGTTTGGGATGGCTTGATGGATGCAGGGCAAGCTTTCGATATCCATCCCGCCGGCATGCTGGCGCTCGACGTCGCCCGCATTGAAGCGGGGTTGCTGTTAATCGATGTCGATTTCAACAGTAGCAAGAAGGCGCTCATTGAAGAACAGAAGTACTCGCCGTTTGAAATGGGACTGGGGCGGCTGGTTCACGCGACCAAGAATCGTTTCATTGGACAAGCCGCATTGATCGCGGAGCAGAAGGTCGGTAGCCCACGGGAGATTGTCGGACTCGAAATTGACTGGCCGGATGTTGAACGGCTTTACGAAGACGTCGGTTTGCCGCCCGCAGTTTCTCCTATCGCCTCCAGAGTTTCCCTGCCAGTGTTCAAGGACGGCTCGCAAGTTGGCAAAGCAACTTCGAGCACCTGGTCACCCACTCTGAAGAAGATGATAGCGCTGGCAACCGTGAAACGAGCACACACACGCCCGGGCACTCAACTCCAGTTTGAGGTCACTATTGAGGCTAAGCGTCATCGCGTGCGTGCTACCGTGGTGAAGACACCTTTCTTCAATCCTAAACGGAAGACCGCGACACCTGTCGTTTGATCTTGCGGCTTTGCCGCCCGATGCGCGGAAGGTCCCATTTCCTTATACGAATGACTCCTTCCCTGAAAAAAATCATCCGAAGCTACGAACCAGGCAAAACGCTCGCTGAAGCCTCGACGATCCCTGCACCGTGGTACACGGACGAACGCGTTTATGATCTTGAGATGCAAACCGTCTTCGCGCGTTCATGGCAAATAGTTTGTCGCGTCGATCAGGTAAGCAAACCCGGTCAATACGTCACCACCGAAATAGCCGGAGAACCAATCGTCGTAGTGCGTGGCAACGATGATTTGCTGCGGGCCTTCTTCAACGTTTGCCGTCATCACGCCGCCGCCGTCATGACTGAGCCGGAGGGCACCGCCAACCAACTTCGTTGTCCATATCATGGTTGGACTTATTCGCTGGCTGGCGAACTAAAGGGCACGCCCGACTTCACCGGCGTGTGCGATTTCGATCGCTCGGCGAATAGTCTTCTTCCAGTGGCGATAGATGTTTGGGAGCAATGGGTATTCGTCCGGGTCGAGGGCAATGACACTCTGGAGAGTTTTCTCGGAGCCGACCTGATCGACCAAACCGGCTCGCTAGGGTTCGCAAGCCTTCATTGGATGGAGCGCCGCCATTACGCCTTTGACTGCAACTGGAAAGTTTTCGTTGATAACTATCTCGACGGCGGCTACCACGTGCCGCACCTTCATAAAGGACTGGATAGCGTTCTCGACTACAGCAATTATACGATCGAAAACGGGGAGCATTTTTGTTTGCAATGGAGTCCAATGGTGAGCGAAGGGGCGGAGGAGCAAACCGGCGCCGTGCGTCAAGGCCATCGTGCGCTTTACTACTGGATCTATCCAAACTTCATGATCAACTGGTACCAGGGCGCAATGGATACGAATTTGGTAGTACCCCGCGGGGTTGATAAGACAGAAGTGATTTTTGATTTTTACTTTCCCGACGTCTCTGCGGCCGCGCGTGAGCGCAATCGCCTTAGCATTGAGGTGGGCCAGCGCATTCAGGATGAGGATGTCTCCATTTGCAAGTCAGTACAGCGCGGATTGAGCTCGCGAGCATACAATGCGGGACGGCTTTCAGTACGCCGCGAAGCTGGCGAGCATTTGTTTCATCGCTTGCTTTATGGGGACCTAAACGCTTCTTTGGGTACTGAAACACCTGAGAGATAGCGGGCCCGGCGGTCACCCCTTACACATTCAAATTCTTGCGTCCCTGGTTGGAATCTACTACTCTCGCCACGTTCCTCGATCTCAGCCGCGGCTGCTTGATCGTCCTTCAGTTTAGCTGGCTTTTCCGAAGCTAAGAAAACTTGATCCAGGCCTGGCGCAAACCTCAACAGGAGCACTCTCATGTCAGCTAAGAATATCTTCATTTGTTACCGGCGTGACGACGCGGAGGGCTACGCGGGGCGGCTTTATGATCGGCTCAACTCACGTTTCCCCAGGCGCGTCTTCATGGATGTTACCGGTATCAGTCCGGGCGCGGATTTTTCGAGAGTGATTCAAGACACCGTAGGATCCTGTCACGTCTTAATAGCCATCATCGGTAGGCATTGGGTGACAGTGAAAGATGCTTCGAACCGCCGGCGACTGGATCTGGCTGATGACTACGTGCGCCATGAGATCGCCACTGCTCTGCAAAGAAATATCACTGTGATCCCAGTGCTGGTGCGCGGTGCGGAGATGCCTTCGCGCGAGTTACTCCCTCCCGATCTTGCGGCGTTATCTACCCGCAATGCCCTGGAAATCACCGATGGAGATTTCGATCACGATGCCCAGCGTCTTATTGAGGTTTTGGAAAACGTGTGCGGTGAACCGAGGCCATTCCCCACTGCCCCAACGTCGCGGGGACGAAGTAACTGCCTCGTATTTGCCGTCATCGGCATATTGGCTGTGGGAGCGATTATCTTCGTTCTGTTTTTGCTGGGAATTGTTTTAGTCTCAAATCAAAATAGCGGCGGCGGATCAGAACCGACCCCCCAACCCGTCTACCCAGCTCCGACACAGGAACCTACCTCTCAACAACCTGCCGTTGCGAGTCAGTTTCCGGTTGGTAGCTGGAGACTTCAGATTGCAGCATTCGACGGCAGCGAGGATGCGGTTGATGTTGATATCCATGACGATGGGACATACGAGTCCAATCGTGGACACTCTGGCGACTATTCGTACTCCGGAGACACGCTGGAGTTTCAAGGTTGGGGTACGATCACGTTCCAGAGCCGAAGCGGAAATGGGTATGTTGGTTCGGGTACGCTGAATGGCCTCCCACTCTCGATCACACTCGTGCCACGTTAAGACTGGATTAGAGAAGACGAGCACCGCAGCAGGGTCCGCCCAGATCCCCTTTTGAGTTCTTCAAACTTTGGCTGATACTACTATTCATACCGAAAGACGCAATCGGTTACTGCGCGTCCTTGGCGTCGGTTTTGGACTTGCGGTAATCATCGGCAACACCATTGGCGCGGGAATCTTTCGCGCGCCCGGCACAATTGCTCTACAGATTCCGCATCCCTGGCTGTTTCTTGGTGTGTGGATCCTCGGCGGCCTATACGCGCTGCTCGGCGCCCTCTCCCTGGCAGAACTCGGCGCAATGATTCCGCGCTCCGGCGGCCAATATGTGTTCGCGCGTTACGCGCTGGGCGAATACGCGGGCTTTATAGTTGGTTGGAGCGATTGGCTTTCGACGTGCGGTTCGGCTGCGGCCGTGTCCCTGGTGATTGGCGAATTTGCCGGGGCCCTATTCCCTGCTTTAGAGGGGAGAGCTGTGGTCATCGCAACCACGATAGCCATCGTTTTTGCCGCACTGCAATGGCACGGAATCGTTTGGGGCAGCACTGTTCAGAACGTCACAAGTTTGCTTAAGGCGCTCGCATTCCTGACGCTCATTGCTGCTGCCTTCATCTTCGGTGGACAGAGTTCCTTCTCCACTCCGGCGGCGCAGCAGATGCCCGCGGGCCTGGCCTTACTTGCCGCTGTGGTGTTGGCGTTGCAATCCGTGATCTACACTTACGATGGCTGGAACGGCGTGGTGTATTTTTCTGAAGAGGTTACAAATCCGGGCCGCGATATTCCGCGTTCAATGATAGGCGGCGTCCTTTTGATTATCATCATCTATTTGCTAGTCAATCTGGCCCTGCTGTACGTTCTTCCGATTTCCGCAATAGCCGGCCGGGACTTTGCCGCCGGCGCAGCCGCCCAGGTAATCTTCGGCCAGCATGGCGACACCATCTTTCGATCTTTAACCATCGTTTCAATGCTCAGCGCAATCAATGCCTATCACCTAATGTCCACGCGAGTCTTGTTTGCGATAAGCCGTGATGGCCTTTTTGCGAAGCAGGCGGCTGCGGTAAACAAAGGTGGCACTCCCACGGTTGCTTTAGTGATGAGTGCGGCCGTGGCTGTGCTCGTTATTATCTTTGGTGAAACGTTTGAGAAAGTTATTTCGGCGTTGGCCTTTTTCTTTGTGGCAAACTATACGCTTTCGTTCGTTTCAGTGTTTGTCCTGCGTCGCCGCGAGCCGGAAAAAGAACGACCCTACCGCGCCTGGGGCTATCCCTGGACCACCGCCCTGGCGCTGATCGGCTCGGTTCTATTTCTGGTCGGGGCAATCGCAGCGGACATCGCTGGGGGTACACGTTATAGCATTTACGCGCTCGGGTTATTGGCGGTTAGCTATCCTTTGTTTCGTTTGCTGAAGTTCACCGGCACTGTTGCTAAAGATTGACTTCACGTCAGATTTCACCTAGAAAGTTTTTGTTTAGAGATCTTCAAACCATCGGTTAAGGAAGACTATGAAACGAATTTTTGCAGTCGTCTTATTCATTCTCGCCACCATCAGTGTCACGTCTGTCTACCACCCGGTTTATGGCCAGCGGGACGACGAGGCCGTTCGCAACCAAACCAGAGAACAGTTAGCGAAATTGCTTGAGAAGGCCGGCCCAACGGTCAACGTCGCCTTCAGCCAAAGCCAAAAACAACCGTACAACTATGTCGGGACTCTGAGGACGGGGCTTGTTAACACGGAGAGTTTTGAAATCGTCATCAGCGTCACTCCAAAAGAGACGATCGGCTTCCGCATCTACCCTCATTACAAAAATGGCTACATTAATGTGGACAAGGTCAACGACCGTGCCGCCCTCATGCGCCTATTGCTGCGCTTAAGCGACCGTGCGTTTCTTTTTTGGGGAGCGGATGAAACCGGCGATATCTTTACCGGCTATACCTTCACTCTCGAATCAGGTTTTCCGGAAGAAGCAATCAGCATCGTGCTGAAAAGCATTGTAAACAGCGATAAGTTTGTCGGCGAAATGCGCCCGCTCCTGGACGCCCCTATCGAAGATGTCACGGTGACTTCTCCCCCGGCCGCACCACCCGCGAAAGCAGCACCGGCGAAAGCAAGGGTGCCGCTGCGAAGAAGCCGGCGACAGAGAAGCTGAGTGATTGCCCGGACGAGCTTTAGCTATTTGCGCTTCCGGAGGTTCAGAGTTCAGCCTTAAGGCTGCTCCTTCGCCACGCAAACTAAAGCTTGAATTCTAAACTGCATCACGACCACGGTAGGTTTAACGCTTGAATTCTTCTACTAAAGGATTCTCATCCACTCAAAACAGTCAGTACCGCCTGAGATCAACCGCCTAAAAGCTCCACTCCAGCATGGCCCCATAGGTGTGCGAACGCGGCCCATAGATCGGTGCAATGCGCGGAAATCGTTTTGAGCGTACCAGGGCGTCAGGTTTTTTTTCATCTAGAGCATCCAGCGCTAGATCGTGCTGCTTATGGTAAACATAACGGC
>DASXQM010000180.1:0-6980 GCA_036507195.1 Pyrinomonadaceae bacterium | reverse complement strand
CCGTAACCGAACGTGACCGCCTCCCTCACAGACCCGAGCGTGCACGTTGATGCACTCGGTTCCTCAAGCCGAACTCACCGTCACTGACGCTGGTTTCCACGGACGCGACAGACGTGGCCGTAATAACGGGTGCCGAAGAAGGAGCTGCTCATACGCGGGCCAGTTCAGGGTGTGGCCACGAGTCCTCCGGTTGAGCCATTTCTGCCAGATCCGGCGGACGCGATCGTAGAACTCCAATAAACTGCGGAAATTCGTCGAACGGCCGTAGTACTGGTAATGCCCCCGAAGTTTCCCGTTGAGCGCTTTCTGCTGCTCGTCCACAGGATCATGCCGATGCTGACGACACCACGCCGTCATCGCTTTCAGACTGCGCCGTAGCCGCTTCCGCATCGTACGCACATGAATCGTGAAATTTCCCTTCCGGCTTCGCTTGCACACGTGCGTGAATCCGAGAAAATCGAATGTTGCCGGCTTCGGCCCATCCGGTTTCTCCGACTGGGCCAGGGCTTTCCGCCCAAACTCCATCGGCCGAGTTTTGTCCGGATGCAGCGTCAGTCCGTACTTCGCAAATCTCTTTTTCAGCACGTCGAGCACTTTCTCGGCGTCCGCCCGATACTGAAAACAGAGAATGAAGTCGTCGGCAAAACGGACCTCGTAGGCTTCGCCTTTCAGCCGGGGCTTCACCACGGCCTCGAACCACTCGTCGAGCACGTAATGAAGGTAGATGTTTGCGAGCAAGGGGCTGATCACCTGCCCCTGCCCCGTCCCCGTTTCGCTGACCTGCAACCGGCCATCGTCGATCACGCCAACGTTAATCCATTTCCCAATCAGCCTCAGGATTGTTCCGTCGCAGACCCTGTTCTCGATCATCTCCATGAGCAAGCTTCTGACGATCGCGTCGAAGTAGCTGCAAATGTCAGCTTCCAGAACAAACGAGATCGGCCGACGGCAGATCACCTTGCCAATCTCGTCGAGTGCGTCTTGTGCACTGCGCCACGGACGGAATCCATAAGAGCACTCCAGAAAATCCTGCTCATAGATCGCGTTGAGCAACTTCACCGTCGCCCGCTGGGCAATCTTGTCCTCCAAAGACGGAATCGAGATAGGTCTCTGCCTTCCATCTTCCTTCGGTATGTAGATCCGCCGCAGTGGCTGTGCTCGGTATCCGCCGCTCTTCAGCTTTCCGTGCAGATTCGGAATATTCTCCCAGGCATTCGCGTCATATTGCTTATACGTGACGCCATCCACTCCCGCGCTCGCCTCCGTCCGCAAGCTTAGAAATGCCGCGTACAGCGCGTCTATCGTCAGAAGATGAGCGATCGATGAAAACCGTCGCTCCCTGTCTTCCTTCGCCAGTTCAGCTATTCGGATGTGTTCCGGTGACATGTTTCTCGATCTCGGAGTATCGTCATGTTTCCCTCATCCGATTCGTTCGTTTGTTCGCCCCTTCCCTCCCATGGGTCCCGTGGCCGCCACTTCCTCCGTGGCCCTGCGGTTCCCCATCTTCACTGGTACTATGGGCTCATAAGATTCCTCACAACCCATCGCCAGCGATCTCTGGTTGCCCTCGACCGCCGACTACCTCTGGCACTACTGCCGGAGGAGACTGTGAGGCTTTCCCAAGTTCCTGGAGAATCCCTTTGAAAGCGTGCCTTGGGCTAGAGACTCCGGCGGCTCCTGGCAACCTCGCTTAACGGTCACCCGGATGTTGCCTTCGGCCATTTCAAAAACCTCGGCATCCGCAATGCATAGATTTCGGAGCTGAATCCTCGCGGCCCACTCTCTCGCTGTCTACGCTTCTCTCCCGCCGGTCGCCCGACGAAAGGCAAGACTCGCTACCGGCCTGCCCGCTACGGCTTTAGCCGGACTGGACTTTCACCAGTTGGATTCTTTCGAAAGGTTTCATCCGCTCACATGGAATCCCCCTCTCCCAAGCTTTGCTTGGCGCGATGAAACGACTATCCGCAATGCTGGGCCTTACTTGATTCGCCGGTTCTCGCGCCGGAAGTTGTTCAGTTGTTCCGCACGGCCCGCAAACGCAACGCGAGCGTTTGGGCAATCAGCCAAACGCTTGAAGATTTTGTCGGCACAGAAAGGCAGCCGCGCATCCACGGACCGGGCATCGTGAAGAACTCGACAACAAAGATTATCGGCCAGCAGAGAGGCGACCTGTCTGCGTTGGCCAATCATCTTTATTTGAATGAGGTGGTTCTCAAGGAAATCAAGAGTCTTGCGCCGCCTAGAAAGGGCCGAAGCGCGGAGGCGGTTCTTGCGCTGGGCGAAAGAGCGGAAACAACTCAGGTGATCCGTCTTGTGCCGACTCCTGTGGATTATTGGATCTGTACGACATTCCAGCGGGAACGTATGTACCGCAATTACTTTCTCACTCGCGATCCCCACAAACCATTGTTTGAGTCCTATCGCGAACTGGCACGGCTGTACCCGAAAGGTCTGGCCGACCTTCAGGAATTGCCAGAAGAGGCGACGGGCACAGTTAAGGCCGTGTGGAGCGAACGGCGGAGGATCGCGCAATGAGTCGCATTTTGTTTGTCATCATCTTTAGCGCGATTCTTTTCCGTTGGGCGCAATCCTGGCGCCGCGTCGTTGGAGTTACATTGATCGCGACTGTTACAGCAGGGATGCTCTTTCCCGCGCCTGTCTATGCCCAGTTCGGCCTTCTTGGCGGGATTCAAAACATTCTCAATATCATCAACGGTGCAATCCGGTCAGCACTGAACACGATCAGCGCGATTTCCCGATCCTTGGAGGCCTTGCATCAGCAGGTCATTTGGCCGGTTCAATTGATCAATCAGGCGAAAAGCACTATTGGATCGTTGATCGCACAGTTTCGAAACATCCAGCAGTCGATCTATTCAGCGCCGGTACGCAGCGCAACGTTGCCGGTTCCGACAACTCTCGAAGCGATAATTCGAAATCGCCAAACAAACGACTTCCCGAACCTCAACCAATCGTATTACCGAGCGTTCGGCGCGCTACCCACCGCCGCTGAAGCCGATCCGTTGGCTCGAAACATGATCGACATCGACGACGGTCTGGCGCTGAACACTCTTAAAACAGTAAAAGCATCTGACCGGGTAAGTGATCTGATTCTGGAGTCCGGTAATCGAGTCGAAGATGAATCTCGGGTCTCCGCTCCAGGATCGGCACCTTTTCTGACTGCGGCCGCCATGGCTTCGAACATTCAGAGCCAAGCAATGATGCAGAAGATGCTCGCGGCCATGTTGCGGCAGGAGGCAGCACGAATCGCCCACGAAAACGCCGAGCGCAAGCTGTATGGAATCCTCACCGCAAAAGTCCGACAAAGCATTTCAGATGTATTGCGACGTCCTTGAGATGTGATGCGAAGAACAAGTTCCTTGCACCGAAAAGTTTGTCAGAAGCCCACTGGTCGAAGATTTTTTAATTTAGGAAACTCGTATGCGCGAAGCAGATCCAGATCTTCTATTAACCGCTTTCGAATTGGAGCCGCTGCGTCCAACGAATATGCCGATTGCTCCTTTTCTAGAGGATGCCCTGGGTTACGATGGAGATCGCCGCTTCGTTGCATTCACGAAGAGCCGATCTCGATTGGTCTATTGGACAGATGGAATGGACGACGGATAATCCGCTGTTGTCGTTTGGGACCGTTTCGTCAGCCACCCCGTTATCGCTCCGCATCTTAACGGCTGCCGGTTCAGTTCCAGAGTAGTCGAGCCCGAAGAGTTGACCATTTTTGAGAATCCAGACGAAGCTCTGAAAATCGAACTAGAAGAATTGGGAGACGCTATCCTTCTCGATCGGCGAGAACGTATCGTCTGGATCGGATCATTCGCTCGCGTGGCCTTACATCTAGCCGTGGCAATTTACGAAGAAGTATCGGCTGACGACGAGGAGAACGCAGATTGCTATCTACAGAGTGTGGACACCGGGCTTCAGCAGGAGTTGTTGAACTGGCTAGATGGCAGGCTGGCGGGCGCCTCCCGCGTCTGCTGATTGATGATGATAATCTTCCGCAATAAGCGTTGGGATACAACGCGAAATCACGAGTCCGGATGCCGACCACCGGAATTGTGCGAAAAATGATAAACACTGCGGCGTTACACGCGACTGATATGTGCCGCGGACGAAGAATCTGAACGCCAATGTCTCGACTAAGTCCTTGTCGAGTTTCTTACCGTCAGTCGCAGTGCAGTGCGGGCATGCGCCGTCTTGTTCCACGCCGATTCGTTCGGCCTCTAGTTTCAGTCCCTGATTGATGAAACATTTCGAACACAGGACGGCGTTGATCTGGCCAGCTTGGTTCATGGTCTACCGCAGCATCTTTGTAGCGCTGTCCGGAGATTCGGTCAACGAATCACTCGGCGGCACGCCAGCCGGATCAGGCCCCACATTGTCAGAGTCGGGAGGCGTTAGCTGCTGACTGGTCGGCCAACGTTTACGTGTTTCGGTAGTTGATGTGTTTGCCCTTTGGCGTTTATCGCGGTGAACGCTGGTTGAGCATTCTGGGACCGGCTAGGGGCACATAAGGTTGCGTAGCACTTTCTTAGTCAAGCCCGCCGCCGTGCGCGCGGAAGTGCTCGACCATCTGCGAGAGCCACTCCGGGGTTGCTAGGTCGGCGAAGGTGTTTCCGTGGCCGACGATCGAGGTTCCCCAGAGGGATTGTACAGATTCGCGGTCCATGAGCCAGTGATACGTCTCGAATGCGAGGTAGTCGGCAGCCTGGAGTGCGGGGTTCTCGTCCTTGCGGAGCGTCCTGATGTCGGTGAACATCTCCCCCCGCAATTCCTGGGCGATCTCGCGCATTCGCCTGACTGACCGAGCGTATTCGCGCGTACGCTCGAAGTTCAGCACGACTGATTCCTTCTTCACCGTCGCCCGCGCCATAGAGGCACTTCTGAAAGACAATCATGTACGGCTTCGAGAACTCCGGCTTCACTTTCCCTTTCACTATCCGGTTGTAGGCATCGGTCTCGACATACGTGGCGAGCATCAGGAGCTTGTGCTTCAGCGGAAGCGACCCGAGTTCGGCAAGAGCATCTGCTGCTCTTTCAGCGACGAGAACTTTAGCCGCTTTATATGGAGATTCCTTCGGCCGTACTTTTGCAGCACGGACTGCCATTCGGGAATGAAGCCGTCCCACTGCTCCTGAGTTCCAGCAAATCCCGCCATGACCGTATTTGGCAAGCCTCCGTGGATGCCGCTTTCGTCGAGGTTTGCGAGGAGCATGATGAAAAGTATAGTCGCCGCGGCTGGGGCGAGTGCAACCTGGCTTCAATATCAACGGTTACCGACGAGGTGTACAGGGCGGGATTCCGCCTGCTGCATATGGCGGTAATTAACTGAAAGAGAATTACTTACGATTTCGATTTCATGCCGAAGGCGGGACTCGAACCCGAAACGGCTTTGTGTCGCCAGTAACTTACAGATTCTCCGAACCCGCCAAGCCCGTCTTGCCCATAGAACCCGTGGCCGTGGAACGTGTGAGGAACACGGCTCTGCGTGAAAGCCGACCGTTCGCTAGCTTGTCTTCTGCGTTGGAAACGATTACCGTAAGCCATATGAGCGTCGTAGAGCTTCTGAAACATGTGAAGGCACTCCCTGCCCGTGAGCGCGAGAAGCTCTTTCTGGCGATTCTTGCCTTAGATGCAGAGCATCCCCCGGTCGCTAAAAGAAAGACGAAGCGCGTCAAGTGGCCGGACATCGAGGCTCGCACCAAGCGGATTTTCGGTGAGCGTATTCTGCCCAATTTGGTACTGCTGGAACGTGAGGAAGCTCCCTTCTGAGGCCACGCCATTACGCTCATAGCAGCTTTCTCGTTTCCTGCTACATCGCAGACGCGAATACTCCGCGCGCAAAAACATACTTAGGGAACAGTGGAGCGTCTCTCGCATTCACGGCGCTTCATGTGGTGGAAGTACGAAACGCTTTCAAGCTCGGGATATTCCGCAAATTACTCACCGAGGCCGAGGCCAGCGCCGCATGGAAAGATCTTCAAAAGGATCTGCGCGGCGGACGGTTGATTAGAACAACCGTGAACTGGCCATCGGTCTTCCGTCTCGCCGCGCGTATCAGTGAGCAACACTCGGCTGTGCATGGAACGCGCAGCTTGGATATCATCCACATCGCTGCCGCAAAAGTTATGCGAGCGGAAGAATTCCTTTCATTCGATGGGCGGCAGCGGGCGCTCGCGTCGGCCATTGGTCTGCGAGTGATTCCGTAAGTCCTCAGGACTGGCGAAAGCTACCGGTTCCGACGACCCGATTTCACGACCTCTCTGTGCACATCCTCAAAAACCTGTAACAGTTTCGATTCGTATTTTCCGAGCCATCCTCCGGTTCTGTTTTCGATCGGAGCGACTCCTCCTTTGATAAGCCCTTGTGCAGAACTCCGGAAGAAATGCTTATTCGAAAGCAACTGATTGGAGTCGCCGAAGTACTGGACGCTCGTTATGAATTTCTGGCCGACGAGCCGAGTCCTGAGCCGGACGAAGGAATTCGCGTTCAGCTTTCCTTGACGGCGTGCGGTTTCAAGCTCGGGTGAGCGGTAGATGAAGTGGACTTGATGATCAATTCCCTCCAACATCATATATGTTCGCCCCGAGGATTCCTCCTCGCCGTGACCCAGCACTCGACCTTCAAGCGATTGCATTTCTCTGACATCAGTCAACCGGCTTGGCAGCCGGGGATCAGAAACGAGAGCAGCATGGGCGGCGAGACTCCGTTGACGGTCGTCCGTTCGCTGCATCGCGCGGAGAATCGTTTCGGAGTCCGAGCGAACTGCCCATTGGTTCGAAGTTTTTCGTTTCGCCAGCCCCATTTTTTCAAGGAACAGCAGCCTCGCGTGTAGAATGCAGCGCTCAGTCTTTGAACGGCGTGTCGTAAGATCGACAGAGAATGTTTTTGATGTCGTCGCCTTCGCCGGACCTTTCGCCGAAGTGAGAATCCGGTCGAGCGATGTAGATGCCTTGCGATGAATTTCC
>DASXQM010000179.1:0-10826 GCA_036507195.1 Pyrinomonadaceae bacterium | reverse complement strand
GTAGTTGAGCGGCGCGGCTAAAGTTGAGTGGGGCATCTGGTCGCTACCCGCTCACGGTTCTGTAGTTGAGCGGCGCGGCTAAAATTGAGTGTGGCGTCGGTCGCTACCGTGCCTGTTTTCACACAGGCTGAAGCCGTTTGGTTCGTCTCGATGAATTGAAATCGATTCCAACCTCCATCGGAGTTTAAGTAGATCAAATCCAACAAGATACGACCATTGAATTGATCAACGTTGGGACAGTAGTGATGAGAAATGGAAAATCTCTCCTCTAGGCCCGCGCCGACCACAAAACTCTTAACGCCGTTAGCCCGGAACAACAGCCGGCAGAAACTCCTGTCCCACTTTCAATCTTTGACTTACCGCCTGAAACACTCGCTCGACTTCGATGTCCATACAGATCCACTTGGAGCACGCTCGGCGATGACAGTCCGTACGACAATCAATGTCTACTCGTTCAACGCAGAGGTCGGACGCCTGCAGACTTCCGTTGCGCCACCATTCCGTAGGACCAAAAAGACCAACGATAGACGCACCGGCGGCGATAGCCAAATGCGTCGGCCCGGTGTCACCGCCCACATAAATCTGGGTGCGTTTGGCGAGCTCGTAGAAGCCCTTTAATGAAACCTCAACCGCGCGAGCTTTTCCCGATTGACTTGATCGCAGGACTGTCTGGGCCAACTCTGCCTCCCCTGGGCCGTGGGTTATCAGGGAGTGTAGGCCGAAGTGCGACCAGAGTTCGTCGGCCAGGCGGCCAAAACGTTCGGCGCTCCATAGCTTTGTCGGCCAACCCCCGCCCGGATTAAGTATGGCGTAGTCGCTCTTCGCACTGGCGTTCAAAGCCTCGGCCCGGTGAAGGGAATTAGTTGCTATAGGAAACTCGAAGTCGTTCGGGTCATCAGGAATCGAAATTCCCAGTGCGCCGCTGGCAAGAGCTAAGTTTTTTCGGATAACGTGCGAATTTTTGGATATTGGGATTGACTCCGACAGCAGGATTCGGCTGGCAGGCTCGCGCAATCCGTCGCGCGAGAACCCAAAAACACGACGCGCGCCGGAAAGGCGCGCAATAGTTGCGGACTTGAGTAGTCCCTGAAAATCTAAAGCTAAATCGAAGGCTGAAGCGCGAAGCTGACGTAACTGCTGGCGCGGTGCCCGCAGCGTCTCCCCAGACATCAACCCGCGCCTCAAGGCCTTCGTGTCGACTTCGATGAGGCGATCCAGAAGCGGGTTGTCTCTTAAAATTTCTGAAGCGCGACTCTCGACCACCCAGGAGATTTCGGCCTGCGGCATCGCCTTCCGAATTGCCGCCAGGGCCGGCAGGGTGTGAACAATATCACCGATACTGCCAAGTTTTACGATCAGGATTCGCATGAGTAGGACAGACATTCTTGTCTGTCCGTCCTTTCGGGGTCGATGCACCTTCAGGCAGGAATGCCTGTCCTACTGAAAACGGCGGATCAATTCCGAGGTTGAATGATCTTTCGGATCTCCGCAAATTCGGACGCTGCCTCCATAAGATCGTACCACATCGCGCTCCGGGACAGTTTCTTCCGAGTAGTCAGTGCCTTTGGCATGCACGTCCGGCTTTATGGCCAGCAGTAATTCTGTCACCGTAGGTTCATCGAAAATTGTTACCAGATCAACCGCTTCCAATGACGCGACCAACTCGGCACGGTCACGTTGAGCCAGTATCGGGCGAGCTTCGCCCTTCAGCCTTGCCACTTCCGCGTCGGAATTGATTCCAACTACGAGCAGGTCACCCAGAGCGCGCGCGCCTTTAAGGTAGCGCACATGTCCCGCGTGCAAAACGTCGAAGCAGCCATTGGCAAGCACAATCCTCGCGCCTTTCGCCCGCGCTGCGGCTATTCGGGCAACAAGCGCGTCGCGATCGAGAATCAGCGAAGTTGCCTGGATTTGCTGGGCCGGTTTCGTGGGCATCAGTTTAGTGTAATTCGGACTGCAGCACCGAGTTCTCGAGCTCCTCGCGCGTAATCGAAGCGGTGCCACGCTTCATGACTACAAGACCGCCGGCGTAATTCGCCAGCCGGGCCGCGTCCGGAAAAGAAGCGTCGGAGGCAAGGGCCAATGTATAGGCAGCCATCACGGTATCGCCCGCACCGGTGACATCGACCGGCTCACGCGCGCCGACTGCCTCGAGATGAACCGCCGCCACACCATCTTCAAGCAGCATCAATCCGTTGCTGCCGCGGGTTACAAGCAGGGCGCGATAACCCAGGCGCCTGCGCAATTCTTCGCTCGCCGTTTCCAACTCCTCGATCTGAATAAACTGCCTGCCAAGCAGCTGCTCAACTTCATCCTGATTCGGCGTGGCCGAAGTAAAGCCGGCGAAGTTTGAGAGCTGAAAGCGCGAGTCTGCCATCACCGGAATCTTTCGCGCCGCCGCCGCATCACGAATGAACGAAAGCATTTCAGCGTCGGCAACACCGTAGTTGTAATCAGAGATGATCACGGCACCCGTAGTTTGTGCCTGCTCCAGAACGCGTTGGCGCAATCGTGCGCGCAGCTCAGAATGGTTAAGTCGCTCGCCTTCATAGTCGATCCTAATCACTTGTTGGCGAGTGGAATGTAACTGTCCGGCAAGTATTCGCACCTTAGTAGTGGTTCGCAGCGCCGGTGAAGTCAACACGCCAGTACAGTCGACACCGGCAACATTCAGCTTTTCAACCAAAGCGCGTCCTGCTTCGTCTTCACCCGCGACGCTTATTAGCGAAACTCTCGCTCCCAGCGACGCGAGGTTCAGAGCGCAGTTTGCCGCGCCACCGGGCACTGTCTCCGTGTGCTCGTGACGCAGGATGAACACCGGCGCCTCACGCGACACGCGGTCGATGGACCCGTAAACAAATTGATCGGCGACGGAATCCCCAACCACAAGTATCCGGCGCTGCGAAAATCGCCGGACGATATTTATCAGGCGCTCCTGCAACAATGTCCGCTCGGCCGTCAAAAAGCCTCCCTTTTTGTAGTGCGGCGACGTGAGCACCTCAGCGCGGCTGCCGCGCCGGGGACCCCGCCTGTCGCCGCTTTGGTCATTGCGACCTGTCGCAACCACGGTCGGGTGGAGTCACCAACGGACTACGGAGTCTTGCGGGGTCCCCACGCAGGGCAGCCCGCGCGGGGTGCCGTGCCGCCAAAGGCCAAAGCGGTGACAGGTCACCGCACTGCAAAAAAGAGCCCTTTTTATTATGCCCTGTCGGCGCACTCCACACAGTCGGAAACGATGTGACGCACCGCTTCCAACAAATCTTCGGCGACCAAATCCGGTTGCTCCGTCCAGCTCGCGCGTTGATGTTCCCACTCGCCGCGTCCGTACCCGCTCATTACAAACACTGATTTCACGCCCGCGTTTCTGGCGAGTTCCACATCGCTGTAGCGGTCTCCCACCATCCAACTCGCCTCCAGGTCAATATCAAAATCCTTCGCCGCTTGCGAGATCAATCCAGGCTTTGGTTTGCGGCAGTCGCAATCCAAACGGTAGGGCGGTTTGCCCACCGAGGGATGATGTGCGCAATAGTAAATCGCATCGAGTCGTGCGCCACTGCTTTCCAGTTCTTTCGTCATCGCGGCGTGGACCTTTTGAATCGTGTCCTCGGAAAAGTATCCGCGCGCAACGCCGGCCTGGTTGGTTATCACGATCGCGAGCCAGTCACTCTCGTTTAGATCTTTAATAGCTGCTGCCGCATAGGGGAACAAACGAAAACGCGATAGGTGGTTGATGTAGCCCACTTCTTCTGAAATCGTGCCGTCGCGGTCAATGAAAACTGCGCGTCGCTTCATAGGCTTGGATTCTGACAACATCAGCAACCGACAAACCGCAGCATCCAGCTCTGCCGTTTGATGAGTGGAAAGGCTCATCCTTTCCGCACAGGCTCCCTGCTTATTTTTTTCGCCGAGGGCTAGCCCTCGGCGAATGGGTCGAGAGCTAGCCCCTTCCAGGACCTACCTGGCACTTTCAGGGAAAGGCACGGCCATTTCGCACCTCAACCGGCAAAGCCGCGGTTGCCTGGCTGTTCTCACTTCGTTGGTTTGCTGTTTCCAACACCAGGCGCGCGCGTTCGAAAACGTCCGCCGGCGTGATTGCAGTCATGCAGCGATGATCGATCGGGCAGTCGCGCAACATACAAGGCGCGCAATCAGGCGGTTGGCGCAGAACCTGTCCATATGGCGAAAAAGGCCGCGTTGTCAGTGGATTCGTAGGACCGAAGATCACCAGCGTGGGCCGCCCGAGAGCGGACGCAATGTGCGCGGGTCCGGTGTCGTTAGTTACCAGAAGATCGACTTGACTGAGGATGGCGACAAGCTGCGCAAGATCAGTCTGCCCGGTTAGCACTATCGGCTGCTTGCGCATTTGCCGGCTGACCGCGTGCGAAACATCCACCTCCGCGGCAGATCCAATCAGAATCACTTCCGCCTGCAATTCTCCGATCAGCCGGTCGCCAAGCTCTGCGTAGCGCTCGGCGGGCCAACGCTTGGCCCGACTATTGATTGAGCCGGGACAGAGCGCAATCAGGACGCGGCCATCGTTGCTGCTCCCGACTCCATGACTGCGAAGAAAATCTCGCGCTGCCGCTTGACGACCACTCGAGATATTGAGGGAGCTGTCGGGTTGCCTGTTGAGAAACGTCTGCTCATGCTTGATGAGCCATTCAAGTTCCGCCACGATCTGCAGATAGTAGAACACTTCGTGTTTGACGCTGCGCCATTCGGGCAATTCTAACGCGTGTGTGAGGAGCGCTTGCCGGCCATCAGTGGCGTAGCCTATCCGAAACGGCACGCGTGCGAGCGAAGCAACCAGCGCGGTCTCAAGCGAATTGGGGAAAAGAATGGCGAGGTCGAAACTCTGTTTACGCCACTCGCGCACCTGCTGAACCACTGAACGCAGTCCGCTGCCCTCATGAACCTGCAACTCATCGATAAACTCTGCGCCGGAGAATAGACCCTTGGCCCAGGGGCGAGTGGCGAGTGTAATGTGGGCCTCAGGAAACAGACGTCGAATCTCGCGCAGGGCTGGGACAGTCATCATCGCATCGCCGACCCAGTTAGTTCCGCGAACCACTATATTTTTGGGGTTGAAGTCATCCATCACTTAGAACCGAGAAGATTTTCCATATCTCATTTGGTATCGCCTCAGCCCGTCGTTTAGAAAGCGGACTTGTCCGCCTTGCGCCGTGGGGCACAAGTGCCCTATCTAAACGGCGTGTGGAGAGTTTTTTGCACGAAGGTGACAAATGAGAAATGAGATATGGAAAATCTGCTTCAATATGCACGCCCCCTTACAACAAACTCCGTAGTCCTTCCTCGATCCCTATCTCCGGTCGCCAGCCCAATTGCTCTCGGACGCGACTCAGATCAGAAACGTAATTAATGGGCACCGGATGCGGCAGCGCGTCGTCGTTAACGATACTCGGTTTAAGGTGAATCATCCCGCCGATGGTGTTCACCAACTGCAATAATGTGGCGGCGTTCTGCTTGCCACCACCAAGATTATACAGGCCGCCACCGAGCGACGAGTCAATAAACGCTCGGCAGGCTGCCGAGAAATCGTCCACATGCAGGACGTCGCGAACGGGACGTCCCTCCATTGGCAGCCGAATGGGCCAGCCGCGCTTGACCGATTCCACATAGTGCGTAACGAACCCGTTTTCATTTCCGTCCGACGGTCGAGCGTAAACCGTCGACAAACGGAATATGCAGGCCCGAACCTCTCGCTGCCGGGCGTAGTATTCCACATAGCGCTCGCCGATTAACTTCGACCATTCCAGCGCCGTTTGTCCGGCGTAGTCGGTTGGACATGTCTCGGGGACCTCCGCGTACGACTCTGCATTCGAGCCGTAAACGTCCTTGGTGGAGGCATAGATAAAGGCTGCTCCCGGTCGCAAATGTTTGATTACATTCGCGGCGCCTTCAGCATTTGTACGAAAAGAAGCCTCGGCGCCGCCAGGATCCTTGTCTAAGTAAGCTGCGAGGTGAATGACCGCGTCGTAGTTCGCAACCAGCGGAACGTCTTCCTCACTGAGAATGTCATGTCCGGAGCGGCGTGAAAAATCATCGGCCGCAAAAAACCGGCGGACGTGTGTGCCCAGGTAACCGCTTCCTCCGGTGACAAGGATCTTCATTTGCAAAAAGTCCAGCGTCCAAAGTCCAACGTCAAAAGAGAAGCAGATTTTCCATATATCATTTCTTACTGTTCCAGGAGTTTCTCGCGTGTCGTTTAGATAGGGCACTCGTGCCCCGCCGCACGAGGCGGACAAGTCCGCTTTCCAAACGGTGCGCGGCTGTTATTGCTATTTGTCATTGCTTCCGATAGTGATTAATTCCGGCGATGACAAATGAAAAATGTGAAATGATATATGGAAAATCTGTTCAGTGCATTCAGCCCTTGGACGTTCGATTGTGCCAGTTCACCTTCTGACCGCCCTTCGCCAATGCGCTCAGTTTCATGAGCGACTCCGCGTGTCCAATGGCGATAAGAATGTCGCCGCTTTCGATTGTCGCCTCACCGCTGGGATTGAAAAGTATCTGACCGTTGCTGCGTCGTATACTGACAACCACGATATCCAGCTCCGAGCGAATGCTTGTTTCCCTTAACTTTTGTCCGGCTAGAACTGACGAAGGCTCGACTTCAAGTTGTTCAAATGCCAACTCCAGCTTGTTAGCCGTAATCGAGCCAAGGAAGTCGTCAACCGCCGGCTTCGTCAGAGCCATGGCCATGCGGTGACCCCCAATGATGGTTGGAGCAACCACTCGATTAGCACCGGCGCGAATCAATTTCGCTTCCGCCTGTTCCTCCGCGGCGCGAGCAACGATGTGCAACTCCGAATTCAAATGACGCGCCGTGAGCACGACATATACATTGTCCGCATCATCTGGCAGGCATGCGGCCAGGCCGCGCGCCTGCTCAACGCCGGCTTCTCGTAGACTCTCTTCCAGCGTCGCATCACGGACGAGCACGATCACGCCGAGATCGATCAGGTCGGCAACTCTCAGCGGATCCCTCTCGATAACGATAAACCTTTCAGCGCTGCTCAGTAGCCCTCGAACCAGGTGTGAGCCAACGCGTCCCGCCCCGCAAATAATGAAATGGTTTCGCATTTTGCTCATTTTTCGCGACTGCCGGCGTTGGCCGAAGGTTGCAACCAGCTCTGATTGAACGATTGCTTGTACTGTCGTGGTAAGCGCGTAGAGCACGACGCCGACACCCGCCAGCATGAAAATAGTTGAAAAAATGCGGCCATTTCTCGTGGCGGGAGTCAGGTCGCCATAGCCCACGGTGGTTACCGTTTGTGCCGATACGTAAAGGCTATCAAGTATTGGCCAGCCTTCGATTAGATAGAAGCCGGCGGCGCCAAAACCAATCGCAATTGCCACCGCGGCCAGGGCCAGAAGAATTCGGCGATGATTCCCGGCAAACGAGCGCGGGCCGGTGGGCGTTAAACTCATACATTAGAAATCGCATCTAAACGCAGCGCTAATTTATGTGCTTCAGGACGTTAACTAAAGGAACGACAGACTGTCAAATTTTGGAGTGCACCGATCTGTTGGCGCTTTGGCCGCTGCGAACTGTCGCAATATTCGTATGCTGAATGGCCTGGTAGCCCAAAACGCGGCGCCTGACCGCACTGGCCAAAGCGGAGACAGGCGGGTGACCGGCGCGGCAGCCGCCCTGGGCTGCTCACGTCACTCCAATGAGGTAGGGCCAAACCTTCTTGAGTAGACACGCTGGTTTCAAGAGGTTAGCATTTATCTTATGAGGATGGACGACTGACCACAGACCGCGACGCCAGGCCTCAAAGTCTATCGCCTGTCTTTTATGCCAGTAAGATACCCACCCGAAGTAAAACCCCTGCCAGGGAAGCGGCCGAAGAAGGACTCGAGGTCCCAATCGCGCATCGTTTCCTACGCTGAACCGGAAATCAGCTTGCGACGGCGCATTGCTCACCGGCTCATCAGTCCGCCCGTAATCATTCCAGTACTATTTTTGGCAACGGTCGGCATCGGCTTTTTGATTTACTACTGGACGGTCTTCTCCGGGCGCATCGACAACCTGCTGAAGGGCGAGGTGTATACTCGTTCCGCGGGAATTTACGCGGCGCCTAAACAACTGCGCATGGGGCAAGCGCTCACGCCGGACCGACTCATTGAGTTACTCAAACACACCGGCTACGTCGAGAAGACACAGCAAGCAGACAAAGCGCGTGGGCGTTATTCGCTGGGCGACGGAAGCGTCGACGTTGAGCCAAGCGACAACATAACAGTGGACGGCCAACGGCAGTTTCTACGTGTGCGAGTGCAATTCTCGCGCAATGGGAAAGCAATCAGCTCTCTGACGGACCTGGACAGTAATACGCACCTCGATAAAGCATGGCTTGAGCCTGAACTGATCACTTCAGTGACCGGACGCGAGCGAGCGAAGCGCAAAGTGATCGGCTTCAACGACCTGCCGCCTCATCTCATCAAGGCCATCACGGTCACCGAGGATCGAGCGTTCTTCGAGCACTATGGCGTAAACGTTCGCGGCATCTTGCGCGCGCTGGCGCGTCGCTACGACAGTGATCCTAATTCTCCAATCGCGCGCCAGGGTGGTTCGAGCATCACCCAGCAGCTAGTTAAAAATCTGCTCCTGTCACCCGAGAAAACTCTGAAGCGGAAGGTCGCCGAAGCCTACATGTCCGTCATCCTCGAGACGCGCTTGTCGAAGGAGCAGATATTTGCCCTTTACTGCAATCAAGTTTACCTGGGGCAGCAGTCGGGCTTCTCGATCAACGGATTGGGGGAAGCCTCTGACGCCTATTTCAACAAGGACGTCACGAATCTTACGCTGCCTGAGTCGGCTTTTCTGGCGGGGCTCATTCGAAGTCCGAATCGTTACAACCCTTACCATGACATAAACACTGCAACGGCGCGGCGCAATCAGGTTTTGGACAACATGGCGGAAACCGGCGCAATTTCCGGCGATGAAGCCAGCCAGGCCAAGCAGACTCCCCTGCAAGTTGCGGCCACCAAGGGCCGGATCGATGTTTCGGATGCGCCTTATTTTGCTGACTATGTTCAAGGCCAATTGGGTGACATGATCGCCGGCCCGGGCGCGGCGGAACATCTTCGCATCTACACGACTATCGATCTCGATTTACAGCGTGCAGCTTACGCGGCCGTTTCCAAACAGCTTGCCGCGCTCGACAAAGTTGAAGCGAAACGGTTTGCGCCCGGCACCCTGCAAGCAGCGCTGGTGGCCATGAATGCCAGGACCGGCGAGATAGTGGCGATGGTTGGCGGGCGCGACTACGGCAAGAGTCAACTCAATCGCGTCACCGATGCTTTGCGCCAGCCAGGCTCGGTGTTCAAGCCTTTCGTCTACGCGACCGCGCTCAACACGGCTTACGATCCGGTACCGCGCGTGATCACCCCCGCGACGACATACATCGACGAGCCGAAGACATTTTCATTCGATAACCAGGAATACTCGCCGGGAAACTTTGGAGACTCCTATAGCAATGCTCCGGTAACTTTGCGCGACGCGATGGTCCACAGTCTGAACGTTGTGACCGTGGATGTGGCGATGGAAGTTACGATTGGCCGGGTGATGAACCTGGCCGCGAAAGCGGGATTGCCAAAACCCCCACGCGCCTATCCGGCGATGGCTCTGGGCACGAACGAAGCGACCCCTTTGCAAGTGGCCTCGGCCTACACGGGATTTGCCAACCTGGGAACGCGAACTACACCGATTGCCATTAACCGCATTACCACCGGGACCGGCATAACCATCGCTGCGCCGACTCCGCAGAAGAACGAGATGCTGCGTCCCGACGTCGCTTATGTGATGACTTCGTTCATGAAGGACGTGGTCAACCGAGGCACGGCGGCGCAGGTAAGGGGCCGCGGTTTAAAAGCAAACGTCGCCGGGAAGACCGGAACTTCTCGCGATGGCTGGTTTGCCGGTTACACCCCAAATCTCGTTTGCGTTGTGTGGGTGGGATTTGACGATGGTTCACAACTTGGCCTGACGGGCGCAAACTCCGCACTGCCGATATGGGCGGATTTCATGGAAGTCGCGTTGGGGGAACATCCGGAATGGCAGGGCGATTGGCAAATGCCCGCCGGGATCGAGCAGGTGGAGATAAACCCCAAAACCGGCGGCCCGGCGTCAGCGGACGATCCCGACAAACGCCTCGAACTGTTCATTAACGGGACATCGCCCCAGGTGGCTTCAGATCTGCAGTCTGAGCCTGAGGCTTCCCCGGAAACAGACGAGTCGGCGCCGCTGCCGCCGGATCAAGTATTGCCGCCAATAACGATTGAGCCGGCGCCAATGCCTTCGCCGCGTACGAAGCCGCCAAGATCTGAACTCCGAACGGATGACAGCGGGCGTTTGGAAGGCACCATTACGCTCGACATCGATCCAACGACAGGATTGATTGCAGTTGAATCATGTCCAGTGATCCGCACGAGGACTTTTGTTCTGGGAACCGAGCCAAGAAAATACTGCGGACCGGAATACCATCAACGGCCGTTACCTTCACCTCAATCTTCGCGCCCACGCCTCACGAATCCGTGAGCTGACTTTCATCAGTCGGAAACCTCTAAGCCAAAGAACGGAGGCGAGCCTGCCTTTCCGACCCGTGAGATTACTGTCCGGCTTGGTAGCTCGGCCTTGGAAGCCTTTCAAGCAAGAATCAGCGGGCGACTGTGATCAGCTCGGGGTTGGGAAGGTGGGCTCGCCCCCGCTTGAGAGCGCAGCTCTTAGTGTTTCGATAGCCAGCGCTGCAGCGTGTTGTTTTCTTGAGGGCAGGCCACCGACAGCGTCGACCAAATCT
>DASXQM010000178.1:0-26263 GCA_036507195.1 Pyrinomonadaceae bacterium | reverse complement strand
CTTCTCGCTCCTGAGCAATAAGACTGACGCTCTGTTCATGGCTACTCCGGACTCGGTAATAGTTGCGAACCCGATCGACGTCTCCGAGTATTTCGTGAGGCAACACTATCTTGATTTCCTGGGACGCGAGCCCGACGAAAGTGGGTTCAACTTCTGGAGCGATCAGATATTAGAGTGTGGCAATGACCTGAATTGCATTGAGCGGCGGCGAATCAATGTTTCGGCGGCCTATTTTCTTTCAATTGAGTTCCAACAAACAGGCGGATTGGTTGACGGACTCTATCGTGCCAGTTACGACCGGCGACCACTTTATGCCGAGTTCATCCCTGACACGGGAGTCGTTGCGCATGATGTAATTGTGGGCCAAGGCGACTGGGCCCGACAGTTAGAATCGAATAAACAAGCCTTTGTCGATGCCTGGGTACAGCGACTTGCTTTCCGTACTGTTTACGACGGGCTGGGAAACGACGCGTTTGTCGATACGCTAATCAGCCATACCGGTGGGAGCTTCAATGGCGATCGCAATGCGCTTGTCAGCGGCTTAGCCAGCGGCAACTTGTCACGCCCAGCGGTGTTACGCCAGGTGGTCGAGAATGAAGGGTTTACGCGGGCGAAGTCTAACGAGATGTTTGTGATGATGGAATACTTTGGTTATCTCCGTCGCGATCCGGATGACAGCGGTTATCAGTTCTGGCTCAACAAGTTGAATCAGTTTGGCGGCAATTTTGAGCAGGCCGAGATGGTCAAGGCGTTCATCGTTTCAGGGGAGTATCGGGCCCGGTTTCCGCGGTGAACCAGTTCCGACAAAAGCCTGAAGATTTTCCCTTTTCCATTTGATATTTTTCATTTGCCATTCAACCCGCGACGAGTGGCTTCAATGAAAAATGACAAATGGAAAATCGTAAATGGAAAATCTCGGTCTTTGCTCTTAACTACCGAGCTCTTCTATCTCCGATTTCGATCCCAACCTAAGAGCTACCGCCACCTGAGGCACCCCCGCTGGACACCCTCCCAGTCGCGTGTTAACTTACTTCGACACTTAATCTTAGCGGTTGCCGTTGGGAGACGGATTTTCTGCTGTTCTGGAGGATCATTTTAAGCAGTGCCATTAGCCAAAGAAACGAAAGTACAGATTCTTACCGATTTTCGCAGCCACGACACGGATACGGGTTCCCCGCAGGTTCAGGTGGCTTTACTCAGCAAGAGAATCAACGAACTTACCGAGCACTTCAAAGTCCACAAGAAAGATAACCACTCGCGGCGGGGCCTGCTCAAGATGGTCTCGCAACGTCGCAGTTTGCTGGATTATTTGAAGCGCACGGACATCGAGCGATACCATGAGGTAGTGACTCGTCTGGGCCTTCGCAAGTAAAAGAACAATTGACCGTAGTGTAACGAGAGACTTCGAATCTCAGGTTTCTATAAAGCCCGCGTCTATCGAAGAGCTTGCCCAAGGTGCCGAACGTGACGGCGATACTCCGAAGCAAGCAGACGCGTTCGGCCTTAGCGTAACGCATAAAAGGCGGCAGAGCTTCACGGTAAGAGGCTTTGCCGCCTTTTGATTATCGCGGGTCCAGGATTTTCCCTAGCGCTTCACGTGGCGTGGGCTCCCGGCAAGGTGAAAGCTGGGAATTTGAAAATTTATTACAACCATAGCGAGGCGCACGAGACGCTCGCGAGCCTGAGTAAGTCAGGTAATTGTCCGAAGGAGACGAAACAAGATGACAGTTAAGAAATACCTCAAAGAATCAATAAAGTTAGGCGACAAGGATTTGACGGTTGAAAGCGGCCGAGTCGCCAAGCAAGCAGATGGTTCCGTAGTTATCAAGTACGGTGACACGATGCTGCTTGTTGCCGCAGTCGGCGCGCAGACTACCCGGGAAGGAATTGATTTCTTCCCACTGACGGTCGAGTACCGTGAAGCAAATTACGCAGCCGGACGAATTCCCGGTAACTACTTCCGCCGCGAAGGTCGTCCGACCGAAAAAGAAACGCTAACCAGCCGTTTGATCGATCGACCTTGCAGACCACTATTCGCGGAGGGCTATCGCAACGAGACGCAGGTAATCGCGAGCGTGATTTCTGCCGACCCTGACAACAACCCGGACGTGATCGCAATCACCGGCGCTTCATGCGCCCTTTACCTTTCCGACGTCCCCTTCATGAATCCAATCGCTGGCGTACGGATCGGACTCATTGACGGCCGGTATATTGTTAACCCGACCTACGACGAAGTCCGCGAGTCGCGATTGAACTTAATCGTCGCGGGTACTGAAGAGGCCATTGTGATGGTCGAAGCAGGCGCTTCAGAAGTATCGGAAGAGATTATGGTCGAGGCCCTTATGCTTGCCCACAAAGAAATCAATCGGCTGTGCCGCTGGCAGAAGGAATTGTACAAAGCGCTCGACATACAGAAGCGCGAAGTGGAGCCACCGGTGCTGAATGAAGAGATGCTGGGAGAAATCCAGAGAAACTATAGCGACCGCTTACGCGCCGCGATGGATACGACCAGTCAGGAGAAGAGAGATAGTTACGCGGCTGTTGATGCGTTGAAAAAGGAAGTCGTTGAAGGCTACACGGAAGATGAGCCCGAAAAAAGACAGGTGGCAAAGAAGCTTTTCGACCATTTGAAGGAAACCATATTTCGTGACGATATTCTCAACAGCCGCAGGCGGCCGGACGGCCGTCGCTTTTCCGAAATCCGCCCGATAAGCTGCGAAATTGGCTGGTTGCCGCGCGTCCACGGCTCCGCACTCTTTACTCGTGGCGAAACACAGGCTCTGGTCACCACCACCCTGGGCACTAAAGAAGACGAGCAGTTTATGGACGATATCGAGAAGGGTGAAGTTAAGCGCCGCTTTCTGCTGCACTACAACTTCCCGCATTACTCCGTTGGCGAAGTAGGTCGCTTTGGCTCGTCGAGCCGGCGGGAGATTGGACACGGTGCGCTGGCGCGCCGGGCGATCGAGCCGGTCCTGCCCGATGAGTCGGTTTTCCCCTACACACTTAGAATCGTTTCCGACATTACCGAGTCTAATGGTTCGTCATCGATGGCCAGTGTTTGCGGCGGCATTCTGTCGCTGATGGACGCCGGCGTCCCGTTGAAAGCCCCGGTTGCGGGCGTTGCGATGGGTTTGGTAATGGAAGGTAATAAGTATGCCATTCTGACAGACATCGCGGGAGCCGAAGACCATTACGGCGACATGGACTTCAAAGTCACTGGAACCAAGGAAGGTATCACAGCCCTGCAGATGGACATCAAGATCGGCGGTATCAACGCGCAGATCATGGCCGAGGCCCTTGAACAGGCAAGAAAAGGGCGCTTGTATATTCTCAGCGTAATGGAGCAAGCCATTGCTGAGCCTCGTTCCGATATCTCTGCCCATGCGCCACGAATCATCCAGATCAAAATCAATCCGGATAAAATTCGCGACGTCATCGGACCAGGCGGCAAGATGATCCGGGCGCTGGTGGAAGAGACGGGCGCGAAGATCGACGTATCAGATGATGGCACGATTTCGATAGCCACTGCGAGCGGCGAGGCAGCCGAAGCCGCAGTTGCGCGAATTCGCGGAATCACAGCCGAGGCCGAGATCGGCCAAACCTATCTGGGTACCGTCTCCCGCATAGTCGACTTTGGCGCCTTCGTTGAGATCTTTCCGGGAACAGATGGACTGCTTCACATCTCCGAGATCGCAGATCGCCGAGTGAAGGATGTCCGAGATGAGTTGAAGGAAGGACAGCAGATCCTCGTGAAATGCATCGGCAAAGAAGGTAACAAGATTAAGCTTTCACGAAAAGCAGTCTTGCGCGACGAGGATCGCAAAGCTGAGGCAGCCAGCGCCGGTGACTCAGTAAGCGCCCACGACGCGGACTAGCTTGATTTGGATTCCTGGCTCGGATTTGAGATCCTGGATCTCAGATCCGAGATTTGAAAAAGGAGGTTTGCCTGAACGCAAACCTCCCTTTGTTTGTTCAGCTTAAAACGCAGGAATCTCTCGATGAAATTTGGGAATCCTTCTTTACAAATCAGTTTTTGGCCTTATCAAGCGGCTCGTTCGATTGACGCTATCTGAAGCCTGTGATAACAATCTTGGCATCCCCTCTAATTAGTTTCACCCAATCCCCTATACAAACAGGAGGAGTGGTTTTATGGGAGATAATGGAGATGGTGGCGGTGGCGGCAGCGCGGGAGTTGTCGCAGTTCTGGTGATCTTCGTGATCCTGATTTTGGCTTTGGTCTTTGTTTTCAGAGGGCGCTTGTTCGGCGGTGGAGGCACGCAGAAGATCGACGTGAACGTTACGACGCCTGCCAAGTAAGCAGCGCCTTCGAGAGACTTCGATTTTGAACCGGGACTTACTAACGGGAGCCCTGGGATTAATGGAGGAGCGCCGCGGTGCTCCTCTTTTCTTTGGTCAATGGTAAATGGTGAATAGTGGATAGTCCCTGCTGAGCGTTCAAGTAGGCATTTCAGTTTTAGCTATTTACCATTTACCATTCACCATTTACGATTCACGTCTTATGGCAGCCCCTAGCATCGAAACAATAGTTTCCCTTGCCAAACGGCGCGGGTTTGTTTTTCCCTCTTCCGAAATCTATGGCGGACTCGGCAGCGCCTGGGACTACGGCCCGCTCGGCGTCGAGCTCTCGAATAACGTAAAGCAGGCGTGGTGGCGCTGGATGGTCTACGAGCGCGATGACATTGAAGGTCTCGATTCGTCGATCATCTTGAACCGGTTGGTTTGGAAGTATTCGGGCCACGAGGACACCTTCAGTGATCCCCTGGTCGACTGCCGCGAGTGCAATAGTCGTTTGCGCGCAGACAAGTTGACTGATGGGAAATGCCCAAAATGCGGATCAACCAATCTTACGGAGCCGCGTCCGTTCAACCTGATGTTTCAGACTCACGTCGGTGCTACCGCGGAAGACGACCCGTCTTCGCTGGTCTATCTCCGTCCGGAAACGGCCCAGGGTATATTCATCAATTTTTTGAACATCCTGACAACGAGCCGGCGCAAACTTCCCTTTGGGGTCGCGCAGATTGGTAAATCGTTTCGCAATGAGGTCACGCCTGGCAACTTCATTTTTCGCACGCGCGAATTCGAACAGATGGAGATGGAATACTTCGTCCGTCCAGATGAAGACGAGAAGGTTCATCAGAAATGGATTGATGCCTGCTACAATTGGTTCACCACTCTGGGCATCTCGACAAACAATCTGCGGTTTTATGAGCAGCCAAAAGAGGAACTGGCCCACTATGCCAAGCGCACGGTAGATATCCAGTATCGTTTTTTCCCGGAACGCGAGGAGGAGGAGCGGCAGTGGGACGAGCTGATGGGAATCGCCAACCGCACCGATTTCGATTTGCGCACGCATTCAAAGAAACCGGAAGATGCGGAAGGGAAGAGGTTGAATCCTGATTCGACGGACGATCTCTCTTACTTCGATGAGGCAACCAAGGAACGTTTCTATCCCTACGTGATCGAACCCGCGGCCGGCGTAAATCGTACAGTTCTGTCTGTGCTAATGGATGCTTATTCGGAAAAGACGAATGATAAGGGCGAAACGCGCGTCATACTGAAACTTGATCCGGGACTGGCGCCGATCAAAGCCGCGATTCTTCCCCTGGCGAAAAACAAGCCGGAGATTGTCGCAATGGCAAAAGCTATCAAGCACTCGTTTCAGCCGGCGATGCGCGCTGTCTACGACGACACGGGCGGCATCGGAAAACTCTACGCGCGCCAGGACGAGATTGGCACGCCCTTCTGCGTGACCGTGGATCATCAATCACTCGAAGACGAAGCTGTAACCGTGCGCGACCGTGATACGTGGGAGCAGGAGCGCGTGAAGGTTGGTGATCTGCAGGAGCATTTATTGAAGAAACTGAAGAAATAGTTTCGAGTTCCGAGTTCCGAGTTCCGAGTTTCGAGTTCCGAGTTCTCAGTTTCGGAACAGCCCATCGATACGTTCTTGTTTTACTCGCTATTCAGGTGTCTCAAGCCAAGGCAGGCGAACTCGAAACTCGAAACTCGGAACTCGAAACTCGAAACCTGATTTTAAATCATGCCCGTAGTTAAGAAACGAAATCTGCAAACCGAAACACGCTTGCTGCTTGAATCCAGTGAGCCGGTCGAGTTGCCGCCTGCCGAAATAGCGGACCGCGATGTGCTGGTGCAGTTCGATCAATTTAAGCCGTTCGTTTCGGAGCTCCTCGAGGAATTGCGTGACGGCACCACGGCCGAGCCGGTCGCAGTAATGAATGACGGTTCCACGTTTGCCATCCATGGTGAGACGCGAACTTTCTGGGTGAAGCTTTGGCACGCCGCCGGAAGCGAGATGACAAAGATAGACCGTGCGCAAATAATCAGTTGCTTGCCGTCAACACGCGGTGTTCAAGTTCTGGTTGAATCGCCAAAGGAGTGATCCTGCCGTTCAAAGTCGACTGCATGTCTCCGATTCCCGAAAAAGTTGTCGCTATAGCTAGCGCGGTTCGAAATGCCGGCGGTCGCGCGCTGCTCGTCGGTGGTTGCGTGCGCGACCTGCTCATGAGTATTGAGCCGAAGGATTGGGACGTGGAAGTCTACGGTGTAGAGCCAGCCAAACTACGCGCATTGCTCGACGAATTTGGCCCCGTAAACGTCGTTGGCGAAGCATTCACTGTTTACAAGCTTGGTCCTGACCTGGATGTTTCACTCCCTCGCCGTGAACGAAAGACCGGTCGTGGTCATCGCGCCTTTGTCATCGAAGGCGATCCTTCAATGACTATTGAAGATGCTGCGCGCCGCAGAGACTTTACCGTTAATGCGATTCTGCAAGATCCGTTGACAAACGAAATCATTGATCCGTTTGGCGGTCAAGACGATCTTGAAATGACAATTCTTCGCGCGGTGGCGGCCGAAACTTTTCCGGAAGACAGTCTGCGCGTCTTGCGCGCCGCACAACTTGCTGCTCGTTTTGAGTTTCGAGTCCACCCAGACACGGTTGAGCTCTGCCGGACAATTGACCTTTCAGACCTTCCGGCCGAACGAGTGTGGGGTGAGATGGAAAAACTTCTGCTGCGCGCTCGCTGTCCCTCGATCGGGCTGGGATGGCTGCATGCACTGGGAGCTATCGAGCAGTTGTTTCCTGAGATAAAAACTCTGATCGATGTGCCGCAGGATCCAGAATGGCATCCGGAGGGCGATGTCTTTGTTCATACTCGACTGGTGTTGGATCGCGCCCGCGAACTAATCGACGACTTGCCCTATGCGAAGCAGGCGACGGTTATGCTCGCGTCGTTGGCCCATGACTTTGGCAAGCCCTCAACCACCGAGTTCCTGGAAGGTCGTTGGCGCTCGCGCGGTCATGAGGAAGCGGGTGTCTTGCCGACGAAGAAGTTCCTGGATCGTCTGAATATTCACACCCTCGACGGCTACGACGTGCGGGCGCAGGTGATTGCGCTCGTGAGGGAACATTTGAAACCCGGAGAATTTTTCAAAAAGCGAGATGAGGTGGGCGATGGCGCGTTTCGGCGGCTGGCGCGCAGGTGTGAATTGGATCTGCTCTATCGCGTAGCGAAGGCTGACTCGCTGGGTCGCAATGCAGACTGGGTGCCACGCGACAAGTGGTACGACGCCGTGGCGCAGGAATGGTTTATTCAACGAGCTAAGGAGCTGGAAGTCGAGCAACAGCCACCCGCCCCGATCTTGTTGGGCCGCCACTTGTTAGAAATGGGCCTGGAACCGGGACCGCGAGTTGGTGAGATTACCAGGGCGATTTATGAAATGCAGTTGGACGGGCGTGTGCGAGACCTCGAAGAAGCCAGAAAAGCAGCACAGAAAATAGTAGCCGCGGATGAACGCAGATAAACGCGGATTCAGAATAAAGCGTTATTGCAGAACCTGTGATTTGCTACTCTTTTTAGCTATTGCTTTTTCAGATCCGTGATATCCGCGTTAATCCGCGGCTAAACTTCCGGTTGTTGCTGCGTTACGCAGTGGATTGTTCCCATGCCCCACACCAGCGGCTCGCAGTTGATGCCTATCACACGACGACCGGGAAATCCTCTTTGGAGAACCGCGAGCGCACGAGCATCGTTCGGATGCTCAAAGACTGGGCTGAGGACGACATTGTTTGCGACGTAGAAATTTGCGTAACTCGCCGGCAAACGATCGAGGTCGCGCGCGCCCGTGCTTGTGCCGCCCACAACTCCAGGCATCGGTAAGGTGCCGATCTCAAAGGGGCGGCCCTTCACGTCAGTCATGGTCCGCAATCTGCCCATGTTGTCTTGCAATATTTTGTAGTTAGCGTCTTGGGGATCGTCTTCAACGGCGCAGACAATTACATTCGGCGCAACAAAGCGCGCGATATCGTCGATATGCCCATCAGTATCATCGCCAACAATTCCTTCACCAAGCCACAAAACCTTTTCAACCCCGAGATAGCTTTTCAAATATTGCTCAATCTCATCCTTCGTTAAATGCGGGTTGCGGTTTGAGTTCAAGAGACATTGTTCGGTAGCCAGCACACAGCCGTCGCCATTTACTTCAATCGAACCACCTTCCATCACAATGCCAGGTTCGAACCGCGGCACTTTCAGCAAATTTTCCAAACGCGCCGGTATGGAATCGTCCTGCTTTAGTTCTTCGTACTTGTTTCCCCAGGCGTTGAATATCCAATCGTTGTAAGCCAGCCCACCTTTATCATTAATGAGAAAGTTGGGTCCGTAGTCACGAATCCAGGAATCAACGGTTGGGATCTGATGGCAGCGGACGTTTTCGGCGCCAGGGAAAGTGCAACGCCGCTGCACAGACACTTCGGTTTCTTCGTCGTCAACTAGCAGGTTCACAGTTTCATTTGGCGCCAGCGCCGCCATCATCTGGAGAAAAATCTCCTGGACTTGCGGCACACGATCCGGCCAGGTTTCCGGGTCCTTCGGCCATGTCAGCCACGTCGCGTTGTGACGATGCCATTCGGCAGGCATGCGGTAACCGTGTTCGACTGGCGTGGGCATGAAATTATTTGTTCGAGGCAGGTTCCAAAAATCGCGATGAGAGCGGCGCGTAGAAATCGATGCGGCGGTCGCGCAGAAATGGCCAGTTCTGGCGTGTCTCCTCAATCTGGTTGAGGTCGCATTCCACCACCAGCACCTCTTCCTTATCGGCTGCTGCCCTGGCGACAATGCGTCCAAACGGATCGGCGACGAACGACTGGCCCCAAAAGTTGAGCTTGCCTTCGCGGCCGACGCGGTTAACGGCCACAACGTAAACGCCATTCGCGATGGCGTGCGCGCGCTGAATTGTTTCCCAGGCGGAATGCTGCGCCTGGTTCATCTCTTCGGTCTCACCGGGCAGCCAGCCGATGGCCGTTGGGTAGAAGATAAACTCGGCGCCACTCAAAGCGGTTATTCGGGCAGCCTCGGGAAACCATTGATCCCAGCAGACTAGTGCACCGACCCGCGCGTACTGGGTATCGTGAGTTTGAAAACCCAAATCTCCGGGCGTGAAGTAAAACTTTTCGTAGTAGAGCGGATCGTCAGGGATGTGCATTTTGCGATACTTGCCGACGATCTTTCCGCTCGCGTCGATGATCACCGCGGTGTTGTGATAAACGCCCGCGGCCCGCCTTTCAAAGATTGAGGCGACGATGACGACCTTCTTCTGCCCCGCGACTTTGCCTAACGCATCCGTTGTTGGCCCGGGAATGGTTTCTGCAAGGTTGAAGAGCTCGATGTCTTCAGTCTGACAAAAGTATTGCGAACGGAAGAGCTCTTGCAAGCAGACAATCTGCGCGCCTTTCTTTGCGGCTTCTCCGATGCGGGCGATCGCCTTTTTTAGATTGCTTTCCGGCTTCTGGTCGCAGCTCATCTGGACCAGAGCAACTTTCACGATGTTCGACTTCGCTTTCTTTGGCATGAAAGAAGTATAGCGTTCAAAGTCCAACGTCCAAAATCGAATGGCGAATGACATTCAAGCAGTTCAGAGTACAAGCTTCAGCTTGCGTGCCTCTCAAAAGAAGCAAGTTAAAGGTTGTACTCAACTTGATGCCATCCGCTATTGGCCATTGGACGTTGGACTTTGGACTCGTTAAGATGTCCGGTCGTTGTTAACCTCCAGTTCAAGAGAGATATTCCGATGATTGATTTCGAGTTGACTGAAGATCACATGGCGCTGGTGCAAACCGTGCGCGAGTTTGCGCAGAAAGAGGTTGCGCCTTACATCAAGGAGTGGGATGAGAAACAAGAGTTTCATCCTGAAGTAATCAAGAAAATGGGCGAGTTGAACCTTCTGGGTGTTTGCATTCCAGAAGAGTTTGGCGGCGCCGGCTTCGATTACATTTCGCTCGGCCTGGTTTGCGAGGAGCTTGAAGCTGTCGACACTTTCATGCGCGTCGTCATGTCTGTTCATACTGGTTTGAATTCCCTGACGCTCCTTACCTGGGGCAGCGAAGGGCAGAAGCAGAAATATCTTGTACCGCAGGCTAAGGGTGAAAAACTTGCGACTTATGGTTTGACTGAGCCTGGGGCCGGGTCGGATGTGGTTGGTTCACGATCCACGGCGCGTCGCGAAGGCGATGAATATGTGCTCAACGGCGAGAAGATGTGGATTAGTCTGGCTGATATCGCTGACAACTTCCTGTTCTTTTGCTGGACTGACGAGGAGAAGCGCCGCAATCGCGACCACAGCGGCATGTCGTGCTTCATTGTTGAGCGCGGCATGAAGGGTTTCACTTCCGGCACCATTCACGGCAAGCTGGGAATTCGTGCGGGCAACACCGGATATTTTTCGCTGCAAGACACGCGTGTGCCGGTCGAAAACCGCGTGGGCGAAGAGGGTGAAGGTTTTAAGATCGCGATGTTTGCGCTCGAACAGGGAAGATTCACGGTTGCAGCCGGGGCAACCGGAGTAATCCGCGCGTCTCGTGATGCTTCAGTCGCTTACGCTTTGGAACGCGAAACCTTTGGCACGAAGATCGCCAATCATCAGCTCGTCAAACAAAAGATTGCCGAGATGGAATCCGATTACCAGATGTCGCGTCTGCTCTGTTTACATGCCGGCTATTTGAAGAACACAGGTCAGCCGAATGCGCGCGCAACCAGCCTCGCAAAATGGCAGGCAACAACTCGCAGTGAGAAGGCAGCTTCAATGGCGATTGAGGTCCATGGCGCGAATGGTTATTCAAACGACTATCCAGTCGAGCGTTACTGGCGCAATTGCAAGGCGGCGATCATTTACGAGGGAACGCGCGACATCCACACGCTAATGCAAGCTGACTGGGCCCTGGGGTTAAAGAAAGAAAAGCCCGCGCGCAAGACACTGCCGCGGTGGCGACGGCCAGAATCAACCGGGACCGCTTCGGCGTAGGCGACAAGAAGAAAACAGCACCAAGCGACATAAGCCAAAAAAGTTAATTGTCCTACCGGGACCGAGGCCCTCATCCGCGCCAGCCAGGTAGGACGACCGGGAAGCTTATAACGCTCAATTTGCGCACCGCGTCCGATTTGCTGGCGAGGGTCCTTGGGCCATGTAGGACCACGGAGGTCCACCCTACAACAATGACAGGCAGGAATGCCTATCCTACTTCCTCGCTTCGAAGATGCGATTGAAGGGCGTTTCGGTGGCGCGGCGAAATTGAGTAAAGCCGCCGGCCAGTACAACATCCCGAATAGCGGATTCCGGAGCCACCGCGCCGAGTGCAGGGCCGCCGAGCGCCATTGAGTTTGCAGTGCAGCAAAGTGTCGAAGCGCCGGCGAAGGTTCGGCCGATGATGTTGAAATTCTCTTCGACGGTGTTGCCGGCCATCGGCTCAACGATGAGCGCGCTACCATCTGCATTCAGAACTTCACATGCACGCTTGCAAGCTCCGATTGGATCACCCATGTCGTGGAGGCAATCGAAGAAGGCGACCATGTCATATTGTTCATCCGGAAGTTCGCTTGCATTTGCTGCAGCGAAGGTAACGCGATCAGAAACGCCGGCGTCTCGGGCGCGCTGACGAGCGGTCTCGACAGACTTCTCATGATTGTCGAAACCCCAGAAGCGCGAGTTGGGATAAGCCTGGGCCATGATGATGGTTGAAGAACCGTGACCACAGCCGATGTCAGCCACTTTACCGCCAGCCTTTAACTTTTCTTCAACGCCGGTGAGCGAGGGAATCCACGAGGCGATCAAGTGGGCGGCGTAACCGGGACGGAAGAAGCGTTCAGTGCCGACAAAAAGATCCGGATCGTGTTCGCCCCAAAGCATGCCGCCGCCGTTCTTGAACGCGTCTTCAATTCGCGAGACAGCATGAGTCATTGCTTTGATGACGTAGAAGCCACCACCAACATAGAAAGGACTACTCTCGTCGGCCAGCGCCATGGCCTGCTCCGGAGCCAATGAATAACGGCCGGTTTCGACGTCATAGTCAATGTAACCGCTGGCTGCCTGATTAATCAGCCACTCGCGAACGTATCTTTCGTTGGTTGAAGTCCTGGCGGCGAGTTCGGCGGGGGTAACGGCTTCCCCGGAAGCCAGTGCCTTGTAGAGTCCGAGTTTCTGGCCAATATAGACCAGAGAAGAACTCAAGGCAGCGCCAAAATCTCCTACTACCTTGCCCAAAAACGCGTTCATCTTGTCTTCATTGATTGGTGCGGGCTGCGTGACAGCAGACATACGGGCCTCCTTCGATTAAGCGAAGTCACTTTGGATTTAGGGATTATCGGGGACGTTCTACGCCAAGCAGAACAGCAAGTCAACTACTGTGAAGTGGGTGTCAACCTGGGTTGAGCACCTGGAGCCGCCCGACTGGGGCGGCAGAGCCGCATACTGTTGATTGAACCCGTACAACTTCATGTGAGCCGCGTCTGATGGGGGTGAGGGGCAGGGAGTTTCCGTTGGAGCTCGTTCCTTTTACAGGCCTACATCTAAGTATCTGGAGGCGGTTCACTTTTATCCAGGCTGACAAGTTCCTGATGCCGCGCGATGGCGCGCTCGATTGCATCCTCGATTTCTTGCATTTTGAAAGGCTTGCTGAAATACGCGAAAGCGCCCAGGTCGAGGAATTGTTTTCCATCGATCTCATCCTTCGCAGTAAACACACCGGACATCACAATCACTGGAGTGGCAGGATGTTTTGCTTGAATGTATTTCAAAAGCTCGCGGCCGCTGAGTCCCGGCATAGAAATGTCCGTAAGAACGGCGTCATAGGTTTCGATATCGAGATAGGCAAGGGCTTGTTCCGCGCGATCCGCTGTATGACACTCGTGTGAACGGGACAACAGCTCGCGAAGGGAATCTCGAACGAGGTTGTCGTCATCGACAATCAATATGGTAGCCATCTAATTAAGCTTCTCCTGCGACGCTGAGCGCCTCCTTACATGGCGCATTCTAGCTGTCTTTCAAAGGGGGCGCTAGAGTTTGTTTACATCTCTGAGCCAGCGTCTGAACAACCCACTCCTCCTATTTTGCGTTGAATTCGCAGAATTTATCCATCAGGCAGCGATCAGTCGATGTTAGCCGGAGACTACTGCGGCCGCGCTTAGAGGTCAACCGTTAGCTTGCGTGGCACGGCCGCAGGAGCCCAAAGGTTGAACTATAAACCTCCCACCAAACAAGCGGCGTACAACTACAAATAACCGTGGCGCTCTGCTAGTATGACTCCGCACTTCTTCAACCGCGGACGCTCCGGCATTTAACGCTGTTCGCAGGCAAACTACCGAATTCAGGAGACCTGAAAGAGATGGGCGACGAGTTAAAGACAGAGCGCGAGCTGTCTCTGGACTTTTTGCGCGTGTGCGAAGCGGCAGCAATCGCCGCAGCGCGTACGATGGGCCAGGGCGACCGCAAATATTCCGACCACGTTGCTGTGGAGGCGATGCGCGAAGTTATGGATACGGTACCGATGCGCGGTCGCATCGTCATTGGCGAGGGTGAGCGCGACGAAGCGCCAATGCTTTACATCGGCGAAGAAGTTGGTGGGGGCTTCGGTGTAGGTGAAGACCTCGCAGAATCCTGTCCGGAGGTAGACATTGCGGTCGACCCGCTTGAGGGTACAAATCTTTGTGCGCTCGGCGCCAACAATGCGATTGCCGTACTGGCGGCGGCTGAACGCGGCGGGTTATTAAATGCGCCCGACCTTTATATGGACAAGATAGTTGTGGGTCCCTCCTCACGTGGCGTGGTGGACCTCGATGCTCCTGTCAAAGATAATCTGAAAAACATTGCTCGTCGGCTAGGTCGCGACGTTGAAGACTTGACAGTTATCGTTCTCGATCGTTCACGCCATCAAAAACTGATTGCCGATGTACGCGCTGCTGGGGCGCGCATACGCTTGATCGGTGACGGCGATCTTTCGGCGGGAATCTCCGCCGCGGTTGCCGGAACAAACATTCATGCGCTGGTGGGCATTGGCGGCGCGCCGGAGGGTGTGATTACGGCGGCGGCAATGAAGTGTTTGAACGGCGAGATACAGGCGCGGCTGATTTTCGATGCGGAACGACTAGGCGTTGACAAGGGCAAGATACCCCCAAAGGAAGAGGTTTTAGAGCGTTTGCGGTCCATGGGCATAACCGATACGAACAAGATTTACGATACAAACGATCTAGCGCCGGGCCGGAAGATTATATTCGCGGCAACCGGCGTCACTGACGGCGCATTGCTAAAAGGAGTTCGGTTCTTTGGCGCGGGTAAACGGACACATTCTGTGGTTATGACAACCGAGTCGCGACATATCCGGTTTGTGGACACGCTGCATATCGAAGGTGGACCGGACACCGTGATCCGATTCTGAATCTTAAACCTCATATTTGAGACAGTCTGAGATCTCAGATCTCAGATCTCAAATTTGAAAAAAGCCTAAGAACCCAGGAACCAAAAGAGAAAAGACCGAAGACCGAAGACCGAAGACCAAAGTCCAGAGAAGTCATGTACGCTCCTCCCACCCAATATGTCCCGCAGATCGGATCGGTTCGCCGCCCGCTGATAATGTGGTTCATCGTGGCGGCTGGGTCTATCGTAGTAATGTCGCTGATTATCGGCGCTCCGGTGGCGCTTAAGGCTGGACATCCAGTCTGGAGTCAAACGATCTATCGAGTGTTCAGCTACCTTTGTCATCAAATTCCGGAGCGCTCTTTTTTCATTGCGGAACACCAATTTGCCGTCTGCGCTCGTTGCACCGGTCTGTACGCCGGTTTCACCCTCGCGACGGTTGTGTATCCGCTGTTCCGGTCGTTTAGGCAGATTGAAGCCCCGCCGCGCAAATGGCTCTTCATTGCCGCGAGCCCGCTCGCGATCGACTTCACAATTGGTTTTCTTGGAATATGGGACAACACTCATTTTTCACGCTTCGCTACCGGCGCACTGCTCGGCGCGGCCGCTGTTTTCTATGTTATGCCGGGCTTAATGGATTTAAGCCTGCGTGAGTGGCATCCAACGAGGGAACCTGCCGAACCCAAGACCGGAAACAAACTTCCAAACGTCAAAATCTTTTCGACCGGCGCTGGAGCAGCTCCCAGCGACTACAGCGCGCCCGAGCGGCGTATTTAAATGGCCTGGCTGTTCGCGTTAACAGCAACTTAAGGGTAAAATCCATCGCGCGCCGTCCGGGCAGTTTCCAGACGGCGCTTTGAGTGTAAGGCTGTGCGCACGCTTCCATCGCCGAGCATTAGTTTTTGAATGGATGCTTATGATTTTTCAAGACACGCAACCACCCTTTGGTCCCACCCCGAATGAACTCTTCGTACGCTACTACCATGATCTGGTGAACAAGACGTGGAGCAACATTAGTCCGCTTTATCAACTTGACGCTTTTGACTGGACGATTCTGATCCTCTATTTCATTATTCTGGGCGTATTGGCGGTCTACGGCGGTTATCGGATCAAGCAGGTGATCGACTTCTGGCGGTATCGCAAGTTTATTCCCCAACCTAAAGGCTCATTCAGCGAAGAAGATCTGCCCGTCATCACTGTGCAGCTTCCGCTCTTCAATGAAATGTACGTCGTGCAACGGCTGGTCAAGGCCGTTGCGAAGATCGACTATCCGCGCGAGAAACTTCAGATACAGGTGCTCGACGACTCAACCGATGAGACCGTCAAACTAGCCGAAGAGACAGTCGAAAAATACAAAGCACTGGGTTTTGACATCGAATACGTCCACCGCTCAGACCGCACCGGCTTCAAGGCCGGCGCCCTCGAGAATGGTATGAAGTCTGCGAAGGGCGAACTGCTCGCCATCTTCGACGCTGACTTTGTTCCGAAGCCCGACTGCCTGCGCAAGCTTGTCGATTACTTTACCGACCCAATGGTTGGTTGCGCGCAAATGCGCTGGTCGCATATTAATGGGAATTACAATCTGCTGACCCGATTGCAGACCATCATGCTTGATGGTCATTTCGTCGTGGAACAAACTACGCGCAATCGCACCGGCGGATTTTTCAATTTCAACGGTACGGCCGGTATCTGGCGCCGGGGCGCGATAGCCATGAGCGGCGGTTGGCAGCACGATACGCTTACCGAAGACACCGACCTGAGTTTTCGCGCGCAGTTGATGGGGTGGAAATTTGTTTACCTGCTCGATGAAGAAGCGCCGGCGGAAATTCCGGTTGAGATTAATGCTTTCAAGGCGCAGCAAAGGCGTTGGGCTAAGGGCGTTATGCAGGTGGGCATTAAACTCTATCCCCGCATTTGGCGCTCGCGCCTGCCGATGCGCGTAAGGCTGGAGATGTTTTTCCGGTTAACTGGAAACATCAGTTATCCGTTGATGATCGTGGCGAGTTTCCTCCAGTTTCCGCTCTTGCTGGTTCGTTACAATCAGCCGTTCTACCATTTGATGATTCTTGATTTGCCACTGCTGTTCTTTTCATCAATTTCGGTATTCCTTTTTTATGGAACGGCGGTTTGGTATCTCGATGAGAAGCGCACGCCGCGGCTGTTGCATCTGCCGCTGGTCATGGCGCTCGGTATAGGCCTGGCCTTTTCCAACGCGCGCGCGGTTCTCGAAGCGCTGTTTGGGATCAAAAGCGATTTCATCCGCACTCCCAAGTACCAGGTAGAAAAAACTCATGACGAAACATGGAAGAGCAAGAAGTACAAACGTAAACGCGGACTACTGCCGCTGCTGGAGTTGAGCTTCTCGTTCTATTTCCTGTTGGCGATCCTCTACGCTGCGCGCATGCACATGTGGGGCACAGTGCCTTTCCTGTTTCTCTTCTTCTTTGGCTTTGGCTACATGGGCGTGATGAGCTTCGTCCAGTCCTTTAGCGGCGGGCGTCTGGCTGCGCTCTGGAAGCCGGCTGTCAAGCCCTCCATCGGCCAATAGGTCGGGCGTCACTCGTGTCTGCCCACGCTCCGAAGGCGCTGCCAGGACAGGCAGGAATGCCTGTTCTTAAGATTTATCAACTCCCTTATTGATCTCTCACAACCGCATCAACTAGTATCCTTCAGTCCAATTAGCTTTCCTTGCTACGGATCTTGGCGGAATAATCTCTTGCTACAGCGCTTTCCATTGGACGCCTGTTTCGTAACTTAACCTTGATTTAATGAAGGAATAATATGATTTCCACGATGTCCCCCTACGCTAAATTCTGCACGCTCATAGTTCTTATTCTGACATTCGCTGTTCCGGCTTTTGCACAATCGCAAGCGACTACGGGAAACATAGAAGGCCGCGTGCTTGATCCGAATGGTGCGGTTATTCCAGACGTTACCGTTACTGCGACTAATCAAGCAACCGGGTTTGAAAAAAGCGCGACCACCGACTCGGAGGGAAACTACCAAATCATCCTATTGCCTCCAGGCTCTTATAACTTGAAGACGTCTTCGCCAACCGGCTTTCAATCCGCTACCTACACAAACGTCATTGTCACAGTTGGTGGTAAGACGCCCCTGGAAATTAGTCTGCCGCTGGCTGGCGCGGCTGGAGTGACGGTTGACGTCACGGCAGAAGCACCGGTGGTCGAGACCAGTCGCACCTCGGTTTCCACTACTATCAACCAGCGCGCTATTGAAAATCTTCCCGTCAATGGCCGCAATTACCTGGACTTCGCCACCCTCACGCCCGGCGTCATACGCGACCCGACGCGCCAGGGAGACTTGAGTGTAGGCGGCCAAAAGGGAACGCTTAACAGTCTTCAGGTGGATGGCGTGGACACCAATAACACCTTCTTTGGGCAGGCGTTTGGGCGCACAGGCGTTCGTCCTCCCTATCAATTCTCAGAAGAGTCGGTGCAGGAGTTTCAGGTTAATCAAAATGGATTCTCGGCGGAGTTTGGGCGCGCGGGAGGCGCAGTGATCAACGTCGTCACCAAATCCGGCACTAACGAGTTTCACGGGGGTGGGTTTGAATACTTCCGCGACGAATCATTAAACGCCAACCCTACGGCTAACAAAACAAGCCAAGCCCAGCGTGGCCTGCCCAACAAGCGGACGCCGCAACAGATCAACCAGTTTGGGGGGCGCATTAGCGGCCCAATCGTGAAAAACCGCGCGTTTTTCTTTTTCACCTACGACGGCCAGCGCCAGAAGTTGACCAATCCGCTTGACGCGCCAAATCTTTCGAGCGCGTCGGCTGCGGTCCAGTCAATCCTTAACCCGAAGCTTGGCACTTATCCGATTGGTCGCGATCAGGATGTCTTCATGGGCAAAAGTGACATCCGCCTCAACGGCAAGAATCAGCTCTCCCTACGCTTCAATCGCCAGAATTTCACCGGAGCCAATAACGAGAGTACTGGGCCGCAGAGCGTGCTCGAGCATACCGGCAGCAGCCTCGCAAAAACGACCACGTTTTCGGGAACGCTCGCTTCCACGTTGAGCGAGAATCTGGTCAACGAGTTTCGCTTTCAATGGGCCCGCGATGCGGAACCGGGCGAGGCCAATTCCGACCAGCCGGAAGCGCGCATCGGCACTGTCGTATCGGGCACGACGACCACCTTCCTTAATATCGGGCGCAACAACTTCAGCCCACGCGAGACCACCATTCGTCGCGCGCAGTTGGTCGACAATGTGCTTTACGCCACCGGCCGTCATAGCTTCAAGACCGGAATCGATTTCAATTTCGATCGCATACTTAACTTCTTTCCTGGGTTCTTCAGCGGCCAGTATACCTTCAATAACTACACGGCGTTTGGAACCAACACACCTTCAGCCTTTCAGCAGGCCTTTGCCGGTGACGGTACGGAGGGCGCGACCACTCATCCGGACCTCAACGACTATGGCTTTTACGTGCAGGACGACTGGAGGGTAACGCCGAAGCTCACTCTCAATCTGGGTGCGCGCTACGATCTTCAAACTCTGGCACGCCCGCCCGTTCAGAACACTGACCCGAATCTCATTAGCCGGGCTCTCGATACCAGCACGCCCGTCTCAGATAAAAACAACCTTGCGCCGCGCGCCGGCTTCAGTTACGCCTTCGACGACAAGTCAGTCATACGCGGTGGCTACGGCATCTTCTACTCTCGCACAACCGGCATCATGCTCGGCACGGCCCACTCGCAAAACGGCGTTAGTGTCAAAAACTATAATCTAAACGCGGCGCAGATCGCCGCGAATGGCTTAGTCTATCCAAACGTTCTCTCGGCGCCGCCCACAGTCGGGCTATCGCCCATCAGCATATTCCTTTTCGCGCCTGACTATGCGCAGCCGTACGTGCAGCAGGGACGTCTGGGCTACGAGCGTGAAATCATGAAGAACACGAGTCTCTCGGTCACCTACTTGTTCTTCAAGGGAGTGCATCTTTCGCGCACGCGCGATATCAACCTGCCCGCACCGACGCTGACGACTTTTAGTGAGCCAGCGCCAAGCTCGCAAACTTTCCAGGTGCCGCGCTTCGTGGCGGCCAGACCAGTGCCACGCTATGCCCGCATCAACCTCTTCGAGAGCACCGGCAATTCGAAATACAACGCGTTGGCTCTGCAATTGCAGCGCCGCTTCGCTAAGGGCTGGCAGTTTCTGGCCAGTTACACTTTCTCTAGGTCGAAGGACGATAGACCGGACCAAACGGCGGTTGTTCCCGGTAACGCCGGCGACGACGTCAAGATCGTCTTCAACCAGCTCAACATCCGCGACGACTACGGCATAGCCGACGTAGATATTCCGCACCGCTTCGTGTTCAGCTCTGTGCGTGAATTCGGAACTTTCAAAAAGTGGAATAACGGCATCCTGCGCTTCCTGTTGAGCGATTACACGTTCTCCAGCATCACGCAGATCAACTCCGGCGTGCCTTACACAGCTACTGTCGGCGCCGATTTAAACAACGACGGCAACCGCTTCAATGACCGCGCGCCCGGCACAGTCAGAAATCAATTTCGCGCACGCGCCTTTTGGCAAAGCGATACGCGCATCACGCGCCTTTTCCGCTTCGGCGAGACAATGCGGCTGAGGTTAATAGCCGAGGGGTTCAATCTGAGCAATCGCACCAATGTACTGTCGCCCAACATCAATCTGTATTCTGGTTTCAATAGCTCAAACGTTTTTACTATTCCGACCGGCACACTCCGCTTTGGTTTGCCGCGAACGTTTTTCCCGTCAAGGGAACTACAACTGGCAATCAAGTTCGATTTTTAGTTTTGTTTGAGCTGACCAGCGAGACGTATTGCGCCTCGCCGCTTTACCTTCCATCACGCTCAGAATACGTCTGCACGCCTCGCCTGGGAGCGCGGGCGCCCTCGCCCGCAATGGTGGGGAAGCACAAACGGGTTTCTAACAAAGGACTTTGGCGCCACAATGCGGGCGAGGGCGCCCGCGCTCCCAATTAAGAAGTCGAGTATAAGAAACAAAACTTGCCCAGTACCCATCCGTGGCTTGACATCGTTTGGCCACGTTCATATAGTTCATCCCGGTTTAACTAATCATGCACAACGCTTGCTATTACTGTTGCTGTCATTGCGCCTGTTGCGTCTGGTGTCCAGAACGCGATCGGGAAGGCTTTGGCAGCGTGCAGAGTGGATCAGTTAAGTAGCTAAGCGCAGCAAAAGTTCTTAAGAGCCGGTCGCGATACCTGCAAAGGTTCGCAGCCGGCTTTGTATTTTTAACGTCCGCTAAGGGAAAATATGTCCGCCAGGGTTTTAGAATCACCGTCAAGTTTAGGTCATGCCGATTCCGTCGAGTCAAGCATTGGCAATACGCCCCTGATTCGCCTGCGAAACATTACGCGAAACTTGCCGGCCGGCGTGGAGGTTCTTGCCAAGGCCGAACATTTGAATCCGGGAGGCTCAGTCAAGGATCGGCCGGCCCTGCGGATGATTTTGGAAGGCGAACGAAGCGGACGGCTGCAACCCGGTATGACAATCCTGGATGCGACCAGCGGCAACACGGGCATCGCTTATGGAATGCTCGGAGCGGCGCGCGGGTATTCCGTTACTATCTGTCTGCCTAAAAATGCCAGCTTGCAGCGGAAGCGGATCCTGCGCAGCTTCGGCGTGGAACTTATCGAAACGGACCCGCTGCAGTCTACCGACGGCGCGCAGTTAGTCGCTCGTGTGTTATCCGCAAGAGAGCCGGAGAAATATTTCTACCCTGACCAGTACAACAACCCGGCAAATTGGCGCGCCCACTACGAAAGCACGGCGCCGGAAATTTGGGAGCAGACTGAAGGACAGATCACGCATTTCATCGCGGGACTGGGAACATCCGGGACCTTCGTGGGAACCAGTCGACGACTGAAAGAACTCAGCCCCGCTATACGAGTGATCTCGATGCAGCCGGATTCGCCTTTCCATGGACTCGAAGGGCTGAAACACATGGCCACGGCGCTGGTACCTGGAATCTATGACCCGGCGCTGGCGGATGAGAATGTTTCAGTGTCAACCGAAGATGGTCAAGAGATGGTGCGCCGGCTGGCGCGGGAAGAAGGCTTGCTGGTCGGGCCTAGCTCCGGAGCAAATGTATTGGCCGCTTTGCGATTGGCTCCGTTACTACGGAAGGGTTCGGTGGTGGTTACGATCCTCTGTGATGGCGGCGAACGATATGTGGAATAGCGTAGCCCCAGATCATTAATCAGCGGTTGCCGGTGGAGGCATAGCCGCCACCGCACATCAGGGTGCAGAGCCCTTACTTTGAACACCGAAATGATTCAACTAGCAACACAACATCGAAAACAAATCACTGCGCATGGCGAGCGTGACTACCCTTACGAATGTTGCGGCTTGCTGCTCGGTAGTTTTGCCGAGGGCGCGGTGAAGGCCATCGCTGAGATCTACCCCATTTCCAATGCGCGCGAGGAGCAGGCGAAGCGCAATCGCTTTCTGATCCGACCGGAAGAATTAATGCGCGGCGAACGTTATGCGGAAACAAAGGGGCTGGACGTTGTCGGCTTCTATCACTCGCACCCCGATGAACCAGCCGTGCCGTCTCAGTACGATCTTGAGCACGCCTGGCCGCTGTATTCATATATTGTTGTTTCAGTGAGCGTGGACGCGGCGCAGGATCTTCGCTCGTGGGAAATGGAAGCCGACCGCTCACGTTTTGTAGAGGAAGAAATCTCAGTCGACCTTTCCTGAAAGGAAGCTCAGTCATGCCAATCACGATAAATATTCCGACCGCGCTTCGCCAGTTTACCGAAGGCAATTCCCGCATCGAGGTTGAAGCGTCCACGGCCGGTGAGGCTTTGGATCGTTTGACCACATTACATGCGGGGCTGCGCCGCCATCTTTACGACGACAAGAATGCGCTGCGCAGCTTTGTCAACGTTTACGTTAACGACGATGACGTCCGTCATCAGTCAGGCGGCGAGACGCCGTTAAAGGATGGCGATACAGTAATGATCGTGCCCTCGATCGCCGGAGGCGCCACCACGGAAGCTGAGGTCGCGTCTGCCTTACCGTCGTTATCAAACGAAGAGATTGCGCGTTACAGCCGGCATCTGATCATGCCGGAGGTTGGTCTGGAAGGGCAGCGGCGGTTGAAAGCTGCCAGCGTTTTGATGATCGGCACGGGAGGATTGGGCGCGCCCGTCGGCATGTATCTAGCCGCAGCCGGCGTCGGCCGGATAGGCATTGTCGACTTCGATGTTGTCGAAGCTTCAAACCTCCAGCGCCAGATTATCCATGGCACCGGCGATATTGGCCGGCCGAAGATTGAGTCAGCGCGCGATCGACTAAGAGACATCAACCCCCACATCGAAATCGAAACACACGAGACAAGGTTGACCAGCCAAAATGCGTTGGGACTTTTTGCGAACTACGACATCGTGGTGGACGGCACAGACAACTTTCCTACTCGCTACCTGGTAAATGACGCTTGCGTGCTCAGCGGCAAACCCAATGTCTATGGATCGATTTTTCGTTTTGAAGGACAAGCCAGTGTCTTCTGGGCCGACGCCCCAAACGGAGGCGGAGCGTGTTATCGGTGTCTCTATTCTGAACCGCCGCCACCGGGCCTGGTGCCGTCCTGCGCCGAAGGAGGCGTGCTCGGTGTGTTGCCGGGCATCGTTGGCGCTATTCAGGCAAACGAAACGATCAAGATCATTCTTGGCGCCGAGGGAATACTCGTAAATCGATTGTTGTTATTCGACGCCTGGCAGCTGAAGTTTCGCGAGCTGAAATTGCGCAAGGATCCGAGTTGTCCAGTGTGTGGCGAAAACCCGACCATCAAGGAATTAATCGACTACGAAGAATTCTGTGGTTTGCGCGGACAAGCGCCGGAACAACCAGCGACGCTTGAAGAAATCACCGCCACGGAACTCAAGGAGCGGCTCGATAACGGCCAGCATGTACAAATAATTGACGTGCGGGAAACGTTTGAATACGACATCGCTCGCATCCCGGGAACCAGGCTGATTCCATTAGGTCAGGTGGTTACTCGCATGAATGAGATCGATCCGTCGCGCGAGACAGTGATGCATTGCAAAGCAGGGGTGCGCAGCGCCAAGGCGATTGCAGCTTTGAAGCAGGCTGGGTTTCCGGGCCGCCTCATTAACCTGAAAGGCGGCATTACCGCCTGGTCGGATGAAGTCGATCCGACCGTGGCAAAGTATTAGCTGCTGGTTGTCGAAACTTCCTAACTTGCCTGTATAAAGAAACTCATTAAAACGGCCCGAGTTCTCACTCTGTTTTCGCAGTCACAAAAAGACGGTGAGAAATATTTCAAGGGGCGTCCCACGTTCTGAGTCGAATTTCGCGCATTAAGAGTTGAGCGCGATTGACACGACACTTCCAAGCGGAGACGACGAAACCTGATTGCAGCTGCGCGATTAAATTCTTGAGACGCATAGGAGGAGATAAATTTCTTTCGGCGCCCCGACGGACCGCAAAGAGAGGACGAGCTCTGTCAGCTTATTGATTTTCTTACTCTGGCAATTGAGTTTTGGATCATTTTCAAGCGTAATGCGTCCGGACAGACTGCCTAGTGGCAACAGCATCGCCAGCGGCTTGGCAGTCTCCTTAGATTGCCGTTATAAGCCAAACGGCCGAGTTTGAAGATCAGGGAGTAGAGGCCCACAACCGCTCAGAATTGCTTGAATCGGTAATGGCGGAAGGCTTCGCTAGTTACGCGACGGCGCATTTTGAAGAGGACTTGTTCATAGTCCTGCGCGACGCGCTCGGGTCTGGTTTTAAAGAAGCAGTGCATAATGGCAAGTTCGATTGGGGCGACCCTGCGGAACTTCCGGCAAAGCTGATTTGTTATGCCGCGTAAGCAAACGCGCCAAGCTATTCTGAGTCTTGCGATTCGTCGAGCAATTTCGTCGTGTGCTCCGTCACGCTTGGTGGACTTACCATCTCCGCGGTATCCAATCGACGAGCGCTAAATACCGGAACAGGCATGCTGTGCGATGGGGGCAGTGCAGAGCCGCTTCCTTCTGTACCTTGTTGGTCCGTTGTGATAGGGGCAACGTAAGGCAGCGAGCTATCTTGCTTCTTCTTTCGGGGCGCGCCTTCCTGAAAGATAACTGCGTAGAGTATTCGCATTAGCCCAGCCATTAATAACAAGGGGGGCAAGGCGAAGACCGGCTTACCAATAAGCCCATACAAAGGCACCGACACCATAAAAATAAATAACAGCATGACTCCCTGACGCACACCTTTACGGCGCGGAGATTCGCGAGGCTTACGACCTTCTGTGTCAAGAGTTGGCGAAGTATTGCCCGTTGCGAGCAATTCCCTTACACCATCCAGCGGAAAGCCACAACCTTTACAGAACCGCATTTCGCCGGATATTTGTCCTTGACCACATTGCGGACAGTGCATTGAGCATCTCCCTTTTCAGAGACTACGAATTGCTCGTCGCTAAAGTTGCCTACTCGTACAACATGCAGCGGCATAACGCTGAAGCGCTTAAGCGGCGAGCCTCCTGCCACTTACCTTGCGCCGTCCACCTGCCCCCTGCCTCCTGCCACCTGCCACTTGCCTCCCGCCGTCTGGAATTTCCTTGCGGGTGAGGCAAGTTCCTCGCTACTATTCTCCCAGCCCCGCGAGTTACCTCACAAGACATCAGTAATCAGTTATGAGGGATAAGTGATGAGAAAGAACCTACTCGTGCTTCTCGCAATGTGCTTCCTGTTTTTAGGTACAGCTTACGGTCAGGAAAAGACTGAGGCCCACTTGTGCGCGGATCTGCCCGGGCAGACTTCAGGCACACATAGATTCCGTTACCTTGGGGAGACGATTGAGATTCCCATCAGAGGCGACGACGTGCCGGCAAGCGTTGCTGATTGTGAGCCGGTGGCGCTGGAGGTGCGCTGGGCAAACGGACGAAACAATGGCAGCAACTTCACGGTGACTTTTCTGGACGGGAACAAGAGGCCAATCTATTCGAAATATCTTTCGGGTTTCATGGCTGGCGTGGTCCAGTATCCCTTGTCATCGTTTGATCAGCCGATGTATGGACCATCGCCTGCGATGATCTCCGTTCCCTCTTCTGTAACGATCCAGGCAGGGGAACCTGTTGCTGCGCCGGCCAGTCTTTCATACACCGTCACGCGTGTAGCTCGCCCTTCGAAGAAGAAGGAAGAGCGAAAAAAGGGCGAAGCAGAGGAAGACGCCAAACAGGGGAATGAGATCGTAAGCATCCACGACGCCGTCAGGTTGATCGGCGCAAGTCGGCTGCCACTGGTCCAGATGGAGTTGAAAACAAGTCGCCCATTTCCCGCCAGAGATGTGCCTTTGCAATTGCAGATCGGAAAGAAGATTTTTATCGATGAACTAAGCGGTGACTACACCGGGAGAAAGCTTACTTTGAGTCTGACGCCGGAGATGTTTGCTGAACTAAAAGATGGTGACGAGATTGTAGCGTTCTTCAGTAAGCCGGATGGGAATGCATCAGCGGATCAGGACGTTTGGAATTTCGGGAAACTAAGTAAGGCAGTAGGCAGTAG
>DASXQM010000177.1:0-80382 GCA_036507195.1 Pyrinomonadaceae bacterium | reverse complement strand
CGCACCGCAGTCGTCGGCGTGGGCCATCTCGGCCGCCAACACGCGCGCATCCATTCTAATCTCGCCGCGGAAGGCTTCACGCAGTTCGCCTCGGTTTGCGACCTCGATGAAAAGACCGCGCGCGATATCGCTTCAGAAAAGGTCGCATGGACGACGGATTGGCGGAAACTGATTGGACGCGTAGACGCTGTTAGCCTGGCGGTCCCTACTGAGTTGCATTGCGAGATTGCTTGTGGCCTGCTCGAAGCCGGCATTCACGTTCTAGTTGAGAAGCCCATCGCAAGGACGTTAGCCGAGACTGACGAAATGATCGCGGCGGCTGCCGGAAGTGGAGCGCTGTTGCAGGTCGGACATTTGGAGCGATTCAATCCTGCGCTGGTCGCGCTTCGCCCTCATGTGCGCAATCCGGTCTATTTCGAGATTCATCGCGTCGGCGAGTTTACCGCGCGTTCGCTGGATATTGACGTAGTACTTGACCTGATGATCCATGATCTGGACATTGTGCAGTGGTTGGTCGGCGAGGATGTTGGAGTAACCGAACTGCACGCGGTTGGTATTCCGATATTGACTAACAAAGTCGATGCTGCAAACGCTCGCCTGGAGTTCTCTTCCGGCGCCGTCGCAAACATTACAGCTTCGCGAGTGGGCACAGAAAAGATCAGGAAGATGCGCTTCTTTCAGCCGCATGATTATGTGGCTGTCGACTACGCGACGAAACGAGCCTCGATTAGCAGCCTGGCGCCGCCAGGTGCGGATGGCGCCTGGCCCGGTGTCCACGTGAAAAATCTGGATGTCATGGACGTCGAACCGTTGCGCGCTGAGATTCTGGCATTTGTCGAAGCCGCGCGCGATGGAACGCCCGCACCGGTGTCGGGACTTGAAGGAAGAAACGCTCTTGCTCTCGCGCTGCGAGCATTGGAAAGAATCGAAGAGCATGCGACGAAGGTCCAGGTTGGAGCTGTTGGCAAGAGTCTTCCGGAGTAAGATGACGCCAGCCGTTGCCATCTCTTCCTTCCTGGCCGAGCGTATCACCGCCGGCGACTTCCCTTCCGCTGTTTACCTGGTCGCTGAGCGAGGTCGTGAGATATTTGCTGATGCTCTTGGCAAGGCCGTAGTTGAGCCCCGCCACATAGCCGCCACCTCTGACACAATCTACGATCTCGCCTCGCTCACCAAACCGCTGCTGACAGGTCTCCTCTGTGCTCGCCGAATTGAGGCGGGCGAACTAACGCTTGATAGCTCAGTTTCGCAATATCTGCCAGAGTTTGCTCGTGCGGATAAGGAAGCGATAACCATACGCGAACTACTGACGCACACTTCCGGTCTCCCCGCCTGGGGCCCGCTTTATATTCTGGCCAAAGGCGAGCGTGACGGGGCGGTTTCGGCAATCGCCAATCTTAATCTGGAATACAAGCCCCGGACGCGCGTCGTTTACAGTGACCTTGGATTCATCGTTCTCGGCCTGCTGTTAGAGCGCTTGAGGGCTAAGAGTTTGAGTGCATTGGCGCAGAGTGAAATTTTCCAGCCCTTGAACTTGAAACGCACCTTCTTCAACCCTGAGACTGCCATGCAAACCGGTATCGCGGCGTGCGAGACCGGCAATGCATACGAACGAGAGATCTCTGGCGATAGTGAAGGCGACTACAAGAATTGGCGTCAGGAAGTGATCTGGGGTCAGGTGCACGATGGAAACGCGTATTTTCTCGGAGGTGCGGCGGGTCATGCGGGCCTGTTCTCAACAGCACAAGAAACCCTACAACTGGCGAATCAGTTTGTATCTGGTCAAACTAGATTATTAAAGCCGGCCACCTGCGAGTTGTTCCGTCAGAACCTGACGGCAGGATTGGAGGAAGCACGATCATTTGGCTGGCAGTTGGCTGAAACAAAGGACTCCGCTGCCGGGCCGGATCTTCCGCGCGATAGTTTTGGCCATTCCGGCTTCACCGGTACCAGCTGCTGGAACGATGCAACCCAGGAGCGAGTCTTTATCCTGCTCACTAATCGCACTCACGCGCGCGCACTGCCGTTTCCCAACATTAACAGCGTGCGGCGCAGGTTTCATAGTTTGGCTGTGGCCGCCCTCAATGCGTCGCAAGCATCATAGAGGCAGTAGCCCCATGGGTTCTTCTACAACTTAATTCGCCACGTTGTGCCAACAAGAGTATGAATGCTGAGGTCAGCCGTAACACCTTCATTATCATTTATTGGATTGCTTACCAGCCTTTGGGCCAGGCTCTTTGGGAAGTATTGTGAAATAGTTGAGCCCGACAAACACGCGGTCACCGCATCTGAGCTGCAATGCCATTGTTTCCGGTTTCGGTCGGGTCACAATGATCGGCTTCGCGCTCTGACTCTCAGGAGTTTCAGTGGTGAGGTAGTAGGCTGTCTCGCCCGTTTCGCACGCTCCACTTCCAGCGGGCTCAAGCCGGATACGCAATCGCTCATAAGCCCCTACAAAACTTGTCTGCTCAACGATCCCACTCGCGAGACAGGCATGACCCGGCGGCAGCGCTTGTGTCTTGCTCAACGAAACGTCTTCCGGGCGAAAGATAAGCTTGACCACCTGGCCTTCTTTAAACCTTTCCGCCTCCATTCGCACGGGCATTTGCGCGGAGCCAATCTCAACATGATCTCTGCGCACAACTCCTTCAAGAATGTTGGCCGCACCGAGAAAGGTTGCGACATACTCAGTGGCTGGATTGTTGTAAACCTGAGCAGGCGTCCCAATCTGTTCGATGTGGCCCACATTGATTACTGCGATGCGATCCCCCAATTCCAGGGCTTCTTCCTGGTCGTGGGTAATAAAGATCGCGGGGACGTTCACCTTCTTTAGGAGCGCTCGTATCTCGCGCCGCAAGTGCCCGCGCGTTTGCGCGTCGAGAGCGCCAAAGGGCTCATCGAAGAGCAGCACTTCCGGCTTGTAAGCAAGCGTACGAGCGATCGCGACGCGCTGTTGTTGTCCTCCGGAAAGTTGCGAAGGATACTTCTTGCGATGTTCTTCAAGCTGCACCAATTCGAGCAGTTCGTTAACCGTCTTCTTAACTTCCTTGCGCGGCCGATGTCTGATGCGCAGGCCGTAGCCGATGTTTTTCTCCACCGTCATCTTTGGAAAAAGTGCATACGACTGAAAGATGACTCCGACACCACGTTCGCGAGCCGGAAGTTCTGTGACGTCTTTGTTGTGCAGTATGATTTTTCCAGTATAGGGCTGTTCTAAACCGGCAATAATGCGCAGAATCGTCGTCTTTCCGCTTCCCGATGCACCCAGCAGCACCAGCGCCTCACCTTCGGCTACATGAAAGGTGATGTTTTGGAGCACACTGGTTTTGCCAAAAAATTTGCTCACGCCGACCACACTGGCGGCATTTGGCGCCGGGCTGTCCCGTAAAGGAGCCGACTCCGAACGCTCCATCATTCTGGCTTGGGCCTTCATACTAGAGTCCTCAATCGACATCCAGCCAATCCCTGGCAAAAAACAGCACGCTGAAAATCAGGAACGAAAAGAGCGCCAGCACAATGGCAATCGCATTGGCAGCTTCAATCTGGCCTTCGTTGAATTTGGCGAAGATGTAAAGTGGCGCGGTCTGCGTCCGTCCCGCCAGATTGCCCGACACCATGATAGTCGATCCAAATTCACCCACCGCGCGGGCAAAGGTCAACAGCGCGCCGGAAACTATCGCGCCGCGCAAAGATGGAAGCGTCACGTGCCAAAACGTTTGCAAACGGGTCGCTCCTATCGTGGCCGAGGCCTCTTCGAGCGAGCGACTCATTGTGTCAAATACAGGCTTAATAACGCCAAACGCCAGCGGGAAGGTAACAAATATATTCGCCAGGACGATCGCACTGGCGGTGAACATGACCTCGATTCCATGAGGTCTCAGCAGGCGGCCCAGCATTCCATAAGGTCCCCATAACATCAGCAACGCGACTCCCGCAACCGCCGTCGGAATTGCCGTCGGCAGTGAAATGGTGACAATGAGCGCGTTACGTCCCCAAAAGTTGTAACGCGAGAGCACGTAGGCGGCGAACAATCCAAAGAAAACATTGAAAACCGTAGCCCAAAAGCTCGTGACCATCGAGAGCTTGAGAGCAAAGATTGCATCCGCCGCCGTGAGTGCCGCCCAGAAACTAGCCAAACCATTATTGGTGCCGAAAATGAAAATCGAGAGGAGTGGCAGAAAGACCAGCGGCAGCATCATGAAGACAAGCATGCCGATGCTTAAAGGCCTCGCGACGTCGAAGCCGCGCACGTGACGCATTGTGGGGGTCGTTGTGCTCATTAGTTCATTTGCGATTGCCGACATGCGAAACCAGTTGCCTGGCACCCGTTTAAGTGGCACGAGGAGGCATGGCTAAGTCGGCAACGGGCAATCGGCAGTCGCCAATGTCACTTCCGGTTCCGCACTTTGTTTTTAAAGATTTGTTCGATTACCTCCGGGTATGCTTTCTCCCAGCCGCCGAAGTAATCGATCGTCAAGGGCATCTCAATATGTCCGAACTCTTTGTTCGCCTCGTTGAATGCGTTGTTAGTGACTGCGTAGAAGTGGTATTTAACGAAGGCCCTCTGCGCGTCCTCGCTCCAGAGGTATTGCATGAAGGCGTCCACTACGGCGCGTTTGTCCGCGGAGACGTTGCGATCTATGACGACCGCGGGGTGTTCACTAAAAATTGTCGCTTGCGGAGTAATGATCTCTACCGGCTTGCCGCCTTCCTTCATGAGCAAGCCTTCGAGTTCATAGGTCACCAGCGCGTCACCATTGCCGAGTTCAAAGGTAGTGCGGGCTTCGCGTGCAGAGGCGGGCGTGACGAAGACGTTTTTCCAGATCGCCTGAAGCCTTTGCAGCGCGCGCGCCTGATCCGGCTCACCGCTTTCCTTTTCAGACTTGATCAACTCCGAACCATAGATTGCCAGGATAGACCATTGCGCTCCACCGGAGCTGACCGGATCCGGGTGAATGAGCTTCACACCCGGCTTGGCGAGATCGGGAAAGTCGTGAATGCCTTTGGGGTTTCCGCCCTTTACGAGAATCACGAAAGGCGTTTTGTTGACAATGCCTTTGTACGGCAGCGCGTGCCAGTCGGACGTAACGAATCCGTTTTCCTTCAGCCGCTGGGCATCACGATCGATGGATAGAATCGCAATGTCGGCAGGCACGCCTTGAATTATCTGGTTAGTCACCGTTTCCGATCCGGCGTATGACGAGGTGAAGCGAACGTCCTGGCCATGCTCCTGCTTCCATTTGGCAACGAATCCCGGATAGATTGCTTTCTCCAGAGATTCTTTCATAACCGAGAAGGCATAGAGAGTTATATTGATGCCGCCCGTCTCCGTTTGTGGCTTTGGCAGACAACTGCTGGCAAACACGATAAGACCTATCAGCGTTGCGTAGACGGCGAGCGCCCTATTGAATGTACGTTTCCTCAAGAGCCAGGCCCTTCCTTTTACGCCTTGGCTGCGGGAAGCCGCGGCGACGTTCGGTTGCGGGGGTTTAGAGGTCTATACCATACCTTCGCCTGTTCTGGAAAGATGGAAGGGACTCCGACTATGATGATGGCCGAAAGCCCGCTGTCAGTGCCGAACGTACCCGGGAGAGTCACAAGTGTGAAACAACTACTGAAGTTTTGTGCGTTGCTCCTCCTGGCGCTTGTTGCTGCAAGTTGCCGATCTCACGGTCCAGAAAATGGCCAGACTAACTCCCAGGACTTGATTGTCGCAGCAGCCTCCAACCTGACAGATGCGTTCGCTGAAGTTGGTCCCCGGTTTACCGGCAAGACTGGTATTCGCGTAGTCTTCAGCTTCGGCGCCACCGCTGACCTCGCCAGGCAAATAGAGAATGGCGCGCCCTTTGACGTGTTTGCAGCGGCCGATACTGAACATGTGGAACAGCTCGAACGCAAAGGTTTACTTGCGCCTGGAACGCGCGCGGTTTACGCGCGTGGCCGGCTGGTGATGTGGCTGCCTCCAGGCAGCAACTTAAAGATCGAGCGAATTCAAGATATAAGGGCGAAGGCGTTTGATCGCCTAGCCGTCGCCAAACCTGACGTTGCTCCCTACGGGCGGGCGACAGTGGAGAGTCTTCGGACGTTGGGGATCTGGAACGAGATCGAAAGAAAGGTTGTTTACGCGCAGAACGTTTCCCAGGCGAAGCAATATGCCGCCACCGGCAACGCCGAGGTCGCTTTCATTCCACTGGCGCTCCTGAAACCAGCCGAAGGAAGCTACCTCGAGGTTAACGAAGAAACACACCAGCCAATTGATCAAGCTTTAGGAATTATTAAAGACTCAACAAACCAGGTTGCGGCCCGGCAGTTTGTAGGCTTCCTGTTAAGCGATGAAGGACAGGAACTTTTGTCACGGAAGGGATATCGCAAGCCGCCGGTTCAATAGAGAATCTCGAGCAGAAGCCCAATCGTCAGGGCGGGGCCCTGTTTTTCTTCAGGCCCCCATCTCTGAGCCCTCCTGAGAGTCGGGCTTGCTTCTGCCGAGGCGCCTTGCCTCAGCGGTCGACGATGATTTCGGTGAACAACAAAACCACTACCGGGTTGGACCAGGGAGATCTCGCAAGGCTTTCCTGGGGTGAAGTGTTTCTTTATTTCGTGATGCTTGGGTTTGTAAACATTGGCGGGCCGGTGGCCCAGATCACCATGATGTACAACCACATGGTCGAGCGGAAGCATTGGCTGTCTAATGATCGCTTCGTCAAAATCATGAGCTTTTGCCACCTGCTGCCTGGGCCTGAAGCATTACAACTGGCAATCTACATCGGTTATCTGAAAGGACGATTCCTGGGAGGGATCATCGCCGGACTCACATTCATTCTGCCTGGCGCCGTGGCGATGATCATTTTGAGTTGGCTCTATGTTGCTTACGGCAGTCTGCCCCAGGTGAATTCCGTTCTCTACGTGCTGAAACCGGCGGTGCTCGGAATAATTGGGGCCGGAATTATCAAGTTAGGGCGGGCCTCGATTACGAGTGTTTTCCTGGCAGTGTTGCTGGTGGTGGCGTTCGCCGCGATGTATTTCGGCAGAGTCAACTTCCTGTTGATAATGATTGCGGCAGGATTCTTGAACTTCTTTTTCACCGAAAGCTGGCTGCGGCTGAAAAAGCAAGTGGGCATTCTACCAGTAACGCTCCCGCTCAGCCTGGGCGCGCTCATCGCGACACTTCCCTTTACGACTTCGCGTTGGTTTCAAATGTCATGGCTTTTTCTCAAGACAGGGCTGTTCAGTTTTGGCGGAGCATATGCTTCGATTATTTTTCTCGAGCGCGGCGCCGTCGCCGAGCATGGCTGGCTCACTGCCGGACAATTGCTTGATGGCGTGGCCCTCAGCGTAGCCACGCCCGGCCCGTTTATGTTGTTCACTACCTTCGTTGGCTACCTTGCCGGCGGAGTTGTGGGCGCGGTCCTTGCGACATTTCTGGTTTTCCTGCCATCGTTTGCGTTCGTTCTGGTCGGTGCGCGCTATTTTGAACAAGTCCGCAGCAACCATTTCATTCAGGCATTCCTCGCGGGAGCGAGCGCCGCAGTCGTTGGCATAATAATCGTCGTTTCACTCCATTTGGCTCCCGAAGCCATCGTCGGACTGCCCACTATTGTTATCGCGCTACTCGCTTTTCTTCTTATTACACTTTTGAAAGTCGATGTTGCGGTGGTCGCGGTCGGAGCACTAGCTACCGGAATTCTTTATGCCGCAGCCCGTGGTCTCTTCTAGCGCGGGCGACGCTCACACGAGAGCCCTTAGGGGAAAGGGGTCAGTCGTGTTATCTTCCACGCTGCTAAACTACCTGATATGCGCCTTCTGGCTATGTACGCCAACGCACATGACTGGTATGCTTTTCCCGAACAATTCGGCCCCCGACTTTACCAGGAACGACTTACCACCGTTTCCTTTCATCGCCCTTATTCAAACACGGCCGCACAAAGGGGTTTCTTAGGTTTTGTGAGTTTTTGCTGTAACCGAGGTTGATTGGAAAAGTTATGAAAATCCTACTCTATAACCCCGACAACGGTGTGACGCGAAACTTCATGCCCCACCTCTGGATGTTTCTGCTTCAGGCACTCACCCCGCCCGGCCATGAAGTGATCTTAATCGACGGCAACGCGCGCGCTATGAACGACGACGAGATCGTGCGATTTGTACAGGAGAATAAGATCGGCCTCGTCGGGATCGGCGCGATGACGAGAATGGTTGCCAAAGCTTACCGTGTGGCCAGTGCGATTCGGGCTGCGGGGGTGCCCGTCGTGATGGGGGGGCCACACGTAACGGAATGCCCTGATGAGGCGATCGGTCGAGATGGTGGGCCGCGCTATGCAGACGCGGTGGCTCTGGGCGAAGCGGACCAAACCTGGCCATTGATCGTCGAAGACGCGGCGCGCGGAGAACTCAAAGAAGTCTACCAGCCTGAGCGGGATGCAAAGGGTGTGGATATTAAGCCGAGCTTGCAACCCTATCCTTCGATACCGTGGGAGAAGCTCGATCTTAACCAGTTCAGCCTGGTGCCGAAAATGTTTCGTCCCCTTTTGTCTAAAATGGGTGCCGGCTGGGGATCGTTTCATGTTGTACCGCTGGAGACCGGGCGCGGCTGTCCTTATGGCTGCGAGTTTTGTACCGTCACCGGATTTTTCGGCGACTCGATTCGCTTCCGCACGAATGAGAGCGTCGTAGATGAACTGCTGCGTCTCAAAGAGCGAGCGCGGGAACAGCGCGGACAAATCGCGGTCTTCTTCATTGACGACAATCTCGCCATCAACATCAAACGCACGAAATCGCTCTTGAGAGACATCATCAAAGCCGGCGCCCAGTTGCCCTGGGTGGCGCAGATTAGCGCCAACCTGTTGCGCGACGAGGAACTCGTCGACCTCATCGCTGAATCAGGGGGACAGTGGGTCTTCATCGGCATGGAATCGATCGACCCGGCCAATATGGCCGACGTCAATAAGAATTTCAGCAAGCCCAGCGAGTACGGAGCTGTGCTCCAGCGCCTGGCGCAGCGTAACGTTTACGCGATCACTTCCTTCATCTTCGGCATGGACAATGATACGGTCGGAGTCGCTCAGCGGACCCTTAATGAGATTCACTCGTGGCCGCCAGGCCTGCCCGTCTTCGGTCAACTCACGCCGTTTCCCGCGACGCCGCTCTACGACCGCTTGGAAAAGGCCGGACGACTTGCCCGCCCTAAGCACTGGATGGACTTCGCACCTTTCTGGATGGCCCATACACCGCTCAAGATGACAATCCAGGAAGCACGTCAGGAAACCGACAGCGCCTGGACGGCCTCGTATAGTCCCGACCGGAATGCGGAGGCGATCAATTCGATCAGCGGTGCGCCGTTCAGATATCGCCTCAGCCATCTGATTTCTCGTTTATTCTTCCGCGGCATTTACTTTCCGCAGATGAACAAGCGTGCCTGGCTCAGGCTGATTTTTCAGAACCGGCGCCCGATCCTGAGCCTTTCAAGGGAAGCCGTGGGCATGTGGCGTTCTTCCCGTAAAAACAAGCCTTTAGTTGAGGGCGAACCGACAACGGTGATGAATCAACAGAAGGCTGCTTAGCCCGAAACGAACTTCCGCAATACGTCACGCTGTCGTTTCGCCTGCGAAGCTGTTCATTACAGAACCGCGAGCGGTAGCGATCGGATGCTGGCACTCAACTTCGCACTGGAACGTCCGTAAAGCTTCATTCAACATCTTCGGTTTGCATGTGCTCGTTAAGCAAACGGTTCTGAAATTCTGCGCACAGCCGCTGTCATAGACCGCGTTTGCACTGACTTTACGGGCAGGGACCTCTTCCGCGACTAACTACTTCAATGTAGAGTGTTGGATCCGGTCGCTACCGCTCGCGGTTCTGTAATTGAGTTTGCTCTGTTTCATTCAGACGATTACGTGCAAACAATTCCAACCGATAAGCCTGTAAGCTTGCGAATCAGACTGGCCGACTACCTCAGCCTCGAACGAAACGTCTCAATTGCTTCGGCAGCTGTCTTCCTCCTCGGTCTCGGCGAGGAGCTGTGGAAGAAATTCCTTCCCAAATATCTTGAAGCACTCGGCGCCAGCACACCCATTATCGGCCTCTTCGGCACCGCAGAAGACTTCTTTGATGCCATCTATCAATACCCTGGCGGTTGGATCGCCGATCGTCTGGGTCGCCGGCGCGCCTTTCTGATTTTTGTCGCCATTGCCTCCGCCGGATACCTTGTCTACTACTTCGCTTCCTCGTGGCCATTAGTCTTTGTCGGCCTCGCATTGGCTATGGCCTGGCAGAGCATGGCATCGCCCGCAATCTTCGCGGTAATCGGCGACTCCCTGCCGCGGGAACGGCGTGCGATGGGCTTCACCTTACAGTCGATTCTGAAACGTGTGCCGATAGTTATCGCTCCAATCATCGGCGGAGCAATGATTGCTTCGCTGGGAATCATTAAAGGTGTTCGTGCCGGTCTCTTGATTACGCTCGCGCTGGCGGTGTTCACATTTCTGCTGGTATTAAAAGTAAACATCGAAATCAAAGCGTCTGAAGCGACAAACATTCGCGACGTATGGCGTTCGTTCCATCGAGCGCTAAAACGCCTGCTGATTTCCGATATCATCATCAGAATGTGCGAAGGCATGACGGGCGTTTTAACGATTCTGTACGTCACGAATATCCAGGGTTTCAGCACCGCACGTTACGGCACATTAATCGCGATTCAGATGACTACTTCAATCCTGGTGTATATCCCGGCAGGTAAGATTGCAGACCGTATTGGGCGCAAGCCTTTCGTCATCGCCACCTTTTTGAGTTTTGGGTTGTTTCCGCTGGCAGTGATGGTGGCCCCAAATTTCGCGTTTCTCATAGTAGCCTTCATCATTGGCGGCCTAAGGGAAATCGGAGAACCTTCGCGAAAGGCAATGATCGTCGACTTCGCCCGCGAAGGACTGCGAGCGCGATCGGTAGGACTTTACTATCTGATGCGCAGTCTTTCGATCACGCCCGCTGCCGCCATTGGCGGTCTCCTATGGAAAATTGCCCCGCAGGTTCCGTTTGTGACGGCAGGAATTATTGGATTAGTTGGCACGCTTGTTTTCACGTTAACAGTCGACGAAAGATATGCAAGCTAAGGTCAAAACTGGCATCATTCAAAGAAAGGAAAGCGCGATGGAAAACTCCAGCATTGATAACGAGCCCAAATCTTACGAGTTTAGTGAACGCGTGGTTAAGCATTTCTCTCCACTTCTGCGGGCCCTGTTGCTAGTTTTGAGTCTCTCAATTACTGCCGAGACACAGATTAGGTTCGGCGTTGGCACTAATCAACAGAAAGCCACTCCTGAAGAATGGCAGACGGTTGAGAAAGCAATCGGCAGAAACGGTTCGATGCAACCAGGAGATGTATTCAAGATCGGCCTACCGCGAACCGATCTCGACGTTACCGTCCGAGGTGTTCAGATCAATCCCGTATTAGCTTTTGGGTCATGGGTCGCTTTCAAGAAGACGGAAACCATGACAATGGTTATGGGCGATCTTGTGCTGACCGAAGCCGAGGTTGGCCCAGTGTTATGGTCGCTACAGGAAAGCGGCATCGACACGACAGCGCTGCACAACCATGTGCTCGATGAATCGCCGCGCGTGATGTACATGCACATCAGCGGTCACGGCGATGCCTTGAAACTTGCTGAGGCTATTCATCGCGCATTGTCATACACGAAGACGCCGCTTGAGAATCCACCGTCCACTACTCAAAAACGGAGAGCATCTGAGGAGTTGGACATGCGTAAGGTTGAGATAGCTCTCGGACGCAGTGGCAAAGAAAATAGCGGCGTCTACCAGTTCAGCATCCCCCGCGCCGAAAAGATCAGGGAAGGCGAAATGGAAGTGCCACCTTCGATGGGCGTGGCCACGGCAATCAATTTTCAACCCACAGGAAGAGACCGCGCAGCAATTACCGGCGATTTTGTCCTGCTCGCGACGGAAGTAAATCCTGTTATTCGTGCTCTGCGAGAAAACGGAATCGCCGTTACAGCTCTTCATAGTCATATGCTCTCCGAATCTCCCCGACTGTTCTTCATGCACTTTTGGGCAAACGACGATGCGCTGAAACTCGCTCGCGGTCTGCGGACAGCCCTGGACAAAACAAATTCAGCCCCAAACTAGCCAGGGGAACTGATTCGCCCAAAGGTTGGTCGCTTCGTTTGGCTGGAGATGTAGTACTATGGCCGCGCGGAACAGCCCCCAAGACTAAACCGCGAAGGGTTTCCTGGTAATGCGTAATTTCCTCGCGCGAAGCACTGTTGCCCTCCTGCTTGCGCAACAATTCTTCAGCCCAGCGTTCGTTTTCGGCCAACAAGAGATTCGTCAGAGGCGAACTCACAGTCAGGACGAGCCGCAAAAGACTTCGCAAACGACCGCCGGCGAATGGCGGCCGCCCGCCCCACGAACGATCGTGACACTGGATCAATCGGGCGTTGATTCAACTTCTCAACCGGAACCAACCATTCGCATCGCGCTCGCAACCGCTGCGCGGTCGGCGACAATCTCTACCAGCGGTCATTTGATGAATGCGACTGACCTGGCTACGACGCTTGTAGCCATGGAGGTGGCGCGCGTGCGGCTTGAGCCCCGTCTTTTATCGCCACTCCCGGCCAGTGACAGCGCAGACACCTATAGAATCCAGCTTGCCGGACTAACTTCGCGCACTGACGCAGAGGAAAAATCTCGAGCTGTCCGGGAAGTTACGGGCGAAGATTCCCAGGTTGCTTACGATACGATGACAAAAACGTGGGGATTACTTGTCGGCGTTCGACAGCCACAGATCGAAGCGGAAGAATTGCGGGCCCGCCTCGAAGATGCTGGGCTTGACGCGACCCTTGTGGCTACCGGCGGCGCATCGTCTTCAGTCAACCCTGCTTCAACTCTCGGCGCTCAAAGGAATAAGACGGCCGCCGCCACTCAGACGACCATGATGCGGCAGTCTCCTTCGGTAAACAGCAATACCTCCCAACAGAACTCCGGACCGGTTCCTGCTGCTCGTATTGTTCGACCTGCTGCCCGCTTCAGCTTGCCATCACGCGAAGTAGTGGCTTCGGCGCCGGGCGCGGGGCGGCTCTTTAGCTCCAGCGCACCGGTCACCTTTGCTTCCGACAGCGAAACTACGCCGGTGCGTTTTAACGATCGACCCTACCGCGGGCGCATCGAAGTGTTCACAAACACGCGCGGCGTGCTCACCGTTGTCAACGTGCTCGGACTTGAAGATTACGTCAAGGGTGTGGTGCCGAATGAACTTTCAGCCGGTGGCTTTCCACTTTTGGAAGCCCACAAGGCACAGGCAATCGCGGCCCGCACCTACGCCCTGCGGAATCGTGGCCAGTTTATCTCACAGGGCTACGACCTGCTGCCTACGACCCGCTCGCAGGTGTATCGCGGACTCGTTTCCGAGAATCCTTTGTCTTCGCGCGCGGTTGATGAGACGCGCGGAATAATTGCAACCTACAACGGCGAGCCGATTAACGCGCTCTACACTTCAACCTGCGGCGGCCGTACCGAGGATGCGGGAAATATTTTCAATGTCGCTGTTCCGTATCTGAAGGCCCGCGAGTGCGCCGCGGAAGGACGTGCTGCGCTTGCGCCTTTTACGATCAAAACAACGCGCGAACCTGCCGAGCTCAAGGAGGAACAGAATGTTTCGCTCGCGCGCGAAGTTGCACTTCTGGCTATTCAAAACTTCACTTCGTTGCGTCCGAGAGTTTCTGACTCCTGGCTCAACGCGGAGGCGCCGGTTTCCGAAGTTCGTAGTTGGCTGGCTTCGGTTGCAAAGCTCGCGCATCAAATAGCCCCAACGGTGACGGAAGAAGTCAACAAGCCGCCGGCGTTTGCAACAGCGTTGAGCACCGCGGCGTTCGGTGAAAGCCGCGGCAGTACACTGCTCAATGATGCCGACGTTGAATATTTCCTTGCAGTACGCGACGCGGGCGACATACCCCCAGGCAATCGCGCCGATGTCGCGTTGCTGATTCGCGATGGTTATCTTGCGGTTCTTCCTGACGCGACCTTGCATCCTCGCGAGCCCCTTTCGCGAGCCCGCGCGCTCCATTCGATTGCACGCACACTGGAAGCACGAAACCTGCTGCAACTTCAGAAGGGGGCGGCGCGACCGACTGTGGAGGATGCCCTGATTCTCCGCAGCACAAGGGGGAAAGACCAGCCAGTCAAGGTCGCCGCCGACTCCTTCCTATTCCGTCAGATTGGGGAAACCATCTTTCCGGTTCGGTCCGTGGCGTTGGTCGGCGGCGAACCGGTTGTCTTTCATGTGAATGCAGCCGGCGAGGTTGATTATCTGGAAGTGCGGCCGGCACAAAATGGCGCTGCTGCCGATCGCTACTCGCCCTTTACAAACTGGACGACAGAACTGTCGCTCGGTCAGGCGCAGGCGCGTTTGGGGCGTTTCGCTAGCGGCATCGGATTACTTACGGACCTGCGCGTTCTCGCACGCGGGCGATCCGGAAGAGCAACCGACCTTGAGATCATAGGCACAGACGGAACGTGTCAGGTACTTGGCGGGCGCATTCGCTCAGCTCTTGGTTTGCGCGAGCAACTTTTTGTGATTGAGCGGAAATTTGATGAAACCGGACGCGTCACTGGATTCACTTTCCTCGGCCGCGGTTGGGGACACGGCGTCGGTATGTGCCAGGTGGGTGCATACGGTCTCGCCCGCCAGGGCTTCAGTTATGAACAAATTCTCAAGGCGTATTACACCGGAATTGAACTTACTCGAATATATTAGGATAACCTGTCATCGTTTTTGTGCTCGTTACCCTCTACTAACCGGCGAAAAAGGAGCCCCCAGCTGTGTCTGAGCAACAACCGCCAAACAATGAGCCTTTTATGCCGCCACCGCCGCCCACACCGGGTAATCCAATGTATCCTCAGAATGTGCTGGCTGCGAAAGCGGCTGCCGTTGCGAGTGATGCCAAGAGTGCATTGATTCTCAGCATTGTGGGCTTGTTTTGTTTTGGGTTTATCTTTGGCTTTCTCGCATTTCGCAAGGCGAACGAAGCTCTTGAAACGATTGACTTATACCAGGTGGCTCAAGAAAAGCGTGGCATAGCCATGACCGCCAAGATTTTGAGCATCGTCGATATCGTTGGTTGGATAGCGGCACTCCTCGCGAGATTTATTTTGAGTTAAACACTTTGTGTGAGTTAAAAGATTTCGTGCATGCTCGGCACCTGGCTGATATCCCTCTGGGAGATATTACACCGGAATTGAATTGACAAAACTGTACTAGAGTCTGATAACCTCAGGTACAGCGAAAGCAGATTAGCGTTTTTGTCGTTCCGACTTCGGACCTCGCCAAGCACAAAGATATGCTGGGCAAAATGTTGATTGGAGCATCCTCATGGCCCACGACGCATTCGTCAGTTATTCAAAAAATGATATAGAGACCGTTGCTGCCATCTGCAAAGCGCTGGAGGAGAATGGACTCAGTTGCTGGTATGCGCCGCGAAACGTTCCGATTGGGGCGGATTGGGACGCTTCCATCATGGAAGCGCTCTCCGCCAGCCGCGTAATGATTCTCGTCTGGTCCTCACACTCCGACCAGTCGAAGCAGGTTAAACGTGAAATCGCCCTGGCGCTCGATGAGATTGGGGTGACCGTAATTCCTTTTCGCATTGAGTCGATAGAACCTTCGAAGCTGCGGTATTACCTAAGCGGCATTCAATGGTTCGACGCCTCAACTCCCCCACCGGAAGCTAACCTGAAACGTCTTGTCGAACAGGTTAAGATCGCCATTCCAATAGTCGGTCAGTTATTGGTATCGGAGGAAGAAAAACTCCAACGATCTGGGACGGCGGAGAAAGAAACTGCGCCAGAGCAGCCGCGCGAGCGGGCAACGGAAGGGGCAGAGCCGCAACACCCGGAAAACGAACAAACAAGCGTCGACGAGGAAACCCGCCTGATTAATGAAGTAAAAGCCCTTCAGGAATCTGAAGCAGAGGCCCTGGAGGAAGCCGAGGCAGCAGCTTACCGGCAGGCACGCCTGCGCGCTGAAGTAGAATCCCTGCGGCACGCTGGCGCAGCAGTTTTGCCGCCAAGCGAAGCAGAAGTTCTGCGCCGTGCCGCTGAAGCAGAAGCTGTCCAGTACGCTGAAGCCAAAGCCCGCCTCGTGGCTAAAGTAGAAGTCCTCCACCAGGCTGTAGAAACTGCCCGCGAACGCGCCGAAAAGCGGCTGGGCAAAGACGAGGATGAAGCAGAAACTGCCCTCGCCGCCGATGCGAAAAATAAGACGTAGAGTGAAAAAGCAGCGGCGTGCCGGCATCAAGCAGACCGGCCGTTATTGCCGCAACGGAACTCCGTTCATGGTGAACCCGTCAAAAACATGGTCACCATTCAAGGATGCGCCTTTCTGGTAATCAAATAACCTGAGCTGCTACCTCTGGTGGCTTTCGTGTTTATATGAAAGAATTCCTGCATCCGCAGACCCACCGCTCTTTACTCCTCAGTGCCTCTCAATGACAGGGGTCTGTGATAAATTCGCTGCCTAAGCTGCTATGAAGAATGAAGGAAATCAGCATGGCTTCAAGCATTGAACCGCTCTTAACAGTCGCCGACCTGGACGCTTTTCCTGACGACGATGGAAACCGCTACGAGCTCATCGGAGGAGAACTATTCGTGTCTCGTGCTCCCGGCATTCCACACCAACGCGTCCTTCACAATCTTCAGTTGGAATTCGGTTCATATCTCAAGGCCAATCCGGTTGGCATCCTCGTGCCCGGCGCAGGAGCAATCTTCAGCGACTACGACGCCGTAATTCCCGACTTGGTTTTTGTTCGTAATGAACGATGGGATCAAGTTGTGACTGGCGAGAAGTTCACGGGCGCGCTCGACCTGGTTGTTGAAATACTTTCCCCCGGAACTCAGAATCGTGAGCGCGACCTGTCTGCCAAGCGCCAGCTTTATGGAAAATACGGTGTTAAAGAATACTGGATTGTCGATTTGGAGAATCGGGAGGTTATCGTCCTTCGCTTACAACGACAGACTCTCGAGGAAATCGCCAGACTCCGGAGCGACGATGAACTAACGTCGCCTTTGCTTTCCGGCTTTCAAATGAAGGTCTGTACAATCTTTACTCTCTAGCTCAAGAATCTCTTCGATCATGACGTTGTACGTCGTTCCTGATTGTCCTTTGTGCTCTGACGCCCGGAGTTGGTTGAAACAACATAACATCGATTACGTCGAACGAAATGTCGCAGGCGACTTCGGAGCGCTGCGGGCGATGTATAAATTGACGCGGCAGCGATTAGTTCCGGTATTTGAAGCAAATGGACGAGCTCTCATTCGTCCAACCGACGCGGAGTTGGCCAAGTTTCTTCTATAACTGGATTGATGATGCGCTTCTCTCGTAATCAAATCATCGGCGCGCTGATCCTCCTGGCAGTCCTTTGGCTAGTACTCCTCTACCGCATGATATTCTCCCGCGCGTGAGGCCTGAGAGCCTGAAGTCTCGCGCGTCACAACTTTAACTGGATTGACAAAACCGTGCTAGAGTCTGATAACCTCCGCGACGTCAAAACCTGAACATGGGCTTTTCTCGTTCAGACTTTAGACCTCGCAAAGCACTAAGCTTGGCCCAAATTTTGGGAGCATCCTCATGGCCCATGACGCGTTCATCAGTTATTCAAAAAAAGACAAGGCCATTGCAGACGCAATCTGCAAAGCGCTTGAGGACGACGGTTTAAGCTGCTGGTATGCGCCGAGAGATGTCGAGATCGGTGCAGATTGGGATGCTTCTATCATGGGAGCACTTGCCAACAGCCGGGTCATGATTCTTGTTTGGTCCTCAAACTCCGACTCGTCAAGACAGGTCAAGCGCGAACTCGCAATTGCTCTCGATGACATTGGAGTGTCATTGATTCCCTTCCGCACCGAGATTATCGAACCCTCGAAGCTGCGTTATTACTTGGGAAATATACAGTGGCTCGACGCTTCGGTTCCTCCTCTTGAAAACAACCTGCGACTTCTCATCGAAGAGGTGAGAACTGCCATTGCTCGAATTAATCACTCGTTAGAATCCGCACAAGGGCAACTTCGGCCTACCGAGGAAGATAAGGCAGAAATCAAGGAAGTTGCACCAGTCAAACGCGCATCAGAAGACTCTCGCCTTCAGGCTGTTGAAGAATCAGTAAGGCTTGCCAAAGAGAAACGCCCCGAAGAGGAAGAGCGCCAGCGCTTGGAAATGGAACAAAGGAAAGCCGACGACGCTGAGCGCCAGCGCGCAGACGAAGAGGCGCGCGAGCGCGCAGCGGAAGAGACCCGCACCAGGGCTGCTGAAGAAACAGAAAGGCTCGCGCAGGAGAAACAAGCCGCAGAGAGAGAGCGGCAGCGCCTGGCAGAGGAGCAAGCAAAAGCTGACGAACTTGAGCGCCAACGGGTAGAGGCAGAGGTCCGCCAGCGACAACAAGCTGAGGCTCAAAAGCGCGATGAACCTGAGGAACGCAAGCGGGAGGAGGCTGAAGTTCGCCACCGTGCTGAAGCTCGCGAGCGGGAACAACTAGCAGCTAATCAAAGGCAGGAACCTGAAGCCCGCAAGCAAGCGAGAGTAGGGACCCTTTACTCCTTGAATTCTAGTGGCTCAACACCGAATCAGCGGCTCCCGCTGCAACGAATTGTAATATCCGTTGTTGTGCTTCTCATTGTGGTCGCCGGATTGGCTTATGCTTTTTGGCCGGCCAAACATGACGAGCTGAATCAGCTGTCAACGGAAGCCGTGGCCAGCAACCAAACACCCTCGCCGGAAATACTGACGCCACTTCTCTCTCCCTCTGTTGAGAACAAGAGCGGATCATCGCCGGCGAAGCCATCGCCGACTCCGCGCAAAGTCCCCACACCTGCCAAGTCTCCAATCGAGACTTCTGATCCTCCGCCAGCGAAGCCTTCCCCCACTCCACACCGAGCCCCAATCTCAGGAGGCGTGTTGAATGGCAAAGCGATAAGCTTGCCGAAGCCAGCATACCCACCCATCGCCAGGCAGGCACATGCATCCGGCACAGTCTCTGTTCAGGTAACAATTGACGAGAATGGCAACGTGATTTCCGCTCATGCCGTTTCTGGTCATCCGTTGTTGCAGGGCGTCGCGGTGGCCGCCGCTCGTGGTGCGAGGTTTACGCCAACAAGACTTGAAGGTCAGCCCGTGAAGGTCACCGGCGTGATTACGTACAACTTCGTAGCGCAATGATCAAATAATTCGCGGCTTGGGAAATCGACTGCAGTCCTCAACACACCTAACCGATGCTAACAAGAACGGTGGACCAACCTTGAAACGCCAGCTAACTGATGCTTTTCTGGTGACCAAGTCATAGGTGCGCTAATTCTGCTCGGCCTCATCTGGGCTGTTATCTTGAACCGCGTGATATTCTCTCGCGCGTGAGCGGAACGCAATCTCCACATCCAGCCATTGCAATTGTTGGTCCAACTGCTTCGGGTAAGAGCACACTGGGAATCGAGGTTGCGCTGCGTCTGGATGGCGAAATCATCAATTGCGACTCGGTTCAGGTTTATCAGGGTATCCAGATCGCTACTGCCAAAGTTCCACTCGCAGAGCGCCGCGGTATTCTTCATCACCTGATCAATTTCGTTTCGCCAAATATTAACTACACTGCGGGCGACTGGGCCCGTAAGGCCGCCGTGACAATTGAAGACGTACAGCGACGAGGTCGCGTACCGATATTGGTGGGGGGCACAGGACTCTACCTGCGCGCCCTGCGTAATCCTTTCTTTCCCAGCCCCCAGACTGATATAGAGCTGCGCCGTCGACTAAACGAAATGCGGGAACGCCATGGCGCCGAACATCTTCATCGCCTGCTGCAACGCCTTGATCCACAGAGTGCGGCGGAACTCTATGCACGCGATTGGCCTCGTGTGCAACGCGCGATCGAAGTTCGACTGCAAACCGGAAAGGCGATGTCGCAACAGAAGACGGGGCGGCCAGAGCCTCATGAGAGTGCCCACCGTCTGCGCATAATCGTTTTGAATCCCCCACGCGCCGAGCTTTACCGGCGCATCAATGAACGTGCGGAAAAACATTTTGCTTCGGGACTGGTGGAGGAAGTCAAAACGCTTCTCGCGCAGGGCGTGCCTGCAAATTCGAATGCGCTCGGCGCGCACGGCTACCGGCGCGTCGTTGAATACCTCGAAGGCAAACGCAATCTCGAGAGCGCTGTTGAACAGACAAAACTCGATGTGCGGCACTATGCGAAGAGACAGTTGACCTGGTTTCGTCGTGAACCGGGGGCCGAATGGTTTGAAGGTTTCGGAGAGAACGAGCATATTCAAGAAGCCGTTTCGAGGACGCTTACGGAATGATGTACTGAGAAATCCCTTAGTCTCGCACGAGGGCGGCTCCGCGATAAAAATAGGACATTTCCCCAGGCATCAATTTTCTTGTCACTGACCAGGTGCTGTTGTAATCTGGCCTACCCGCCCCCATTTGCCCCTGTTCAAGTTTCCAGGGTGTGTTTCATGTCAGACGGAAAACCTGCGCCACAGAATATTCAGGATGCGTTCCTAAACACGGTGCGTCGGGAAAAAACGACGGTGACCATCTATCTGGTTAATGGCGCCAAGTTGACAGGTCGCATCCGCAGTTTTGATAAGTTTTCGATCTTACTGGAGGCCGGAGCGCATGAGCAGCTGGTCTTCAAACATGCTATCTCGACAATCTCCCAATCAAGGCGCGGCAGTGCAGATTTGCGCCCGCAAATGGTGGCCGAGGTTTCCGGCGAACTCTCCCCAGAGTCTTCGCCGCAACTGGGAAACCAACCAGCCCGTCACACTGCCGACTCGCCCGAATCCTGACATTACTTTAAACTCTTGCGGGTATTCTGAAACAAATCAGAACCGGAAGCGGACCGGGGAGCGCCGCAGCCCGGTTGGGGTGGTGGTAGCGGCCGGGTTCCTGGGCCGCCAAGCTGTCCATCTCAACTCGGTTGCTACCGTTCCCGGTTCTATCTTCCCAGAGGAAAAGAGTGACAGGAACTTTCATTACCTTCGAAGGGATCGATGGCAGCGGCAAATCCACGCAGTTGAGATTGCTCGCCAACTTTCTTAAGCAAAAAGGTTGCGCAGCTTTGTTGACTCGAGAGCCTGGCGGCACGTCTGTTGGAAATCGTCTCAGGGCGGCGCTGCTTGATGCGCAGGAAGAAGTTGATCCTCTTACCGAGCTTCTCGTCTTCGCTGCGGATCGCGCCCAGCATGTGCGACGGGTGCTGCGCCCCGCGCTCGAGGCCGGTCAGGTCGTTTTCTCTGATCGCTACGCAGATGCCACGGCTGCTTATCAGGGGGCTGGGCGCGGCTTCTCGCCGCAGCTAATTTCGGAAATCATCGAGTTGGCCACTGAAGGACTCAAGCCCGATTTGACATTGCTCTTTGACCTTTCGGTCGATGACTCGACCGCGCGCACGCGGCGCCGAACAAACGGCAAACAGCAAGGCGATCGGTTAGACTCAGAGGACGCGGAGTTTCACAACCGAGTGCGCGACGCGTATTTGCGACTGGCGCTTGCTGAACCCGAGCGCATCAAGATTATAGAGACGAACCAACCGTTGGAGTTGACTCAGCAGCGCGTCAAGGAGATCGTACTGCCTTTCTTACGGAGTAGAGGTCACGTCTGTGACGATGAGCTTGAAACGGCAGCAAGCGCAGAATCGGAAAGGGGAAGATAGAGCCTAGGTCGCCATGCGAGCAGCGCGCGGCGCTAATCATTAATCAGAATGTTTGATCAACTTACTGGAAACGAGCGCCTCAAGAAGCTACTGAGGCGGATACTGGAAGCGGGACGGATTCCCGGGGCAATGCTATTTGCCGGCGAAGACGGCATCGGTAAGAAACTCTTTGCGCTCGAGATTGCCAGAGCTCTCAACTGCCGCGCACCGCAGGGCGTTGAAGGCTGCGGCAGCTGTCCATCCTGTGTCCGCATCGGCAAATTCAACTATCCGCAGAGCAGCGAGTCAGAAGATTGGAAAGGAATTATCCGGACAGACCATGCGGACGTAGGAATGGTTGTAGCTCCAAAGCGTGTGTTGCTGGTCGATCAGATGCGTCTAATCGAACGCGAAGCAAACTATCGCCCTTACGAAGGAAAGGCGCGCGTATTTCTAATAGAAGATGCCGACAAGTTAAACGACTCATCGGCTAATGCGCTTTTGAAAGTTTTGGAAGAGCCGCCGCACACTTCGCACATCATACTGTTGACGTCCCGGCCCGATATGCTGCTTCCGACAATTCGTTCGCGCTGCCAGCTGATGCGGTTCTCGCCTCTTTCGCCTGAGGAGATAGAGAGTCATTTGGTTAAAAACAAAATCGCGAGCGCCGGCGAGGCTCATATTCGCGCGCGAGTTGCCCGCGGCAGTCTCGGTCGCGCCGTCGCGCAGGATTTTGCTGGATTTAGCGCCCAGCGAACAGCGATGCTTTGGGTGTTGCAAGTGTTAAGCGTAGACGAGGATCGAATTCAACTTCTGCGCTCGGCAGAGGAATTAAATGAAACGAAGTATAAGGATGAATACGAGTCGCGCCTTGATATTCTCGAGATGCTGATTCGCGATGCGTGGATGCTCGCACTTCAGACTCCGGAGGAGAGCGTCGTCAACCAGGACTTGCTGCCGCAACTCAAGAAAATCAGTGCAGGCCTCGATAGCCGGCGTCCCGCCGGTTGGATCTCCCAGATCGAAGAGATGCGCGAACAACTGATCGTCAACATCAACCGGAAGGCTGCGACTGATGCTTTGTTTCTCACCATGGCTGCCGCTGCACCGCCGCTGGAAAAAAGGCGCTTCGTTCCATAACGACGTTGAGAATCCAAGCTTTAGCTTGCGTTTTGCCGATCAGCAACCTGAAGGGGTGACCCGTGATTATCGGAAGCGATCACTGAACCTCGTCGCGGCTCTGCCGTCTGATGTGCGGTGGCGGCTCTGCCCCACCGAACAACTGCCAAGCGATTCTTGGGGCGGCGCCCCAGCTCGGGGCACAGCCCCAGGAGAATTTGAAGTACCGTTATGGGGGGGGCAAAGCCGCCACCGCACATCAGATGGCAAAGCCGAGGACTCGCGATCCGTAATCGCCCTCGGCGTCCCCCGGTTCGACTCTAACGGAAAAACAAAAGGCTGCGTGGTTACTTAACCGCGCAGCCTTCAAGATTTAGCGAAGTGGTCTTTTCTAGGTGATGCTCACCAGCTCAGGTTCAGCAGTTGTCTTTTTTGCCGCAAGCTCGGCAAGAAGTTTTTCAGTTTCCATGACGAAAGCTTCAACAATGTCTTCGCCGGCAACCTTGCGCATCGGCACTCCGTCTTTGAAGATCATGCCGACACCACGGCCAAAGGTCACACCCAATTGTGAATCGTGGGCCTCGCCCGGGCCATTCACAGCGCACCCCATAATCGAAAGGTGCAGTGGCTCTTCAACGTGGGCCAACCGGCGCTCAATCTCCGTCACAATCTCAACGAAGTTGTCGACATCGAGGCGGCCGCAGGTGGGACACGCTACCACCGTCACGCCGCGCGTGCGCAACCCAAGCGACTTAACAATCTCCCAAGCGACGCGTACTTCTTCCTGCGGCTCCGCAGCAAGCGAAACGCGAATAGTGTCGCCGATACCTTCGTGCAGGAGAATGCCCAATCCGATTGACGACTTGATGGTGCCGCCGAAAGCTGTGCCGGCTTCAGTTACACCGAGATGAAACGGATAGTCGACTTTCTCGGACAACAGACGATAGGCGGCAACGGTGCGATGCACATCGGAAGCCTTCAGTGAGATGATCGTGTCGGTGAAGCCAAGCTCTTCGAGGATCTGAATGTGGCGCATCGCCGACTCAACCATGGCCTCGGGCGTCGCCGTGCCATACTTCTGCAAAAGATCTTTTTCCAGCGAGCCCCCGTTCACGCCAATGCGAATCGGCACCTGCTGCGCCTGCGCTGCGTGCACTACTTCGACAATACGCTCATGCTTGCCAATGTTTCCCGGATTCAGCCGCAGCTTGTCGATGCCGGCCTCCAGCGCCAATAGCGCGAGCTTGTAGTGGAAGTGAATGTCCGCCACCAGCGGAACGTCCGGCACGCGCTTGCGAATCTCTTTCAACGCAATCGCCGCATCGTTATTCGGCACGGCCAATCGCACAATCTCGCAGCCCGCGCTCACCATCTCTTCAATCTGCGCTACGGTTGCGCCGACATCCGCAGTGTCAGTCTTGGTCATAGACTGGATCACGACCGGTGCGCCGCCGCCAATCTGAACATGCTTAACTTTAACTGCTTTCGACTTTCGCATATGTCTTTCTGTCCCGAGTTCCGAGTTTCGGGTTTCGAGTTTCGGGTTGGAACCCTGGTAACCGGAACTTGGAACGCGCAACTCGAACTTATTTCCCAGGCGTCGTTGCCGCCGGCGGGTTACTGCCGCCACGCCAGATTGATGCTTGTTTCAAAAGATCATTGGTAATCACAAATACCATCAAAAGGAGGACCATGACAAAACCAACCTGCTGAATTCTGTCGCGCACTTGCATCGAGAGTTTTAATCCTACGGTTGCCAACACAGCTTCAATTAAAAGCAGGAAAATCGCGCCGCCATCCAGCACCGGAATTGGTAAGAGGTTGAAAATCCCAAGATTCAGACTGAGGAAAGCAAGGGTGGTAAAAAAACCGCCCCAGCCGAATCTCTCGACCGCCGAGCCCGCCGCCTTATAAATTCCGACCGGACCAGACAGAGTGTTCCGCGCCGAGCGCTGCCCGGTAAAAAACTGTCCCAGGGCCTTGCCGGTGAGGCGGAGGATTTCAAGATTGTTTTCAACCGCGTATCTGGCTGCTCCCACTAAACCGACTCGATGCAGGGGAATATCTTCCGTGGGACCAAAGCCCAGGCGTTCTTTTCCATCCGGCAGTTTTCGCGCAGTCGCAGTGATATCCATCTGGCGGCCATCGCGCTTAACGGTCAGTGTTATCGGCTGGCCCTTGTGTTCACTGATAAATTGCGTAACCTGCTCGGCGCTACGGACTGGTTGCGCGGCGATGGCGAGAATTTGATCCCCGGTTTGGAGACCTGCCTCAGATGCCGGGGAATTCGGCGTCACCTCACGAACTACCACTGGAACATCGCCGTAGGCAGGAAGGAAATCCAGGAAACCGGCGGTTTCCCCATCTTCGGTGCGCGGAACGGGCGTGATTGTCAAAGGGATTCGTTCACCGTTGCGCTCCACCACCACGGGCAAAGGTTGATCCGGCGACAAAAGCGCATCCCCGCGAATGGTGTCCCACTTCGGATGCTCTATGCCGTTAAAGGAAACGATCTTATCACCGCGTCGTAACCCTGCTGTTTCGGCGGCGCCGCCGCTTGCTATGCTGCTTACCACGGGAGCCGGGGTCGCGGGCACGCCATACATCAAAGCGCCGGCAATGGGGATCGCAAGAGCTGTTAGTACATTCATCACAGGCCCCGCCAGAGCAACCAGAATCCGCTGCCAGCGCGGACGCAGATCGAATCTCTCTTCGGGCGGTATGTTCGTGGCCCCCTCGCCTTCAAGCGGCGCATTCGATTCATCGCCACCCAGTTTGACGTAACCACCCAGCGGAATAGCCGAGACTCGATAGTCAGTTTGTCCCCACTTCTTTCCAAACAGGCGTGGTCCAAATCCGACTGAAAAAGTCTCCACTCGAATTTTGAATAGCTTTGCAACCAGGAAATGGCCAAACTCATGGATGACAACAGCGGATCCCAGGATAAATATGAACGCTAAGGGATATATCAGATAACTCATCTATTAGGGTCTCTTTCTTAGCACGCAATAAATAGCCGATTACGGCGGCAGGTTTAGACTCCTAAACTCCAAACCAGGTTGCCGTAATCGAGTTTACGCGGCGACCTTGGGCACGTCAAACTCCCCTTTCGGCGATTAACGGCATTGGTTTAGCCAGTCTTTGTATTTCAGTGGTCGCGAAAAGGCGCGCCTGTTCGTCAGCGGCTAGGATTGCGGCAAGGTCGGTGGCGGGTTGAGGGAGGTGACGATCCATGACAGCTTCGATGACTAGTGCGATGTCAGTCAGGTTAATCCGTTCGTCGATGAATGCCTTCACCGCCTCCTCGTTGGCTGCGTTCAACGCGGCGGGCAATGTGCCGCCCGCGCGCAGGGCGCGATAGGCAAGCGCGATACAGGGAAAACGATCAAGATCCGGCGGCTCGAAATGGAGCGCGGATAAGGCGGTTAGATCGAGCGGCGGAAGTTCACATCCATGTCGCTCGGGATATGTGAGCGCATACTGAATCGCGTGGCGCATATCGGTAACGCCCATCTGCGCGATTACGGAACCGTCCACCAACTCGATCATAGAATGCACGACTGACTCTGGGTGAACCACAATCCCAATTTGGTCCGGCAAGAAACCAAAAAGCCAGTGGGCTTCAATCACCTCCAAACCTTTGTTCATCAAGGTGGCCGAGTCGATAGTAATCTTTGCGCCCATGTTCCAGGTCGGGTGACGAAGCGCTTCGGAAACGGTCGATTCCTCCATTTGCGCCTTCGTTTTAGTGCGAAAAGGGCCTCCTGAAGCGGTGAGAATTATCCGGCGAACTTCTGAGCGCTTTTCTCCGCGAAGGCACTGGTGCAGCGCGTTATGTTCCGAGTCAACCGGCAACAACTCCGCGCCCGACGCGCGCGCCGCCCGAGTCATCAATTCCCCTGCCATCACCAGCGTCTCTTTATTCGCAAGCGCCACTCGCTTGCCCGCTTCAAGTGCACGCAGCGTAGGGACAAACCCGACCGCACCGACCGTTGCGGAAACCACGCAGTCAGCCTGTGGATGCGTGGCGACTTCGATCAGCCCGGGTTCACCTACAATGATGCGTGGTAAATCGATGTCTCTCTCAAAGAGTTTAGCGCGGAGATCATGCGCGGCCTCTTCTGTCTCGACGGAGACAAGTTCCGGCAAGTGTTTTGCTATTTGATCGGCCAATGTCTCGACGTTATGTCCCGCCCCCAGCGCCACCACGCGAAACTGTACGCCGCCCAACGATTCGACGACCCGCAACGTGTTGCAGCCGATAGAACCCGTGGAGCCGAGTATTGCAATCCCCTTCGGATTTGTGTTCGCCGCCATATTTAAGCCGCTAACTTAAGGAAGAACCTGCGGGACTCGTAGGGGTTGAGCAGGTCGACAGTCTCTCCCGCTTCATTTTGGTAAGTTGCTGCCGTTACTCGCCATTGCCGGCCATTTCGATATATCAAATCAACGGAAGAGTTTACTGTCTTTCTTTCACCGATCACTTTCAAATTCAACCTCGCTGTGCCGTCGCCATTACTGACGTTGATGTTGCCGGTAACAAAACTTCCGAAGTCCTTGACCTCACCAATGTCTTGCTTCAGTCGTTCGTTGCTCTTCAGGAAGGCTTTCGCAGTGGTGCCGGCCTCGCCATTGCTAATTTGGTAGAACGCAAATCCGACAATGCCAGCGACAAAAAGCACCACTATCAAACCCAGCACAATCACGATGGATACCACGATGATGATTATCTTTTTCGTAGTCATTGTTAGGGTAGACGAGCACTGAAATAGAAGTAAGCAAAATAGTAGAGGAGCGGCGCGTTGAAGAGCAAGCTATCCAAACGATCGAGTGCGCCGCCGTGGCCCGGCAATATTTTAGCGGCGTCCTTGGCGCCGGCGCCGCGTTTGAGCGCGCTCTCAGTCAAATCTCCCAGTATTCCCAGGACGGCCATGACGGCCGCCAGCGGAAGCGCCCATTTCAAGGGTAGCTCTTTGAAGAACCAGAAATGCGCCACTGCGGCCAACGCCAGGGCTGCCACCACTCCACCTGCTACGCCCTCCCATGTTTTTCCCGGACTAATCTTGGGCGCGAGTTTGTGCTTGCCCATTGCTCTGCCTACGTAATACGCGCCCGTGTCCGATCCCATAAGCACTAGAAAAAAGAAAGACAGCAGGTGGGCCGAGAGTCGTTCTTCAAATCCAGTTCGCAGCGCCACCAGATAGCCCCCAAGCAAAACTACGTAAAACACCCCGAGTATTGTGGCCCCCGAAGAGGCGATCATTTTGTCGAACGGCGCGCCTCGCAAAGTAGCCGCCACCAAGGTTGCGATCGTTAGTAGCAGCAGGATCAGGACAATTGTTTGCACGTCCAGGGAAGCCTGAGTTGGATCGGGAGTCGCGAAACAAAAGATCGTGAACAGCGCCGCGCCCCCCAGAAATCCGGCCGCCACATCCGGCTTCATCTCCTTTTTTCTTGCGAGAACATAAAACTCGTAAAGGCCAAAAAGCATCGCTCCCGCAGCGAGGACAATAAAAAGCGGCTGCAGCCAGGGGATCAAAATGGACGCGATTAGAAAGGGCAGAAATACGACGGCGGTGATGATGCGGGACATTCGGTCTGTATTTTGTACTTGGTGCTTTGCGTCTTTGGTCTTTGGTCTTTGGTCTTTGGTCTTTGATCTTTGGGTCTTTGGTTTTTTTAGGTTTTTAGGTCTTTAGGTTTTTAGGTTTCTGTGTTTTTGTGTCGGGCTGTTCGTTTTCCATCTCAAATTTCAGATCTCAAATAATCTCAAATCTCAAATCCCAAATCTCAGATTTGAGATCTCAGACCTAAATCACTTCGCGTTTCGCCACCAGCTTCAATCCGCCAAAGCGACGGTCGCGGCGCTGATAATCCACTATCGCTTTCAACAGATGTACTCGACGAAAGTCAGGCCAGAGTGTATCGGTCACGTAGATCTCGCTGTAAGCGGCCTGCCAGAGGAGGAAGTTGGAGATACGTAACTCCCCGCTGGTGCGAACCAGCAAATCCAGATCGGGCATCATGCGAGTGTAGAGCTCGTTGGCAACACGCTCTTCAGTCAATTCGTCGGGAGCGCTGCCTTCATCGAGCAAACGGCGAACAGCAGCGCGGCAAGCATCGACGATTTCGGCGCGTCCGCCATAGTTCAGCGCCACTGCCAAAACCATCCCGGTGTTTTTTGCAGTGCGTTCGGTAGCCTTCTCAATCTCGCTGCGAACATTTTTAGCCAGTGCGCCCGTCCGGCCGATTGTTTGAAAGCGAATGTTTTGCCGGTCGATCTCTGCCAGCTCGAGACGCAGGTAACGACGCAGCATGCGCATCAGCGCGTCAATCTCGTAACGCGGGCGCTTCCAGTTTTCAGTTGAGAATGCATAGAGCGTCAAAGCCCCGAGTCCTAACCGCGCGCCAGTATCAACCGCCGCGCGGACCGCTTCAACGCCGGCCCGATGCCCGGCGATGCGTGGCTGGCCTCGTTGTGCGGCCCAGCGCCCGTTGCCATCCATGATGATCGCAACGTGCCGCGGCAAGCGGTCCCAGGCAATGGAAGCGAGCAACCGCTCCTCGCTCGTTCCCGCCTTAACTAGTCCATTGAAATCAGAAAGCATCTTGATGCATTAACGCTGACCGTTATCTTATCAGCAAAGGCTACTCATAGCGCACTGAAAGAAGCGTCAGTCCGCAGGCGGGCGCGGTTGCTCCGGCGAGAGCACGGTCGCCTTCGTTTATCGCCCGCTCGATAAGTTCTGCATCCAATTCGCCGCGGCCAACTGCCAGTAAGCTACCAACTATCGACCGCACCATGTAGCGAAGAAAACCGTCCGCGCTTATCGTCATTTCGACAATGCTGCAAGCGGCACGCTCATCCCACCGCCTGGTGATACTAAGACAAGTAATGGTTCGCTTTTTGATTTCGGAGTCGGATTGCGCTGAGGAAAAAGCAGTCCATTCGTGGGCTCCTATGAATAAAGCGGCGCTTTCACTCATGCGTTCGAGGTCGAGAGCGCGCGCTTCGTGGTGGGCGTAGCGAAGCCAGAAAGGAGATATCACCGGACCATTGACCGTACGATAGAGATAGGTCTTTCCCACCGCTGAATAACGCGCATGAAAGTCCGGAGCGACAACCTCTGCTTGCATGATGCGCACATCCTTCCCAACATTTCCGTTAATCGCTGCGCGAAGTTTTTCCGGACTTATCTGCTTTTGCAGATCGATGCTTGCAACTTGTCCCTCCGCGTGCACGCCTGCGTCAGTCCTGCCTGAGCCATGTACGACTACGTCGCGACCTTCGATTTGGCAGAGAGCTTTGGTCAGCTCGCCCTGCACAGTGCGCAATTCGCCCTGCATCTGCCAACCGTGAAAGTCTGTGCCGTCGTATTGAATGGTGAGCTTTACGTTCATGTGTGCGTCAATGGCAAATGAAAAATGATAAATGGAAAATGGAAAATGGAAAATCTGTCCTTTTGGTCAGAGACTTTCCATTTTCCATTTCTCATTTTTCACTTTTAAAAGCAGTTCGGTATTCCTGCCGACTGCTCCTGCCTCCTGCCTCCTGCCTTTTCCCGTCTGCCTACGGTTCTTTTCTGCTGCCGGGTTTGATAGCCGGTTCGCCTCGTTTGCAGGCTTCACAAATAGCCGGGTCAACCGAAGGCACATCGAGCGTGGCCAGAGCGATTCGAGCCACGCCAACCTCGGCTTTGCCCGAAGAGCGATCGATGATCGAAGCTGCCGCTACTACACTCGCGCCGTTCCGCTCCAAAGCCGCCACCGTCTCGCGTGTTGAGCCGCCGGTGGTGACAACGTCTTCAACTACCAACACTCTTTCGCCGGCTGAAACTGAGAAACCTCGTCGCAAAACCATCTTGCCGTTTTCGCGCTCGGTCCAAATAAAGCGAGCGCCGAGAGCGCGCGCTACCTCGTGGCCAATTATGAGACCTCCGATTGCGGGAGAGGCGACCGTCTGGATGCTTTCAGCTCGAAAGTGTTCAGCAATGAGCCTACCAAGATTTTCCGCCTCGCGCGGATGTTGCAACACCAGCGCACATTGTAGATAGATCGTGCTATGCAAGCCGCTGGTTAGCACAAAATGTCCCTCCAGCAGTGCTCTGGTTTCTCTGAACTTCTGTATTACGTCTTCTGATCGCAAACTCTTATTCCCATGTTAGCGGTGCTGACGTGCTACAATCGCGACGCCATGCCACCCTTTGCGAATCTAGTTTCTGATTCAACCCTTGTCCAGGAGACCATCGATCTGCTGCGCGTTTCCGGAGGCCGTGCCAATGCTTGCGAGATTGTCGACGCCGTTTTTAAAGTATCTCACATCGACGAAGAGTTAGCGGGGCTGCTGGTTGGCGACCTCGTCAAGGATGACCGGAGGTTCAGGATCATTGACGGCAAGACCATCGAACTCCAAGCTTATGACTGCGAATCGCGATTGCTCGATGGTCTGGATTTTGTCGTGGTCGACATCGAAGCGACCGGCGCTAAGATGCCGCCAAACCGGATTATCGAACTCGGAGCCTATCGTATCCGCGGCGGTAGGATAGTAGATAACTTCCTGACCCTGGTGAATCCCGAAATTTCGATTCCCCGCTTCGTCATCGCACTAACCGGCATCACTAATGAAATGGTAAAGCAAGCGCCGCTTTTCGCCGAAGTTGCTCCCAAGTGGTTGGAGTTTGTCGATGATGCGGTGCTGATAGCCCACAACGCACCCTTCGATACGAATTTCCTCAATCACGAAATCTCCCGCGTCTATCCCGGGCACCGCATGATGAATCCGCATCTTTGCACAGTCACACTGTCACGACGAGCTGTGCCGGGGCTGACGAACTACCGCCTGGAGACGGTTGCCGACCATTTTTCAATTCCCATTTTCGATCGCCATCGCGCCGGCAGCGACGCCCTGGCTACCGCGGAAGTCTTTCTCAGAATCCTGGCCAGGCTGGAAGCGCATGGCGTCCGGGATCTGGCTGCGGCGCGTAGTTTTCAATCGCCACCAGTTAAAAAAGAATCTGTTCCCAAGCCTCAGCTCTTGCCTCTAGTTTCCGGGTTCTAGGGTTTTTTCTCCAGCTCGTTTGGACTTTACCTTCCACCAGTTGCGCGTCACGAAGAAGACGATTATCACGACCGCGAGAGCAAGGCCAATCCAGGGGTAATACTTCGCCAGAATCTGTCTCGCCTGCGCCCCATAGCGAATCGCACAATATCCTTCAACTGAGAATCGGAACATGCGTCCAGCGATGATAGCGAGAGTAAAGCGCGTCACGCTGAAACGAAACACGCCGGCGCTTACTACAAACATTTTGAAGGGGAACGGTGGCGGCATTAGAGAGGCCACCAGGACCGAAAGCACGTCGTAACGATCGATTAGTTCCTTTACTCGCTTTTGCTTTGCCGGTGAAAACTTTCGCAGCGCCCGGCTACCAGCGCGGCGCGAAATGTAATACAGGATCACACAGCCGAGCGCGGAGCCTGCCGTAGCCAGCAGCGCATACATAATCATCAGGCGCGGATGAGCTATGGTGAGCAGGATCATCAGCGCATCGGCACTGCTTGGCAGAGGGACGAAAGTTGAATCGAGCAGCGCTACCGCAAACAGACCAAACGGCCCCAGGGCAACAAAATAATCCGAAAGGCGCGTCAGGCCATCTGTGATCCTGGGAAATAGTTTCAACACTTACTCCTTGGAAATCTCCGTGGACGGCGCATCCTGCCGCAACCTTTGGTCAACGGACTTTTCCGCGCTCATATCTATCGGGCGCGAGTTGCGCCGATTAATAATCGCGTAGACGAGTAATATCAGGACCGCAGCAGCTGCAACGACACTGAGAATAACCAGGCCGTTATCCCTCAGAAACGACAGCACGCGTCTACCGTAAAACACCGCCAGAATGCCTTCCACGTAGTAGCGAAACGACCGCGCGATCATCACCGTCACTAAAAACTTCCAGCGTGGATACTCCAGCGTGCCCGCAGTGGCCACAAAAATCTTGAAAGGCATTGGTGGCGGCAGCAGCGCCGGAATAGCGATCGCCAGAAAGCCGTAACGCGCGTAGGCCCGCTCGACTCGCTCGATGTTTTCTCGCTTAAAACGTCGCCGCAACAGTGCCTGGCCACCGCGGCGCATGATTGTGTAAAGAACCAAACACCCTATTACCGATCCAATCGCAGCAAACAGAGGAAAATAGAAGGCGGCGCTCGGTTGTTTGACACATCGGCCCACGACCAGATAGTCATTGATTTCCGGCAGTGACAGTAGCGACGAATCAAGGGCGCCAAGTACGATCATCGCCGGGGCGGCATAGTAAATGGGCAGAGCGATCACGTAGCGCTCGAGCCAGACGCCTATGGTTCTTAACCAGTCAAACATAAATCAGTAAAAAAGTGATGAGTCACGAGTGATGAGTACTGAGTAAAAAGCAACAGCTTCGACTCGTCACCGGATCATCGTCGCCAGATCAAAGCACACTTCGATCAGGAATTCATAATAACGAGCGAACTATTTCAGGATGACAATCTCAGCGCTCAGTACTCATCACTCAGTACTCATCACTCATGACTGTTCTATTTGGCGGGGGCAAAAATGGAGGGTGTGTCGTAGGTAACGCCAACTGTGAAGCCGCTATCGTGAGTGAAGCGGGTGAGTCCTTTGATGCCGGCGAAATCAAAGCGAAGTCCTGAGGCACGTATCTGCATTCCCAGGCGAGCTTCCGATTGCGATTCAGTCCCCAGCGGGCCGTCATTGGGCCTGGTATTCGCCCGGCCATTAACTTCACCGGCGATGCTGAACTGTTTATTCAAGCGGAAGATTCCAGCCGCGCCATATGTAAGCACATCGTTTTGAGAAAACAACTGCGTCGGCGCGGTCAAAATTGCAATTCCAAGATTCCCGAAAGTATTGAAGCGGCCATTGCGACCGAACTTCTTACCGACCAATATCGATCCATACGCATTGGTTTGGTTCAGTCCGATGCCGCGGGTCTGATTCGAGCTGGGTAGTCCCACCCCAACACGAAAACCTAAAGACGGTCCGCGCCTGGTTTCACTCCGCAGTTTGAATTTGGTCCAAAGAATGAAATCCCCGGTGTCATTTGTCGAATTGGCCCCCGAGGCAAGTGATAAAGGAATCGCTGAAGCGCTGCGCGAGTTTATGCTGAGATAATTCTGAGCTACGCCCTCGATCTGAAACTCAACGTTCGGCGCAAAACCGATAGTAATCCCGATTACACCGACGCGTGTGAGATCACCGGTCAAGCCGGAGGCTGGAAACTTCGCGCCTTGCAGGAAATCCAACCCCGTTTCAATCCGCACAGTTCCCGTTGGAATGATGTCAACATCTTCGGTGATCAGCGGACGTTGCTGCCCCCGCGCGATGGCGGTTGCCGTAGTTAGAGCGGCGAGCACCATTAGCAGGCGACCCATGATTTGCAGTCTGAGCTTCATGGCCGCGATTGTAACGACTCAAACGTCCGAGGGTCAACGAATATCTGCCTGTGATAATATCTCGGCATTTCACACCCACGAGGTCCCCGGAATGAAGAAACAGCCAGCAACAATTGTGATTATTTTTGTCTTTCTCTCTTTGCTCTCACAGCCGTCGTTTAGAGCATCCGGCAAACAGAACAATGGAGATCAGGAAGCAACCAGGACGATAACTACGGCAGGTCTGCACGACCGCGTAACCGTGCGTCGCGATGAACGGGGCATTCCCTATATTGAAGCAAAGAATAATGAGGATCTGTATTTTGCACAGGGGTATGTCACAGCGAGCGACCGGCTTTGGCAGATGGACCTCTTGCGGCGCACTGAGCGTGGAGAACTCGCCGAGGTACTGGGCGCTGGACCAAACAACGCTGCCCTCGAGCAAGACAAGCAACATCGCACGTTGGGGTTTGCGCAGGTCGTGGACGCTGAAATCGCGCAGGCTTCACCCGAGTCGCGGGTTCTGCTGGAAGCCTATGCGCGTGGAGTTAACGCCTACATTGTCTCTCTCGATGCCAAGAGTCTGCCGCCGGAATTTCAAATACTTCAATACCAGCCAAAGCCCTGGACGCCTGCGGATTCCTTACTCATTGGGAAAGTTTTTGCCGAAGGACTCTCATCAACCTGGCGGCTCGATATCATACGCGCTGCACTCACCGGCCTGCCTGCGGAAAAACGCGCTGGGCTAATGCCTGAGACTTCGCCACTCGACGTCCTGGTTGTGGGGAAAGATTCGAAGGCAGCTAATAAAAAGAGGAGCCCCCTTAATTCAACCGAATCAGACGATTCCTTCTCGCCTGAAACACTGCTGGCACTCGGAAGGGACCAGGAACTCGCGAATCAAGCACTGGCGCGCGTAGGTCTTTACGTGGAAGGGCTGGCAGCAAGCAATAACTGGGTCGTCAGTGGCAAACATACAGCCACAGGTAAGCCGATGCTTGCCAATGATCCACACCTACCGCCAACGGCGCCATCGATCTGGTACCTGGTGCACCTCAGCGCACCTGGTCTACGCGTGGCGGGCGTATCTGCGCCGGGGGGGCCCGGAGTGATTGTTGGGCACAACGATCGCATCGCGTGGGGCATGACCAATGTTGGCCCGGACGTTCAGGATCTTTATGAGGAGAAGTTTGATCCGGCGAACCCACAACGCTATCTGACCCCGGTGGGCTGGCGTTACGCGGATGTCCGTCACGAAGAGATCAAAGTGCGTAAAGGCTTCACCAATTCTGAAACTGATACTGTGCCTCTGGACGTAACCACGACCAGGCACGGCCCGATCATTTTTGAAAAGGCAGGCAAGCGTTATGCGCTTCGTTGGACGGCGCTGGATCCCCGCCTCAACACTACCGATTCCGTCTACCTGATCAATCGTGCGCGCGATTGGAAAGATTTTAGTGCTGCCGTGCGTTCATTCACGGCGCCTACACAAAACATCGTCTATGCAGATATTAGCGGTCACATCGGCTATCATGTTGCGGGCGTCGTGCCGATTAGAAGATCTGGTGACGGCAGCATTCCCTACGACGGCTCGACCGATGAAGGCGATTGGATCGATTACATTCCTATTGCAAAACTGCCCCGGCTCTACGATCCACCGTCGGGAATTATCGTCACTGCAAACCAGCGTATTGTCGGCGCCGACTATCCTTATTTCCTGACGCATTCATGGGCTCAGCCTTACCGCGCGCGACGAATTCTTGACTTGCTGAATCAGAAACCAAAGCTAACCACCGAGGACTTCCGCGGTATCCAGGGCGATGTCTATTCGCTTGGTCACATTCTCTTTGCTCACGAAAGCTCAAAGATACTGCGCCCGCGATTAACACCCAGCGATGCGAAGCTCGGTGAATTGCTAGACAGCTTTGAAAAGTGGGACGGACTGGTCAACGCAGACTCCCGCGTCGCACCCATGCTCGCGCAAATGCGCATTGCCTTTCGTTCACGAATACTAACTGCCGCTCTTGGCGACGACCTTGTCAAGACTTACCAGTGGTCTAATTTCGATACGACGATCGACCGCCTCATCAGCGAACAACCAAAGGATTGGCTGCCCAAGGAATTCAACAGTTATACCGAGCTGCTGCGAGCCTGTTACCAGGATGCGCGCAATGCGCTGACCAAACAACTCGGGACAGATGAATCAAAGTGGACGTGGGGTGAGATGGTTAAGGTGCGATTTAATCATCTACTTGCCGGAGCTCCGCTGATTGGTTTGCAGTTCACGATTCCTCCGTTACCGCAAAATGGGACTGGCGGCCTGGCCGCTACAGTGAATGTTGGTGCAGCGGTTTCCATGCGGCTGATCGCCGACGCAAGCAATTGGGACAACACTCAACATGGAATTGCTCTCGGCGAATCAGGTGTCCCGTCAAGCCCTCACTGGAGCGATCAACTCGCAGACTGGCGCGCCGTCACGCCGCGGCAGTTTCCTTTTAGCGAAGCTGCCATTGCAAAAGCGACGAAGGAGACGACTCTGTTTGAACCAAAGAAATAGCCCGGTAGCCAGCTCTAGCTGAGAGAAAAATTTAGATGGGCAACGAGCCATGGCGAGTCTTCTGTGCGATCGAAATACCGGAGACCGTTCGCGCGCGTGTATTGCGACATATCGCGCGTTTGAAAGAAGCTGTGCCCGATGTGAAAGCGACCTGGAGCCAGGATGCGAACCTTCATCTCACTCTAAAATTTCTCGGCGAGATACCACAGAGTTCCGTTTCGGATATTTCAACCGCTGCGTCGCGAGCTGTTGTGGGTCTGGCGCCGTTTTCAATTCGCCTTGAGCAAACCGGGGCCTTTCCGCAGCAGGATCAACCTCGCGTCCTATGGATTGGAGTCAATGATTTCTCAGGAAAGCTTAATGAATTGCAGGCGCGTCTTGAGGACGAATCCGCGAGTGCGGGTCTTGTTAGAGACAGCCGACCCTTTCATCCACACCTCACCGTTGCTCGTTTGCGCCAGGCGCGACACGCGCGAACACTGGCGGCAGTACACCGAGAGTTGGAATTCGAACCGGCGGACATCGCGGTCGCAGAGTTGTTAGTGATTAGAAGTGAACTGAGCAGTGAAGGATCGAAATATACCATCGTCTCGCGGCACGCATTGGGCTATCCCGACAAACTTTAGTTCGTCCTTCGAGCCTGCGGAGCGACAAACTGAAGTTTGTCGGACTTGCGGCTATCTTGGCAACTCTCGGGGTTTTGGCGGCGACGTTGAATCCTTTTCTCCACTCGCCTGACCTGTTTGTGACAGCACTTCCTTTATTGCCCCCAGGCTGGACAGCATTGCCGAAGTTTCCACGGGCATAAAAATTACTTTGGAATTATTGGTGCGCGTCATGTCGCGCAAGCTATCAATGTAGCGTGTGGTGATTAAGTATTGCCCCGGATCGCCGTCAGGAATTACCTGAGCGATGCGAGCGATCGCTTCAGCTTCAGCCTCAGCGTTTCGCTGTCGCGCCTGCGCTGCGCCCTCGGCGGCAAGTATGGCCGACTGTTTTTCGCCTTCCGCGCGAGTTACTGCCGCCTGCTTCTCGCCTTCCGCACGCGTGATTGCCGCCTGCCGATCGCCTTCCGCTTGTAACACCAGGGCGCGGCGATTGCGCTCAGCGGTCATCTGCTTTTCCATGGTGATGCGCACGTCTTCCGGAGGATTAATGTTCTTGACGTCAACGCGCGTCACCTTGACGCCCCACTTGTCCGTCGCTTCGTCGAGAATTATTCGCAGCTTCGCGTTGATTTGATCGCGTTGAGACAGTGTGTGGTCCAGATCCATATCGCCCATCACGGCGCGCATGCCCGTGATCGTCAACTGCACTATTCCGCCAACAAGGTCGTTCATCTCGTAGACGGCCTTGACTGGATCAGTGATTAGCCAGTAGACGACTGAGTCGACGTGTATTGTTACGTTGTCGCGAGTGATGACGGGCTGTGGCGGAAGATCGATGTACTGTTCGCGCAGATCAATGGAGGTCATGCCAGGCCTGGTATTGGTCCAATAGACGGCGCGCGGTCTATCCAGAAAAGGAATGAGGAGGTTTAACCCGCTGCTCGCAACTTTATCAAACCGGCCCAGCCGTTCCACCAACATGACTGTTGCCTGCGGAACTATTCTGATAGTTTTTGCCGCAATCACCAGCAGCGCGATCGCCAGAAAACCAAAGAAGAAAAAGGCAAGCAGTGTAGTAAGGGGCTCCATAATCAACTCCTCAGATCAATTTCGTCGCGGCGTAAAGTCTGGGTAAGCTCGGGTAGTGGCTCAGTTTGAACCTGGCTAGGTGGTGTGGCTTTACAGAACCGAGTAGCTTTGCTCGTCTGCGACAAGCAGATAACGAAATGAAACTTTTCGCCTGTAATAGAATCAACGACTTACACGTCAGTTTCTAAGAAGCGCGGTAGCGCCGGACGCTAGACTCAAGTTCGGATGATGACAATTCGCGGTATTCACCGAGTATTCAGAGTTGAGCTTAGCATCCGGCGCTACCGCGCTCGGTTCTGTAATGGGCTCCGACCTCTGATTTATCAAACTGACCCACTATCTAAGCTCAGCGTGAAACTATATCGGACCGCAACTTGTCCGACAAACTTCCATCTGTCGTTCCGCTTTCTTTCCAAACTCAGCGGCAAACTAAAGTTCGCCGGACAGCGGCGGGGGCTGCCAACCTCCCGTCGCCTCTTCAATGATCGCCGCCGCCGCCAAAACAGTCTCCTCTGCGAATGGGCGGCCGATGATCTGGACACCGATCGGCACCCCTTCCGACGATTTGCCGGCTGGAACAACGACGACCGGAAGATCGAAGACGTTGAAGGTCTGCGAATAACTGAAAGCACGAAACGTGTTTAAAGTGCGATCACCAACAGTCACCTTGTGCGTATCATGCGGGTAAGCGGGCGTGGCCCCGACAGGCGCCAGGATCAAGGGCGTCGCTTCCATCCACTCGACCAGCGAGGCGCGCAAACGATCTCGTTCTAACCACGAGTTGATATAGTCGTCGAGCGAAGGCAACGGTGTGTCATCGGCAGTCGCTAATCTCCAGCGAACAAAATCGCCGGCTTTCTCTTGATGGCCGTCGTAGACGTTGCGAAGCTGCACCACCGAAGCGCGCGAAAAGATCTCGAGCCAGAGGTCATGGCCTCGTTCAATCCCCGGTGGCCGAGTTCGTACGATGATAAGTCCAGCGTCGGCCAAGGCTCGCGCCGCTGTTTCCAGAGCGTTCTGAGTCTCTTCACTAACGGGAGACACCCCATCGTCTGCGTAACATGCGACGCGCCAACCACCCATCGAGGTACGCCGGCTCTCGAGGAGCTTGCGCGTCTTATCTCCAGATGGCGCGGAGGTCTCCATACCCGCCAGCACCTCAAATAAGAGCTGCAGATCACTAACTGAGCGCGCCATGGGGCCAATGGCGGCGCCCAGCGAATACGGACCGATGCTCGGCGGAAACTGACCAGCGCCTGGCACTCGCCCCACCGTAGGCTTCAAACCGGCGATGCCGCAGAAGTGAGCTGGAATCCGAATTGAGCCCGCCAGATCGCTGCCGATTCCGCCAGCAGACAGACAGCTTGCGATGGCCGCGCCTTCACCTCCACTCGATCCGCCTGGTGTTAGTGACAGATTGTAGGGATTATTAGTCCGCCCAAAGACAGGATTGTCGGCGGTGTAGTCCATTGCCATCTCCGCTGCGTTTGTTTTTCCGAGAACGATCGCCCCGGCAGCTTTGAGGCGGCTAACAGCTGGAGCGTCACGTTCCGGAAGGAACTCCGCGCGCATAACCGATCCACTGGTAGTACGCAGTCCCGCCGTCTCAATCGTGTCTTTGATCGTCACCGGCACGCCGTGAAGCGGACCAAGCGCATCGCCGCGCGTGACTGCGGCCTCCGCTTCTCTTGCCTTCTCCATGGCGTCAGTAGCAAGCGTTACTACCGCGTTGATTTTGGGGTTGAGTTTCTCAATTCCCTGCAGGAAAGCATTCATGACGTCGACTGGAGAGATCGCTTCAGTCCGAATGATTTCGGCAAGTTCACCGATCGATTTGGCCGTAATGCCTGGATTGTCTTCCAAGGTCATCTTAATTGTTTCAGTATGGCGGCAATGGTTACGGGAGGAAAAATCAGGGTACCAATCGCACCGGAGAGGATACACCACCATGCCATTACACCTCCGCTGATTCTTCCCTTCGAAGCTTGAATGATTCGCGCCGCTTTCCAACCGAGGATTAGCGCAATTAGAGAGCCAACGCCGAAGATGCCCGTGATTGAGAGAACAAATGCCATTCCCAGCATCTTGCTAACTTTCACCTGTTGCTCAAGTTCATCCATGCAGTCTTGTTGGGAGTGTATTTTGCTTTTCAGAAACTTCTCACTATAATTTCCTTGCTCTGGAAAATCTCAATCACAACTTGCCCAAGTCTGGACCAGCGGCTCTAGCGCCGAACTCCAACGGCAAAGGAGCGCGTTCTTGGCGATTCATTTGAGCAGGACCTTTGTCTTGCGCAAACTCCACCAGTTGTCCGGCATCATGCCGCTCGGAATCTTCTTGTTGGAGCACTTCTACACAAATTCGAAGGCTCTCACCGGAGCAGCAGATTTTAACAATGCTGTCAAAGACCTGCAGTCGATCCCTTATATCCTATTCGTCGAGATTGGCGGAATCTTTATACCGCTCATCTATCACGCCGTCTATGGCCTGGTAATAACCATGGAGGCGCGGCCGAATAACCTGGCCTATCCGTATCCTCGCAACTGGTTCTATATAATCCAGCGAATCACGGGTGTCATTCTGTTTTTCTTCATTACTTTTCACGTGCTTAACTTTAGATTTGGGATGATCCCCTGGCTAAACAACATTTCCGTGGCGCATGAGCCAGGCAGGGCTTTTGATATTGTTTCGGGCGAGTTTCGCATGGTGCCGATATTTATTGTCTACCTGATCGGTATCACCGCTACAGTTTGGCATTTGGCAAACGGCATCTGGCTATTCCTGGTTGATTGGGGCATCACAATAGGTGAACGCGCACAACGACTGACTGGCTATGCTTGCATTGGTTTTGGGATTTTCCTGCTGCTGGTTGGCATCAATGCCGCGGTCGCGTTCATACGCCCAGGGGGACTGTTGGGAGGAATTCTATAGAGATGTCGAGCAACGGAATCAAGATCGCAATCGTTGGTGGCGGGCTTGCAGGGTTGGCAGCGGCAATGAGAATTGCCGAGGCCGGGCAAGCGGTGGATCTTTTTTCTGTCGTTCCGGTGAAACGCTCTCATTCGGTCTGCGCTCAGGGAGGTATCAACGGCGCCGTCAACACCAAGGGCGAAGGCGATTCCACCTGGGAACACTTTGACGACACGGTCTACGGAGGCGACTTTCTGGCGAATCAACCACCGGCAAAAGCGATGTGCGAGATGGCTCCCTCCATAATCTTCCTGTTCGATCGCATGGGCGTGCCCTTCTCGCGAACCAAAGAGGGGCTGCTTGATTTCCGCCGCTTTGGCGGCACCAAACATCACCGCACGGCCTTCGCCGGGGCTTCAACCGGTCAGCAATTGCTTTACGCTCTTGACGAACAAGTGCGTCGCTTTGAGGTGGCCGGCAAAGTTCGCAAGTTTGAGCACTGGGAAATGATGTCCCTGGTGCTTGACGACCATCAGGTCTGTCGCGGGCTCATCGCGATGAATCTTCAGACACTGGAGCTGAAAGCATTTCCTGCCGATGCGGTGATCGTCGCTACCGGAGGGCCCGGATTAATCTACGGGAAATCAACCAACTCAATGGTCTGTACTGGTAGCGCCGTAGCGGCTTGTTATCAACAGGGTGCCAGGTATGCTAACGGCGAATTCATTCAGGTGCACCCCACTTCGATTCCCGGTGAAGACAAGCTGCGGCTCATGTCGGAATCGGCGCGCGGCGAAGGTGGACGCGTTTGGGTGCCGCGAAAGCCGGGCGACACCAGACCACCATCATCGATAGCTGAAAACGAGCGCTGGTATTTCCTCGAAGAAAAGTTTCCGGCCTATGGCAATCTAGTTCCGCGCGACATCGCTACGCGAGAGATTTTCCAGGTCTGCATTGAGGGCAAGGGAGTGGGCGGCCAGAATCAGGTCTATCTCGACCTGACGCACATCCCGGCCGAGACATTAGATCGAAAGCTGGGTGCGATTCTGGAAATTTACGAAATGTTTGTCGGCGACGATCCGCGACATGTGCCGATGCGTATCTTTCCCGGCGTGCACTACTCAATGGGGGGCCTCTGGGTTGATTACGATCAGCGTACAAACATTCCCGGTTTGCTGGCTGCCGGCGAATGCGACTACTCAATTCACGGCGCCAACCGTCTCGGCGCAAACTCGCTTGTGAGTTGTGTCTATGGCGGATTTGTCGCGGCGCCCGCGGCAATAAATTATGCGAAGAATGTCGAACGCAACGGCGCGGACGGCTCGCGCATTTATGATCAGGAGCTCAAGAAGCAGCAGGAAATCAACGACGCACTGGTAAAGCAGAGTGGCACCGAGAACCAGTACGTTCTCCACCAGGAAATGGGGAAGTGGATGACTGAAAACGTCACCGTCGTTCGCTACAACGACAAGTTGAAGGAAACTGATAACAAACTGCTTGAGCTGATGGATCGTTACAAGCGCATTTCAATCAATGACTCGAATCTCTGGGCCACAATGGCGCTGCCCCATGCGCGCCACCTGGACAACATGCTCGAGTTGGCACGTGTGATTACGCTCGGCGCGCTGAATCGGAACGAGTCGCGCGGGGCGCATTACAAGCCGGAATTTCCCGACCGCGACGACGAGAATTTCCTGAAAACTACAATCGCGGAGTATTCCGGCGAAGGCCCGGTTATTTCCTATGAGCCTGTCGATATCTCGCTAATCCCGCCACGAAAGCGAGACTACAGCAAGGCAAAACAAGAGCCTAAACATGATCCGGCGGCGCCCAGGCCGAGCGCACCAGCTTAAAGGTAAATATGAAGGCTAGATCAAATAAAGATTTTCCATTTTTCATTTCTCATTTCTCATTGGTCATCGAAGACGACTTTGTGATCGATACGCATTCGTCTCCAATGGAAAATGAAAAATGAGAAATGACAAATGGAAAATCTGGAGCACAACCTCTGTCGCTACTAGAAACTGAGCATAATGTCCACACACGTTCCAACAAAAGCCAATCGCGTGCCTCCTAAGAGTGTCGAGATTCACATCAGGCGACGCGCGAATCCCGACTCACCGCCATACTGGGAGCGCTTCGAGCTTCCTTACCGTCCGAATCTCAACATCATCTCGTGTCTGATGGAGATTCAGAAGAATCCGGTAACGATGGAAGGCACTCCCACCACGCCGCCGGTGTGGCAGATGAACTGCCTCGAACAGGTGTGCGGCATCTGCACAATGGTTATCAATGGACGCGCGCGACAGTCGTGCTCAGCGCTGATTGACAATCTGGAACAGCCCATCAAGCTTGAGCCGATGCAGAAGTTTCCCAACATACGCGACCTCGTAGTCGATCGTTCGCAAATGTTCGATCACCTTAAACGCGTCAACGCCTGGATCGAGCTTGATGGGACTTACGACCTTGGTCCGGGGCCACGCATGGATCAGGTCGACGTGCAGGAGCGCTATGCGTATTCGCGTTGCATGACATGCGGCTGTTGTCTGGAAGCATGTCCGCAATATGACGAAGATAACTACATTGGACCGCAGGCAATTGCACAGGTGCGTCTCTTTAATATGCATCCCAGCGGTGAGTCGACTCGCGACAAGCGCCTCGAAGGCATCATGGGCGAAGACGGCATCACTAACTGCGGCAATGCGCAAAACTGCATTAAGGCTTGCCCGATGGGCATTCCCCTCACCCGCGCAATCTACGAAGAGAACCGTGAAACTATCGTTCACGGCCTGTTTGGCTGGCTGAAGAAATAACGCGCAGGGAAACCTCTAGTTAGTCATGAGCTACCCTGCTTCACAAAATATCTTCGCCTGATAATGGTTCCTCCCATTGGTCTTGACAGACTACTACTAAACACCGTACTCTGCGCCCACTTTCAATGTACCAACCGAAGGCGTTAACCGCTCCCCAGCCGGTTAACACAGCTCGGTCGTTCGCTGATCGCTCTCTTAATCACAAAAGTCGGAGTTGATCTTCCTAAAGATCAGTCGCATATCCGTGATCCCTACTCTAACCCCGAGGTCTCTTCGTCTGTCTTGCTGCACAGATTGAAACCGTCAAATGATCACACCCCCAAGGAGAACCGTACAATGACTAAAGCCACAAGATGGATCGTACTTTTGTGTTTTGCCGCCGCGTTAGTTGCGGTGGCGTGGGACTTTACTCCCCGTAGCGCCGGCCACGACAAAGCGAAAGGTGATGTTTTCGGACCCGCCCTGATGCAAAAACGGGCCGGCGATGATGGCGCAGCGGCTACCAAGACAATCAAGCGAATGCTGGAAGCGAGCGGCAAGACTGCGGAAACCGTAGATGCAGCTACTAACGATGGCCCGGAACCAGCGGACGATGACGATCCGGACTTACCGCCGGGATTGGCGGGAAAGATCGATAAGGAAGCCTATTTGCGCGCCCGCGGCGACTATATCGATATGTTGCGTGGCCGCAATTCAGATATGCCTGAGGACGCCCGCGAAAAAGCCATTGCGCAGATGGAAAGACAGCAAAGCCAACTAAGACAGAGTGCGCGCACTAATCTGGCCGCCGCTCTCAACCTCACTGATTGGTCGTTTATTGGCCCGGCACCCGTACCATTGGGTCAGACTAGCAACACCCGAGTTCCCGTCAGTGGCCGCACTATTGCGATTGCGGTTCACCCGACTAATCCCGACATCGTTTATGTCGGCACTGCTCAGGGCGGACTTTACAAATCTACAAACGGCGGAACTAACTGGACCAATCTCTTCGACTTCCAACTGGAGTCGCTCGCCATCGGCGCCATCACAATCGATCCTACCGATAGCAATATCGTTTACATCGGCACCGGCGAACCCAATCTTTCCGCCGATAGTTTCGCCGGACGCGGTGTCTGGATTATTAGAAATGCAAACGCCCCTGCGCCGACATTGACCGGACCTTTTCGGCTCGACGGCAGCAGCGCCGACGTCTTTTCTGGTCGTTCCGTCGGCCGCATCATGGTTAATCCGCTCGATAACAACGTAATTCTTGTTTGCACGACAAGCGGCACCGGCGGCAACCCAAATACCGGCCTGGTGACGCCGCCTCTGCGCGGACTCTATCGTTCAAGCAATGCGCAATCGGCCACCCCAACCTTCAGTCAGGTGCAAATTACCGGAGTTGCGTCTCCAAACGATCGCAGTGTGATCGATATTCAACTTGATCCCAATAATCCAAACGTGCTGATTGCGGCCGTTCTCGGCGCGGCAAGCGATGGCGGCCTCTACCGCACTGCTAATGCGCTCGACCCGACGCCTACGTTCACACGTACCCGAACCCTTCCCGACGGTTCCACTAATGGCCGTGCGGAATTGACGGCGACAAACAACGCAGGCGTAACAACGTTCTACGCCGCCACCGGCGAAACGTCTTCGGTTGCGCTTGGAGGTCCCGCCTGCGCAGCGACGCGTTCCGGGCTACTGGTAAGATCCACCGATGGGGGCCTAACGTGGTCCGCACCCCTCCCCGGTTCAACTGGCTTCTGCGGCGGCCAATGTTTCTATGACATGGCGATTGCCGCAACTCCCGATAATCAAACCATCCATCTTGGTGGCGCTGCGCGCGGTGGCGCCTCGCCATGCCTGATTGAAGTCATGAAGCGCTCAACAAACGGTGGCACGAGCTTCGTCAGAAACGATGACACGTTGCATGCCGACGAGCACGCGCTAGCGATTGCCCCGTCAAATCCAAATATTGTTTATACCGGGAGCGATGGCGGGATCTGGAAATCAACCAACAACGGTACAAACTGGACGAGCCTCAACAACACAGAATTCAGCGCCACGCAGTTTCAAGGTGTAGCCGTTCACCCGTTTGACCGAAACTTCCTTATGGGGGGCACTCAGGACAATGGCACCATTTGTAAGGCAGCGAATGGCACCTGGTCACACTGCCGCGATGGCGACGGCGGCTATGCGATTATCGATAACAACGCCCTCGACACGACCAACGTGACGATGTATCACACGTTCTTTAACCAAACGAATTCGCAGATTGCTTACGAGCGTGCCAGCAGTACGGCGGCGAATGCCGACGGTCAACTGAGCGGTTGGACGTTCCGTGGCTGCTCAGGAACCGTATCCAATAATGGTTTTCGCTGCGCAGACAACGTACTCTTTTACGCTCCGATGGAACAGGGACCGGGAAATCCCAACACGATTTACTTCGGAACTGATCGTCTATACCGTTCCGTCAACAAAGGTGACACGATGGTGACGGTCAGCCAGGGTCCGTTAGTGCCCTCCCCGTTGCCGACCAGCACCTCAGGCGTTGTTGTTACCACCATCGGCATCTCGCCGCAGGACGACAACGTCCGGATCGTCGGCATGCGCGATGGCAAGGTCTTCGCAACCACCACCGGTTCGGCAACGCTGACCAACGTCACCGGCGTAAACTTTCCCGCGCCCAATCCGCTTGATCCCACCCGAAACTCAATCGGCGACGCGGTCATCGATCCAAACAACAAGTTCACTGCCTACGTCAGTTTCGTCAGCTTCTCACCTCCGGCTGGACAGCAAATCTTTAAGACCACAAATCTTAACGATCCCAGCCCAACCTGGACTGCTTCGAGCAGTGGCATTCCTCAGGTACCCGTCAGCTCGCTTGCAGTTGACCCACAGGATTCAAACTCGATCTACGCGGGCACAGACATCGGCGTCTATCATTCGAGCGATGGTGGGGCAAGCTGGGTACCTTTGGGTACAGGCCTGCCACGCGTTGCCGTCTTCGACGTGAAGATTTCGAACGTCCAACGTTACCTGCGTATCGCGACCCACGGTCGAGGCATTTGGGAGATCGGCATTCCCGGACGGCAATTGCCCGTGCTTCGTAACGGCGGCACTGCCATCACGGCTGAAGGTTGCTCGCCGGGCAACGGCGTGATCGATCCCGGCGAAGATGTGACCATGAACTTCAGCGTCACCAACATAGGCCCCGGGCCCACCGAAAATCTCGTTGTGACTCTGCTCGCTACAGGCGGTGTCACTTTCCCAAGTGGCCCGGAAACCTACGGCGTGGTCGCCGCCGGCGCGACCAGCACGGGTGAATTCCATTTTTCAAATAACGGCACCTGTGGCGGCACCATCACCTTAACCTTCCATCTTCAGGACGGTGACCTGGATCTCGGGAACGTGAGCATTACGTTTACGCTCGGACTGCTTGTCAATTCCGCTCCGACTTTCACGGAGAACTTTGACGGAGTTGTTGCCCCGGCACTTCCGGCGGGTTGGACTACAGCACAAACGGGTGCCGCTCCCTTGTGGGTTACATCCACGATCAACGATACGCCTCCTAATTCAGCTTTCGGCGGCGGTGTGGCAACTCCCGGGGACAACAGTTTGACATCGCCAATCATGGCTATTCCGACCGCGCCCGTATCAGGCACTAATCCTGCAGTCAGGCTGACATTCAGGAACAGCTACAACACCGAACCCGGTTTTGATGGTGGAGTGCTGGAGATCAGCGTGAATGGCGCGCCGTTTGCCGACATCGTCGCCGCCGGCGGTAGTTTTGTCGAAGGCGGCTATAACGGCGCCATCGGTGTAACAGATAGCGTGCTCACCGGACGCGCAGCCTGGACAGGAAACTCGGGTGGCTTTATAACCACCACCATTAACCTGCCACCGAGTACTTACGGGCAGAATGCCCAATTAAGGTGGCGCACAGCCTACGACACCGGCACTAATCCAACGGGCGGCGGCATGCGCGTAGACACAATTTCAGTCTACGCCAGTACCCGCATTTGTTGCGGCGGTGCCTGCGTTCTATCGTGCCCGGCTAACATCAGTGTCTCCAACGACGCGGGACAATGCGGCGCAGTTGTGACCTATGCCATGCCTGGCGAAACTGGTAGCTGCGGCGGCGTGGTTACGTCCGATCATCCTTCCGGCGGATTCTTCCCGGTGGGCACGACCACGGTCACGCTAACTGATACAAGGCTTGACGGCACTACAGCGACGTGTACGTTTACTGTGACTGTAAACGACACCGAGTCTCCTGTCGTCAGCAGTCCAACTACCAACCCGAATACGCTTTGGCCACCGGATCACCGAATGGTCGACGTAACGGTCAACTACACCGCGACCGATAACTGTCCCGGTCTCAACTGTGTACTCACGGTTGCCAGTAACGAGCCTATCAATGGTCTCGGTGACGGCGATCTTTCGCCTGACTGGCAAATTGTGGACGCGCACCACGTGAGGTTACGAGCCGAACGCTCCGGCACTGGGAACGGGCGTATCTACACGATAACCACTACCTGCACTGATGCGTCAACCAATGTGACCACCAGGACAAGTACCGTGTTAGTACCCAGGAGCATGAAGGGCGCATGGGCCGTTGTTAATGCTTCGGGCAACGCCCTCAATCTCAAAGCGGCTGGAGGAACTTCCGCGATGAACGCGGTTCTTACGGTGAACCCGCTAGTCACGGGGATGGTCAACTTTGACTTTGGTTTCAAAGCCAAGACCGCCAGAAGGCCCAGAGGTGAGAACTTAATCAACCTCATTCTGGGGAACCTTGAATTCAACGCTCTGAATTACGACTACAGGGCACTTTCAGGGACCAGAACTCAGTTTAAGGGGTTCGGCAAGGTCAATAATGAAGCTGGGTACAAATACATCCTGACGGTTATTGATGGTCAGGCGCCCAAGGGTGGTGGCGTTGATAAATTCCGGATCAAAATCTGGAACGACAAAACCGGAGAGGTTGTCTTCGACAATCAAATGGGCGAGAGCGACAATGCCGATCCGACCACACCAGTCGGTGATGGCCATAGCATTAGCTTCCCCAAGTAACAGGTAAGGTCGTAACCCAAGAAACGGCGTAGCCAAGTCCGGCTACGCCGTTTCGATTCGAAGGGTCTCGCTGGCTGTCTCAAATCCGGAAAGGCCTTTCCCCTTCAAACTTGGCATTGGCGGCGCCGATGAAGTAGTAGTTTGGAGTTTGGTCCGGAGGCATTCGGTCCACAATTTTTCTGTGTAGGCGCCTGTAGTCACCCAAAAAGAGTCCACTTTTCCATACCCGCAAGAAGGTCCCGGTAAACAGTCCATTGAACTGGCCATCCTGCGACAGTTGATTATCCTGACAACCGGAGATCAAGAGTGCCGAGGCGGCAATTTTACTCTCTGCAGCCTTCAGCGAAGGATCTGTCAGAATCTTATCGTAGAACTTTTGGTTTAGCCGGTAAGTTCGAAGGGCCGCATCCGGAGGCATGTTCCTGAAGCGCACCACCTCCGAACCAGTAAGGGCGCTGCGGGTAACGTGCATGTTTCGAGTGTAAGCCTGTTTCGTTACGGTGCCGCTGTGGCAACTATCAGAGAAGATGAGAATTCTGACTCCTTTTGCGAATTTGCCCAGCAAGACGTATAGCTCATCGTCGACTTGCTCGCCGTCATACAGGCACCAGGTCTCATCCTGCGCATCCACTTCATCACCATTCAGGTCAGGAAGCTGCCCGCCATGTCCCGAATAAGTAAGCAGGAAGATATCACCAGACTTTAGACTCGTGGCGGCGCTCTTGATTTCTTTAGCAACCCTCTCGCGCGTGCCCGCCTTCGTCAACAGCGTCGTAACCTTGAATCCCTTTTTTTTTGCAATTGAGGTCATGTCGAGGGCGTCCGCCTCGCAGGCCACCAGATCTCCTGACCAACCACCGTAGTGGGCAGGGTTAACTGAATTTAATCCAATTGTAAGAGCAAGTCCTTTTGAGGGCATTGAGTGTCTCTCCTTTCGAGATGCTGGGACTTCAGAGCGTTAAAGGAAGGTCGTTGCTTCAGCCAGGTGATCGTTGAGCAGCTGCGAATGAGATTCGCGCCAGAGGAAACCCGGTCCGAAGCTGTAAGGACCAATAACCAATACGTAACCGCAGGGCAGATTACTTCCGCTGAACTTTCCTGTCAACAGTTAGGATCGAAGACACAGTCGGGATCGAGGATTAGTTAACCTCTATACCAAGGCGATCGGCACATTTAAAGAGCGAGAGTCCGAGCACGCAGGCAACCACAAGATTCAAGTAGAAGGTCAGGGAGCCATCAATGAACATTGCCGGAAGATTGCCAAAAAACGGCAGCGCGAATGGTGCTGTAATTTCAGCGACGACTACGGCCAGAATTAAGCCCACCAGTTGAATTATGAGGACCATCCCAAAGGCTTTGAAGTAAGTCACACCCATACGACGAATCGTATCGAGCCCCACCATCGGATTGATGACTGAACCGATACTTTGAGTATATCCAGCGACGGCCAGGGCCATTGGGTAATAGAAGACGCCCCAGCATAGACTGAGCAGCAGAAGCACCACGAACAGAATCGAAGCCGGAAAATAACTAGTGAGGAAACGCAGGTCGGCGGCCGGGTCGTTCAGTTGCTTCTTCGATCTTTCGGCCTCCTGACTAATCTGGAAGCCGGGACGAAGTTGGTCGAGCTTCTTGCTCGCCTCTTCCTGCTGCTTAGGATCGGCATTCGGATCGACCAGGACCGCGAGCGCTTCTTGATCTATGGGAGCCTCTTTCTGATCGTTGGGCTCTTGCACAAGCGGCGACTCGGATGGTGCTGCTCCGCTGAAAACCCCGAACAGCAGGGCAAAGGCCAGCACGATAGTCGGCCCCCACGAAACAATAGTAATTCCGATACCTAGACCGATCGGTACAGCCACATCATCCCACATTGAAAACGCACTAAAATCTGGCATGAAACTACGATTCATCCGGCCCCAGGCAACCTGACTGATCACGTGAGAGATGCAGCCAAACATGATCACGGAAGCAACCAGGCGTCCGCGGAATCCGGCGAGGAGCAGAAAGCCATAGAGTCCTGCGCCAAACAGCAGCGCAATCTTGTGTTGCAACGGGTAACGAAGCGCGCGCCCAAAGTCTGCAAAACCGAAACCAGAGCTTTGCAGTTCACGACGTGCCGCCTGGTGTTGTAGCTTTTCGACGGGCGAACAAAGATCGCCACACAGCGGGCAAAGCGGAATCTTGCTGGTGCCAACGAATCTTGGACATTCATCACAAAATGCATTACCACACGCCCGGCAAATATGTTTGCTGGCGATTTGCGGATGGTTGTGACAAACGTGCGCTGATGAAGCAGCGGCTACTGAGTGGGGAGGCATCACTGCCGTCTGAACGGAATCGTTGCTGGAGGGAGTATCTGTTGCTAACGATGAATTAACGGCGGCTGCGATTGTTGGGGCGGGGCTGGCGGCCGGGGGCTCGCCGGCGAAGACCAAACGAAGCATCGGCGCGCGACCAGCTTCGATCCAGTTGAGTGCGCCCTTGCTTACCTTATCGGTGGGTAACACACAACCTTCAGCAATCCACTGTTTGAGGGTTTCAAGATCCGTCTCAAAAACACCCTCGCTGGTGCTTACACGCCATGTCTCAACTTGAGCGCTCATCATGCTTCTCCTCAATGGTTAGTCGAAGTGATAATTGTGATGGCCGGTCAACTCGTGTATCAGCTAGCGCGAGACAGCAAACTCGGTGGGCAAAAGGTGCGCTCTAATTCTTACTGGCAGCTAGCATTTGTGTTTGCCAGAGTGGCAATCAAAAGACTCTCGGAGCGGGATGCGTATTTGCGGATGGGCCACCAAATGAGGACAGTCGGGGCGACTGCTAAATCATCTTAATTTGCAAGGACAATTGAGTCAACACTTTAATCTAAGTCCCGATGAGGTAAGGCCATGCACATGGCAAAGACCTCCGGAAAACCGCGGCTAAGCAAAAGCAATCCTGCAAGAATGCGAGAAAAGCAACGATTCTCCCCACCTTTTCAGGTGCCAAGTGGCTTCCATTCCGGTGATCTGCGCCATGCTCAGACCACCGGCTACTCTCTGGCAGCCCTTCAGGCTGCTCCAAATCAAATTCCTAAAACGTCGATCAGTTCCTGCACTGCGGCTGCGCTTTTCTGTAGCGCGATGCGCTCCTCGGCTAACAGGTTGATCTCGATGATCTGCTCGAGACCACGCGCCCCGAGTTTACACGGTACGCCCACGTAGAGCCCGTTGATGCCATACTCACCTTCGAGATAGGCAGCGCACGGCAGAATCTTTTTCTTGTCCTTCAAAATTGATTCCGTCATCTCCACTGCGGCAGCAGACGGCGCATAGTAAGCGGAGCCTGTCTTCAGCAAGGAAACGATCTCAGCGCCGCCATTCGCGGTGCGTTTCACGATGGCATCGATCTGATCCTTCGGCAGCAATTCCGGAATAGGAATGCCGGCGCAGGTTGAGAAGCGCGGTAGCGGTACCATCGTATCGCCATGGCCGCCGAGTACAAACGCCGTCACATTTTCAACCGATACATCAAGCGCTTCTGCGAGAAAGCAGCGCATGCGCGCCGAATCGAGGACGCCTGCCATGCCGATCACGCGATGCTTGGGAAAACCTGAGCGGCGAAACGCGACCTGGCACATCGCATCCAGTGGGTTAGAGACAATGATTAGAATTGACTCGGGCGAACGGCTTACGACTTCATCGACAACTTTCGCAACGATCTCGGCGTTGGTCTTCAGCAGATCGTCCCGGCTCATCCCCGGCTTGCGGGGCAATCCGGCCGTGATGATTACTACATCCGAGTTTTCTGTTCCGTCATAAGTATTAAGTCCGGTCAGCTTAACATCGAAACCTTCAATAGGCGCCGCCTGGGCCAGATCCAGAGCCTTGCCTTGAGGCACGCCTTCCACGATGTCGACAAGCACAATATCCCCAAGTTCTTTCGCGGCCAGCCAGTGGGCGGCAGTTGCGCCCACATTGCCGGCGCCAACCACCGTTATCTTATTTCGCGCACCCATGTGTTTTTTGATCCTTTCGCAAGTCAGAGATGGCCAGATCAGCAACGTCCAGCCCTGCGCAATTTTTAGTTAAGAATGCTAGGATTTGAAAGACCGCGAGTGTATAGCCCTCTGCGAGAGAGTGTCAAGAAACTCAAACGGAGACGTGCAATTGCTGCGTGAAAGACGAAGCGCAAAGTATTGTTACTTAAAACAGGAGAGAGGGATGAAAGCGAAAATTTTTTCTCTGATGGCGCTGTTTTTTCTGGCAGGATGCAGTTTGATTTGGAGCCCGACTGCTACAGTGAAGGCCTTCTTGGCGGCGGCGCAAAAAGGCGACGTCGATACCATGACGAAGCTCTTTTCGAGTAAAGCCATTCAGAAAACCGGTCTCGAGAAGATTAGATCAACCAACCAGAGCTTTGCAGAGATGGCCCAAAGAGCGGCTGCCGCGGGTGGAAGTTACCGCATGGTAGACATTCAGGAAACTTCAATACCTGAAGGTAAACGAATTTCCTTTTTCTATAAGAACGAAACGGGAACCGACTCGATCAAGTTCATATTTGATCTAAGTAAAGAAGGGCCCGCCTGGAAGATCGATGACCTAGGCGGAGCGGAAAAGGAAGCGACTGGAAACCTTGACCAGCCCGCGCCAGGTGAGTTACTTCGGGAGTCGGGACCGCCACCTCCTCCTCTGCCTGAAAAGGATCAGATCCAAAGCGCGTCTCCCAGCAATAGCCCGACCCGGCGGGCGCCAATTTCAGGCGGCGTGTTGAACGGAAAAGCAATCAGCCTGCCTCAGCCGCCGTACCCGCCCCTCGCCAAGGCTGCGAAGGCCGCCGGTACCGTTGTGGTTCAGGTACTGATTGACGAGAACGGCAACGTAGTAGACGCGCATGCTGTGTCCGGCCATCCTCTTTTGCAGGCGACATCTGTTTCAGCGGCGCGCAGCGCCAAGTTTTCACCCACCAAGCTGAGCGGAGAGCCTGTTAAGGTGACCGGAGTAATCACATACAAGTTCGTGGCTCCATAAACCAGCGGCTCATGACGAAAGACAACAGCCCCCAGAATCTTATTGCTCTATTACAGCTCGCCTATTCGGCCGAGCGAGCAGCGGCTTACGCCTATCGAGGCCACTGGCATTCCGTCGTCCGCGAGGACGAACGCATTCGAATTAGACAAATCGAAGACGAGGAGTGGCATCATCGCGACCTCGTGGGAGAAATGCTTGAAAGTCTGGGCGCACACCCGAGCAGGCGGCGTGAGATTCGTGCTCTTGTTATCGGACGTGTGCTCGGTGTGCTCTGTCACGTGCTGGGTTGGCTGGCCCCAATGTATGGAGCGGGCCGGCTAGAGAGCCGGAATGTTTCGGAATATGAAACTGCCGCCCGTTACGCGCGCGATTGTGGCCGCGAAGCTTTCATCGATTGCCTGCTGACTATGGCCGAGGTGGAGTGGGAACACGAAAAGTACTTTCGTTCTCGGGTACTGATTCATCCTTTGGGACGGAGACTTTTCCTGTGGCCCGCTCCTCCCCCGAAAGAAATAATTCGAGAGTCGTTCGTACGAGAATCTGAAGAGGGCCTTGAACTAGCCGGAGCGAGTTGCTAATTATTCTGCTCCAATACCTTGAAAGCTGCTGAAACCGTCGCAGAATCTCACAGTTAGAGGGCCAAATCAGGCATTAGACTGAGCGTGGGTTGGAAACTGCCCCCGACCACGTGGTAATATCCAAGGACTTTATTAAAGGTAGTAATCAATAACCCCCGCTGCCGCCCCTAGCACCAGTTTGAGCCATGCGAGACAAGCAAACTTTACATTACCGCCCCCTCGATAGCCGCTGTAACCTTTTCGCCGACTAGCAGACTCCCTTTCTTAACTTTCGCCACTTGATTGACGAAGAGGCTTGATCCTGGGTCGAGCTCACTTGTTCCCAGCAGGCCCGTTTTCCTGCAGGCCGTTTTTAGAAAGAGAGGCACCAATGTCCACCGGAACTATGGCACCACCAAAGCGTCCCGAAATCAAGACCGCCCTGCCCGGTCCAAAGGGCAGTGAAATAATTGCAGCGGATGCACAGTTTGTTACACCTTCCTATCCACGACCTTCGTTCAAGCTTGTTGCAGAGCGCGCTCAGGGTGTTTGGGTGGAGGATGTTGACGGCAACACCTTCCTCGATTGCAACGCCGGAGTCGCCGTGTGTTCGACTGGCCACTGTCATCCCGAAGTCGTGCGCGCGATTCAGGAGCAGGCTGAGCAACTCATTCACATGTGCGGCACCGATTATTACTATCGCCATATGCCGGCACTGGCGAAAAAGCTTGATGAGATAGTACCGGTGCCGTCCCCAACGCGAACTCACTTTGCAAACAGTGGCACTGAGGCTGTCGAAACCGCTTTGAAACTCGCAATACACGCGACCGGGCGCGAAAAGTTCATTGCGTTCTTCAACAGTTTCCACGGCCGCACACTGGGTTCACTTGCGCTAACCTCGTCAAGAGTCGCCCAGCGCGGCGGTTTTAAACGCCAGGTGCTTGACGTGGTGCACGTGCCGTATCCAAACGAGTTTCGCAATCCTTTCCGCGATGAAGACTGCGGCGACGGTGGTGCGGCACAGGGTGCGCTAAATTGGATCGAGGAGCGGTTGTTCAAAACTACCACACCTCCAGAAGAAGTTGCTGCCATCGTGGTGGAAGCAGTGCAGGGCGAAGGTGGCTATGTGCCCGCGCCGAAGAATTTTCTGCAGGGCTTGCGCCGCATCTGCGATCAGCATGGCATTCTACTGATCGTTGATGAAGTACAGTCGGGAATGGGCCGCACCGGAAAGATGTTTGCCTGCGAACATTACGATGTGCAGGCAGACATCGTGTGTATTGCCAAGGGCATCGGTTCGGGTTTGCCCATCGGCGTCTGCGTTGCTCGCGCCGATCTGATGAATTGGAAGCCTGGCGCGCACGCGTCGACGTTCGGTGGCAATCCTGTCTGTATTGCGGCAGCCCTGAAAACGATTGAATTGCTTGAAGGTGGATTAGTCCAAAACAGTGCCGTGGTTGGCGCCTACCTGAAAGCTGGCCTCGAACAACTGCAAAAGAAGTATGACTGCATTGGCGACGTGCGTGGAATGGGGATGATGATTGGCGTGGAATTTGTGGAGGACCGCGCTTCAAACAAACCGTCGCCTGAGCTGCGGGACCGGGTTGAAGTTGCCTGCTTCCAGCGCGGATTGATCATTCTTGGCGCCGGGGCCAACACGATTCGTTGGTCGCCTCCACTGATACTCACTAAAGAAAACGTCGACGTGGCGCTGGAGATTTTCGACGAAGCGATCGCTGCGTCCCTCGCAGGCTAGTCGCGGCTCTGCCGCCTGATGTGCGGAAAGGCTTCGCCTTTCCATGAGGGTGCAACACTCCTGAGGCTACGCCTCTCTCTGTTCCGAGGGGGAGGCATAGCCTCAATGTCATTTAACGGCTTCCGGAAGGGCAAAAAGCCCTTCCGCACATCAGATGGCGCAGCCTTCCGATTGCGACTGATGGAGCCCATTCCTAGCTTGGGAGTTTTTCAGCAATCTCTTCCAACCGAGCGCGCAAACGATCTTCATCAACTGTCGTGATATGCCCATCCCGATAGACTTCCCTTCCCGCTACCACCGTTAGGCGCACATCACGACCAGAGGATGCGAAGATCAATGTACTAACAGGGTCGTATGATGGAATTTGATGAGGGCCATCCAACGCAACAACAGCAAAGTCCGCCTGCAAGCCTACTTTCAGCTCGCCGATTTGCTCGTCCAAGCCAAGCGCCCGCGCCCCACCGAGGATCGCAGTTTGAAGGATCTCAGTACCGCTCAAGAACCGGTTTCCCTGGTCTGAATCTCTGTTTGCGCGAGCCAGCAAGAGCGCGAAACGCAACTCTTCCAGTAAATCGCAAACGTTGTTGCTGACAACTGAGTCGGACCCTAGCCCAACAACAATTCGCTTATTGATCATCTTCATAAACGGTGCATGACCATGGCCAAGCTTTGCGTTCGACTTGGGACAATGCGCCACTCGCGTGTCAGTTTGTTTCATTATGTCCAAATCCGCCTCATCGACGTAAATACAGTGCGCCAGCAGCGGGTGGGTTTGCAGCACGCCATGGTTGTTCAGATACTGAATTGTCGAAACGCCGGGCGTGCGCCAGTCGAATCCCCTCTCCTTAAGTCCCTCGGCAAAAATACCTCGACCTTCGCGCATCAGCGAAACTTCCATAGCAGTTTCAGCCGCATGCATCATTAACGGCAGACTCTCGCTTATGGAATATTCGGCTATCATTTCCAGCTGCGGCGTGCATACTGTGTAAGGCGCATGTGGCGACACACCGCACTTAACCAGTGACGTCTCACGTTCTCGTAGTCGCGCAATTTTTTCCCTGAGTTTTTCAAAGTTCTCTTTTGCCAGTCGCGGATCCGGGCCAAACGATTCCTGGAATACGACGCCTCGCAGTCCTACGTCACGAAGTGCATTCATGGATTCAAATGCTGAATCGCTCGCATCCGCAACGCAAGTCACACCAGCTCGCGCCGCTTCGCATGCCCCCCAGGCAGCAGAAACGTTGAGGTCATCGGCGCTCATTCGTTGAAGTCGAGCGATCGTCAGTTTCTTCAACCATGCGAAAAAGTTAGCCTCTTCTTCTTCGAGGAAGCCCCGCATCGCCGTTAGTTCCAGGTGGGAATGGGCGTTAACTAAACCGGGGATAATTGCAGACTCGCCAAAATCGCGCACTCTCGCCTGGGGAAAATCTGTGACCAGCGAGGCGCGATCGCCGACAGCGACGATCTTTTCGCCGGCAACGGCTATGGCGCCATCGGCAACTGCAGTCGATGAGACAGGTAAAACCCAGCGCGCGCAATAGAGTGTGATCATTGCCTGTACAGCACGGGAAAAGTTTAGCGATTAGGTTTGACCGTAGTCAGTCGCCTCTCTCATGAGTTGATGTCATCAGGTCCGAGCCAAGTTGCGGAAGCTCAGAAAGTAGCTGGCGGTTGCCCTCGATGGACGTGACCACGCTTACACGTACCACGTGTTCGCCATCAGGATTGCTGTCCACATCGAAGTCTTCAAGTTGCAGATTCTGTCGCTCCAGGAGATCAAGCAGGTTCTCCAGAAATTGAGCGGGATCACGTGTCTTCAATGAGTAATGAAACATGCGCTGCCGCCTAATTACAAACCGCTCAACTCTTCGCAACGCCACCAGCACAATAATGATGAGTGTCGTCGATAATAATGCCGCCCCAAACATTCCTTCGCCGATCGCGATGCCGACGGCGGCTACAACAAAGATAGTTGCCGCCGTTGTCAGCCCCGTGATCGACCCGCGCGCTTGTAGAATCACTCCCGCGCCGATAAAACCTACGCCCGTTACGACCTGAGCAACCAGGCGCGCCGGATCAGTATAAGGAGCGCCTCCGCCGATGTGGCGCGACACGATCATAAACAGGGCCGAGCCCATACAGATCAGAACATTGGTTCTGAGCCCGGCGGCTTTACGGCTTAACTCTCTTTCGAAGCCGATCGCGCCGCCGCACACAATGGCCAACGCCAGCTTTGCCGCGATCACGATGTTTAGCGAAGTAGTAATCATAATAGCCGTCCCTGGTTTGTAGTCTCAGTTGGAGATTCAACGTGCTTTTGCGGGCGAAAGAGAGCTCGCGGGAGTTGTGGTAGTTTGCATCGGGCCTTTTAGTTTGCGGTATCGCTGGAGTATCGAGATTACGTAAGCGCGCGTTGAGGGTATATCGATTTTGTTAATGAACTCCTCGGCCGACAATTGCGTGGCCCCATCCGGAACTTTGTTCCACTCCGCCGCTCGGCTGGGCCCGGCGTTATATGCGGCAATCACGCGCGCCTCCGGATCCGGAACATCTCGATACTGCTCATAGATTTTCTCGAGATACCAACAGCCAATTTGGATATTTCGCTCGGGGTCGCGCAGCTGGATCGCCGGATTCTGGGCCATCTGACGCTCCAACTCGCGCATGCCCGTTTCGGTCGCCCACTGCCGCGCAACCGCAGGCGTGATTTGCATCAATCCAATCTCGCCGTCCTTACCACTTTTCCACGGACTGAAGTAGGTCTCCTCGTAAATGATGCTCCACACCAGATCCGGATCGAGACGATAAACGCCTGCTTGTCTGGCAATCAAGCCATTGTAGCGATGAGTCCAATACTGGTTGAAGAAATAGAAAACGATAAGAATTGTGAGGACAATGAAGCTAACGACAAGAAGGCGTCTCATTGAAGTGGATTGTCAACTGAACAAAGCAAGGTAAAGAAGAACGGGTCAAGGTTAAGACAAGACTTTCGCTCGTTACCCTTTGCACTTTACCCTTTTACCCTTTGCTTTTTTACCCTTTGCCGTTCGCTCGCCGGTTCGATCAGTTTTTTCGCTTCAGTTGAGCCCAGAAGTTTGCGGTGGAACATGAGCTATCCACTCCTTCGTAACGGGAACTAAGCGCCAGCTCATCAAGTACGTGGCCCTGCAACCAGATCTCCGCGTCGAGTGTGACACCTGGTGCCAGTGTATCGCCGCGGAGTGCGCGCTGATTGACCAGGATTTCAAGATTCATTCTCTCGAGGTCAAGATGTATCCAATACAAATCGCTTCCGGAAAGCGGATTCTTAAGCGGCTTGAAGGCAATCACGCGACCCGAAAGGCTCCAGTCGTTTTCATGAGCGGCACGCGATGGTGCGGTCTTATCCAAAGGCATCCATCTCGTTTTCGTTGGCGCCTGGCGCACGCGGGCGCGATATGCCAACCCGCAAAGCCCGACGTGAAGCTCCTGCGCTCTGAAGCCTCGTGGCCCGACCTCTGTCAGGTTCTGCAGTTCAAACAGTACTTCGCAATCGGTGCCCTCCCGGTAGCCGTGAACGACGGCCTCGCCTTCCTCGTCATACTCGGTCAAGGCCCAGGGACTAATCGTTTGAATGTAACGAGCTCGGAACCCGGGCCGGCAATCGGCATAGAAAACGTCTCCACTTCCCGATTCGTAGAGAACAGTCCAAACTTCAAGTCCTTCGCCCAGTTTCCAGCAACGCCCATGGAGTACCGCGCCGCGACGATTAAGCTGCGTGGCTTCGCCCTGATCACCCGCGCGTTCGGCGAGATAATTGAAGGCTTTCTCGCTCGGCACCTCCAAGCCAATTGTTTCAAAGGTTGGGTTCATGATTGTTTCGTAAGAGCAGGAACAATTCTTGTCTGACACTGTCTTGCGCGTCCGGGCAACTATCGCGACTTACCCGCGCGTTTCTTCGGTGCCTCCTGTGCAGTCTTCAGATCCGCTTCCACTTCGTCAGGCAACGCGCGTGTTCGAATTCCGCGAATGATTCTTTCCGGCCCGTGTGTAGGTCTTGTACCCGAGCGAACCATCTCGGCAAAAAGATCGACGTCGTAATCTACTTCGCGAGACATCTGCTCGCGAATAGCATGCAACACTTCCAGGAATTTTGGACGTCGGTACATAAGTGATTTTCGATCTCAGATTAAGATGTCAGCTGTCAGGGAAACTCAATTTACCTTTTCGGTCGCTTCGGAAACGAGAAACTCGGGTGTCACAATCATCGGGACATAAAAACCTGCGGCGGTATTGAAAAGCCGAATCCGCGCTTGCCGGCGAACGTTAGCCAGGTGGCCAAAATTCCAGGTTACCAGGTAATCGATCTTATGACAGGAGGCAATCGCTACGTGTAAAGCATCGGCAATATATTTGCGGTGGAATATACCGCGCGAGATATAGCCGTCCGCCAGTATTGCTGCTTCTTCAGTGAGCTCCACCTGCTCAAGGGTCGAGGTCAAGTTCAAATATGATGAACGATGCGGCTCGCTGAGGCGCTCCAGTTCACGATTAACCAGCGGCGAGATTACCGCGCGATAGTCGGGCATTTCGTGCTCCCACCAGCGAATCGTCAGGTCACGACGAAAAGGCTCGCCGTTATCAAGATACGCGCCAATTACCGACGTTTCCAGGTAAAGACTCTGCTTCATTGATCTAGATGCTCGTTCATTTCCAGGTGCTCTTCCGGCCGGACACCATCGCTGCCTTTTGCCTTCTTACTGAGCGGCTCCAACCGAATCAACCCTCGTTGAAAATCAAAGGAGACGCGGAAGTGACGTAGATAGTTTCCGCCCAGAATTCCATTTTGCGTAAAGCCGGCGGTTTCATTCACCGGCTCCAGATCCAAAACCGCGGCGCTAATCCGCTCGCGGGTAAAGGTGCCCAGCATGACCTTTGGCAATAGTAGACTCTTAACATCATCAGCGATACCAGCCGCACCATAAATGCGCAGCCTGGTTGGCTCAAGATAATTGTTGAGTTCTTCCTCGCCTGCCAGTCTCTCTGAAACCACCGAAACGCTGGCCCCGGTGTCGATGATGAAGTTCAGAGGTCTCTGAACGCCTTCAAGATGAACTTCGCCACTGAGAAATCCGCTTGATGTGGTGCGCAGCGGTATCTCCACAACACCCGGGGCCATCGGCTGAACTTCGTTTCTTGAAATCCTGATGCCCCAGAGATCTTTGCTGAAGGATTCCGAGGGACGGCGGAGCATGAAAATGCTGTCACCGTAGTCCACCGAAGCAATGAATTTGGAAATAACGGAAAGGCCGAGGTAACCATCAATGGGAGTTTTGTCGTCGAAGAAATGGCGGATGTAAACCGGCACACTCTCGACTCTCACGCCTCCGATATCCAGGGAGTTCAAAAAGCCATAAACGATTTCAAACCTGCCGCCACCGCCAACGGCGCGCGCCAATCCGCCGCGTGCGACTTCGCGCAGCCCTAACTTCTTAGCTGTTTCTTTCGAGATAACTGACATTCCCGATCCAGTGTCGAGCACGAAGCGCAACACATCCTTGTTGTTATTCACCCGTACCTTGAGAACCGGGCGGTTATCGATCGATTCGAATGGCATGGTCGTCTTGTTGTCGCCCGCAAGTACGTAGAGCGAACCCTGCCGTCCCAGATATCGCAGGAAATCGATTAGTCCGCGAATGCGGTCACGGCGATCGGCATCAGTCTTGGGCGCAATCGATAAAAACCTCTCGTAGCAATCGGCCGCCTCTCTATACCGTTCACTGCGTGCCGCAGCCTGTCCCAGGTTGAAGATGTAATCAGGCTCCGCAGAATCGAGGCTGACCGCGCGACGTAATCCTCTGATCGCCAGGTCAAGACGATTCTCGTAGAAATCAACCATTGCCAGTCCCGCAACCGCCAGCGCCTCGTTGTCCTGGATGCTTAAAGCTGTACGAAACTCTTCAATTGAGTTGCGAAAGTCACCAGTGGCTAGAATTGCAGTTCCCAGTAAAGCGTGAGCGCGCGAAGACAGCGGTTCAGCGAGTATCACCCTCGCCGCATGGTCGTAAGCGTCCTGAAGTTTCCTTTGCTTCAGCAGCGCAAAACTCAAACCCAGTCGGGCTTCATTATCATGAGCGTCTTTCGCCAGGGCCTCGCGAAATTGTTTTTCCGCGGTCTCGTAATCTCCGCTGCGAAGGGCCTCGTTCGCACGCTTCCGAGCTTTTCCATCGCCACCGGTTGCTGCGAGAGCCGACGCCGACAGCGCCAGACAGATCACAAGACCGGCCAGGAGTTTTACTGCCAATGGGGGGAGCCACCGTTTCGCGTTAAGAGTTTGCATCGCTTTTGTCTTTTCGCGTAGGGGATATTTCAATCTATCCAAAACAAATAATGGGGAGCAACAGTTTACTACTTCAAGACTTCGCCTGTTTTCATTGACCAGAGAACCAAATCAAGTTCGTCAAAGTCAACCCGGATTTCGCGCGCAAACGATCGTAGTCTTTCTTCGGTTTCCAGATAACGCGCTCGGGTCGACGGCGGCTTTGGTGATTCAACCACTCCAAGATCAGCAAGACAACTCATTACGTGCTTATCGAGAATGGCATGACCCATTAGTCCGATGTTTCGCAGGAAATGACTGGACTCTTTGTATCCCAGGCCTTTGATCCGCTTTTCGCGGGCCAGCCAGTCGCGACGCTCGATTGAATCTGCAAAACTCTGCAGTTGCTCGCGCAACGCCAGGTCGCAATGCTCACGCAAATAGCTTCGCGTAACAACGATATAGCCTGGCCGCTCAACTGGAAACCGGTGTGCTCCGGCATTCCTCAACGCCTGCGTCATATCCTGGCGCGTGCCGTCCATTAGAAGCGGTCTGATTGCTTCTACGGCACGAACACCCATGCGCGCTGACGCACCGGCCGTAAAGATACAGAAGACTAGTTCTTCCCAGAGTCGGGCATCAGAACCATTGCGCCACACTTCCCGAAATTGATCGAGCCGCGCGCGAATCTCTTTCCGTCGCGCCTTGTGTGTAGCACGTATGTCTTCAACAAGAACCGGCTTGCGATTAGGTCTCACTGGATTGTCAATGCTCAGATTCTAGGTTTGTGCTTCTTGCATTGTCAACGAAATTGAACTTCGTTTTGTATGTGCGTTAATGCTCAAAGCGTGCTTCTTGCTGACGACATCCCCGGCTAAGACAAATGGCATCAAAGAAACTCTCCTCCGTTAGACTCTCCCCCGTCATGTTATTATTGTTTGTCGCTCATCGTTTGAGCGACAAGCGGGCAGCAAGTTATGCAAATCAGCGCAAGATTCTTAAACATTTTCTTTGCCGCACTTTTGTTGTTGGTGGCGCCGGGGCAGCTCCTTGCTCAGACGCCAGCAAAGGAACAAGGCACGCCGCCTGCCAGTGTCGCTTCGCCGCAAACTGCAGCTGTTGACAACGGGTTACCTCCGGTTTATGGCCTTCAGGGTGTGTTGGTAGAAACGCTTGACGGTAAGATCGTGTCAGCGCAAACTGCCGATCAGAGCTTTAATCCAGCCTCATCGATCAAACTTGCAACGGCTCTTGTGGCTCTTCACACCTTTGGCCCCAACTATCGTTTCACAACAGGCTTTTGGACGGACGGCTCGTTTGACAAAGCGAACGGTCAGATTCTGGGAAACCTCTACGTTACCGGTAATGATCCATCGTTTCATCACGAACATGCCGTAATGATCGCCCAACAGTTGAATAGTTTGGGAATTCGCACTGTGACTGGCGACCTGATCGTTGCGCCTGGATTTACGATGAACTTCAATTGGTCAGCCCGCAATTCAGGAGAGTTGCTTTACGACACGTTGGATTCTACGCTGCGATCCAGCGAGGCCGTGAGTGCATGGACTTACGAACGTACGGCTCTGGGCGATCAGTCGAGCTTGCAGACGGTTCCGGGCGTGGCCGTAAAGGGTTACGTGTCCGTCGGTTCCGTTGCGCTCGGAGCCAGACTATTGCTCACGCATAAGTCGAGCAAACTTACTGACATTCTCAAGGTGTTGCTCTGCTATTCGAATAACTTCATGGCAGAACGTATCGGGGACAGCCTCGGCGGAAAAGAGTCAGTGATGCGGCAACTGATTGCCATACTCGGAATTCCTCCAGAGGAAGTTCAATTTGCCTCTTTGAGTGGCTTGGGAGTAAACCGCGTGACTCCTCGTGCCATGATGAAGATATTCCGAGGACTACGCACCGAACTTCAGAACAACAAGCTAACTCCTGCCGACATCATGCCGGTGGCAGGAATCGATCCGGGAACGCTGGAAGATCGTTTCACCGGCCCAGCATGGCAGGGCAGCGTGATCGCAAAGACCGGTACGCTTGTTAGAACTGACGGAGGTGCTAGTTCGCTTGTCGGACAAATGAGAACTGCGAATGGAGGCACTTTACTCTTCGTCATCATGAATCAGCATGGAAACGTTTTGCGGTTTCGCTCAAATCAGGATTTCCTGGTGATGCAAGTGCAAAACAGCCGCGGAGGGCCGAAGGCTTTCAATTACAAACCGCTGGCGCTAACCATGAAACTTGCGGACACGGAAAGTGTGACTGGATTAACCAACGGTGAGCTCGAGCGAAACTTGAAAGCGCCTGGTAATTCTCCCTGAAGACCTCTTCACGCACAGAACATTGCGCCCCGCCGATCATGAAGATCGACGGGGCGCTTCACCGTCCAGCTTGCGCACGCGGCGTGCGGCACCTCGCACCAAGCGGACGATCCTTTTCCGGGGTTCCCGCGAGGGCAGCGGCGAGGGATGACGCATTGCTCGCAACCAATCCGGTCTCCAAGCAGAAGGATCTCTCTCTAATCTAAAGTTCGAAAGCTACCCGTTTCGCAATCAAATGCTGATCATTGCCCGGGTTACGAGCCGGAAGGCCCTTTGTCGTTTTTCCACAAAAGATAGGAAGCGCGCTTCCGTTGTAGTTACTAAAGGTGACGCGTTGCTTGTCGTGTTTAGTAACCGGCTTAACAAAACTGGTGATTTCGTTGAGGGTTTGCGCTGGCATGAGTGTTGCGAAAGTAATGCCGCCGAGGTCCCGTGACCTTTGTTGTCGGCTACTCAGGAAGGAGCGAGAAACGCGATGCGTAAGGAAATTGCAGGAGCGGATAGGCGGAGGACCGAAGGTGGATTTTCGGTTTTGGAACTAATAGTGGTTGTAGTGATTGTCGGTATAGTTTCGGCCTTTACTGTTAGCACTATCCGGAAATCGCGTGATTCATTAGCCCTTCAGAATTCAGTACGCCAGTTGGCTGGTTATATTGAGAAGGCACGACTCGACGCAGTTCGGCGTCACGGCACTTCGAGCGTAGTTTTCACCAGCAACACTTCATACAACGTCACAATGGACTTTGATGGCCGGGGAACCACCGCAGTTCACACTCGCACCGTCCAACTTGAGCCGGGTGTTGCAAGACCCGCAGGACCCTTGCCACCCCCCATCCAGTTTAATTGGCGCGGACGCACTCAGGCCTGTACAAATACAATTGCCTTTCAGAGCTTTACCGGGCTGCAGTCATGGGTCGACATTTCGGATGCGGGTGACGTGACAGTTAACGGCGATGTGGGCGTGCTGCCCATCGTTAGCTATGCAACTGTTAGTACGACTGCCGGCATTTCTCCCGTCACCGTCAAAACTGGAACTAACACTCACCTTAATACGCTGGACTGTGATACCAGCACGTCGGGCGCTGCCGGCCCACCGGTCACTGGCACCGGCTCTGGGGGCTGTAACCTTACAGTCAATCCTTCCTCATTAACGATAAGGAAAAGCGCCGGCACCAGCGGCAGTATTGTTGTCGGTTCGAACACTTCGGGAACTATCACTGCTTCGGGACCCATCAATCTAACCCTGTCGCCGGAGTCTCAAGCCATAACCGCCAACGGCTCGAGAACTTTTTCTGTGACCTCGAACAACAGAACTCGCGGCACCTTCTCGGTAAATTTCACTACTTCTTGTACGACCGTAACGGTCATAGTAAAAGTAATAAACTAGATGGAGCCTGATATGAACTTAAAAACCGGCAGCCGGATAATCGTCCGGTCAAAAATGGGGGCGAAGAAAACTGGCGATCGTGGTTTTACCTTACTTGAAACGGCCATAGCGTTTGTTGTCATGATGGTTATGTCTCTTGCCGCCGCCTCACTCTTTGTATTTGCAATCAAATATGATTCGGGCGCGAATGATCGCGCGCTCTCCCTCGCAATTGCACAACAACGAATGGAGCGTTTGCGCCGCGCCGACTTTACTGACGCCAGTCTTAATATCGGAACGTCAACTGCATCCTTCACCAGCGCGGGACATCCTTACACCATAGTAACCACGATCGGAGGCAGCGCTGTATTGAAGGTAATCACAGTACAAGTCAAACCAGCAGCTCCCAGCAGCAAATGGGCAAGCACTCCCGCTACCATAATCTCCAAACGTTCCACTCCTGCACTCGGCCTGTATTTCAAAAAATAGGGCCGAGTAAGAAACCATCGGACTCGAAAAGGGCCGCTTTTCATGTATAAAAGAAATCTAAACCAATCAAGAGCGGAGGGGTTTACACTCCTCGAGTTAGTGATTGCAATGACTATAACGCTCGTGCTTTTGGGCATGGCGAGTGCCCTTGTTGCCAGTTCCTTTAGGGTTCGTACAAGAGAGAATCAAAGAACTGAAGCGCTTGCCGACGCCCAACGCGGTCTCAATCTTATTACTCGTGAGATTTCCAATTCCGGTTACGGGCTCACAGATAACGGAATAGTCGGCGCCGACACTGGCTTGAGTTCGATTCGCGTAAGGGCAAACCTCAATGCATCTGAGAATGAAACGACAAGCAATGCCGCAGCGGATAGGGACGAAGATGTAAAATTCCTCCTCTATACCGAGAGCGGCTTTAGCTACATCGTTCGTCTCGACGTTAACGTTGCCGCTCAGGAAATGGTGCTTGCAAACCGAGTTGATGCGCTTACCTTTCGCTACTATCCTGACAGAGTTTTTTATGCAACGGCGCTCTGCGACATCAACAACGTGGTGGACGCTGCCGGTAACCCTGTCACTGAGGTCACCCAAAAGAGCGATGCCAAATACGTCGTCATTTCACTTTGCGTAACCCTTCCGGCGGTGGGCCATCCAGGTTCCGATGGCTACCAGCCACCTTCGCGCTTGCAGTTAGTGTCTGATGCAGCGCTACGCAACTCCGACCTTGTTAATTATTGAATCCGATCGCCATCAGGCACGTGAGGTAAATCTACCAATGGAAGCGATTTCTAAAGTTACAAGCAAAAAGGCAAGTTACGCCGACGAGCGGGGCGCAGCTCTCATTACCATGCTGTTGGTCAGCTTGTTGCTCCTGACGGCAGGTGGCGCTCTAATTATGACCACTTCAATGTCAGCGGCAAACACGGTCGATTCGGCCGCCGAGATACAGGCATACTACGCCGCGGAGGCCGGCACACAATCAGTCCTTAATATCCTGCGGGGAAACGTTGCACCCAATCCAACGTTTGCCTCAGATCCGTTCGGGACAATAGCCGATGCGAACAAGATTACCTTTCACAAAGCTGTCACAGTCTCAACCTCTAATGTCACTGGCGACACTGCAACACCTCGTCTCTCTCGCTGGATGACCTATAACAGCACCTATACTGACCGGGTAACACTCAGTAACTCTTATACGCCGCGTAATGGCATGGCCTTCAACGCTGCCCTGCGCGATCCCGACAACTCCTCAGTCGTAACTTTCTCCACTTCGGGTGTTTTCACTAATTTCCCAGCGGATAATCCACATACATTTGGATCTGGAAATCCCAGGTTTACTCTCAGGTATGATCCTCAGGCTTCAACAACCATCACTGGCAGTGGCGCCTCTACGCTGGGACGCTTCACTGTCACCAGCGCCGTAGGTACATACCTCACTTTTATAAATGAACCGTTCGCGCTCACTATTACGCAAACCCTCCCCTGGCCGGTAACATCTACAATCAACTGCACTCTGTCGGGAGTTATTACCAGCACCGCCAGCTTTATAACAGTCACTTTTCCAACGATTGCAAACAATCTTCAAGGGGTGCAATACACCCGGACGGCAACCGCAGTTCTCAGCAACGGAACAACCTCGATCCCGGTAACAATCACCGCACCCGAGCCCAATCGGTTGATAGCAGACGTTACGGGTTTCGGTCCTCGCAATGCCAAAAAGCAACTGCGCATGTTGCTGAGCAGATTCGCTTTCGACGTCACGACGCCGAGTGCTATTACGATTCGTAGCGCCGACGACAATTCCCGATTGACATTTAATGCCGGCAGCAGCGTCCAGTATATTTACGACGGACACGACAACGCAGGCGGGTCGGATCTTTCTGCATTTGCGGTCACCGGATCTGTCGATAAAGCATATATTGATAGTCTGCTTCTTCCTGCTTCTCAGATTAAGGGGACGCCCTCCGGTGTCCTAAAGATCAACGTCTCGGATTTGCCCACCTGGTTACAAACGGCAGACGCCGCACGAGCCTTTGTCATTCAGATGCGGGAAGCTGCGCAAAATGAAAATCGTTATTTTTATACTGCTTCGCAACCCACTACTTTCGGCACTCCGTCAAATCCACTTTTGACCTTCGTTGATGGTGATACGGATCTACCTCTATCCGGCGGCGCCGGTCTTTTGGTTGTCACTGGTACGCTGACAATGAACGGATCCTCAATCTACGACGGTCTTATCCTCGTGCTCGGTGGCGGCCAACTACTCCGCGACGGCGGCGGAAATGGCGACAGTCTGGGGGCAGCGATGGTTGCGCGCTTTGGAAACAGCGGAAACTTTCTCCCGCCTACCTTCAGCAGTGCCGGCAGCGGTACGTCGACGATTAAATATGATTCGGATTGGGTGCGTAAAGCACTCTCCTCAACCGGGCCGCGGGTCACCGCTATTGGCGAATTCTAATCGCACAATCTGATTTGTACTTACGTCATGCGCTAGCATGAAAGCCCGCCCGCTATTCGCGGGCGGTGCTGATCTCTCATTGCGGATTACTCGGGCCAGCTTATTTGCCGACTGTCTGCTGCCCATCTGCGTTCCGGTAATGGGTCGGTTTGCGGGGTAAGAGTAGTGCCGATAGAGACAACACGAGGATGAGCGCGTCTCCGCGCAAGATACAGAACCGAGTAGCTTTGCTCGTCTGCGACAAGCAGATAACGAAATGAAACTTTTCGCCTGTAATAGAATCAACGACTTACACGCCAGTTTCTAAGAAGCGCGGTAGCGCCGGATGTTACAGTCGACCTGGATGATAGTGCAGTATTCGCAATACCGATCGGATTTCGATCACCGAAGACCATCTGTTCACAGCTGCCGTGGTCCGGCCAGACTGAGGATGACGTTGACGCTAACATCCGGCGCTACCGCGCTCGGTTCTGTAAACGCTGGGACTTGTTAATTCCAAACTGACCCGCTACCTGCTTTCCGCTCCCTGCCCACTATCCTGCTCACCTGTTGTACAATTCCTGCTCGTAACATTCGTCGTGATCCTGAACCACGAGCACATGCCTGACATTCTCCTCGTTGAAGACAAAGACAGCTTGCGTCGCGTTTTGCGGCTGACTTTGGAGAATGCAGGCTACAGTGTGACCGAAGCCGCCGACGCGCGCGCTGCTTTGAATGAAATCGCCGGCGGGCCACACAGACTCGTGCTCACCGATCTGCGCATGCCTAATGGCTCAGGCCTTGATGTCTTGCGCGCCGCGCGAGCAGCCGATGGAAGCATTCCTGTAATTGTGATGACTGCTTTCGGATCGATCGACGAAGCGGTGCAGGCGATGAAGGATGGCGCCCACGACTTTCTCCAAAAGCCGGTTGACTCCAACCACCTCCTCCTGCTCGTCGAGCGAGCGCTTGAGCAGGAGAGATTGAGAACTGAAAACATACTGCTGCGCGAAGAGTGGTCGCGCCGCTACGGCTTTCCGCGCATCATCGGTGAATCGGAAACAATAAAGCGGGCTGTCTCAGAAACTCAGCGCGTGGCGCAAACAGAAGCTACAGTTCTGTTGCTGGGTGAATCAGGTACCGGGAAAGAACTGTTTGCGCGCGCCGTCCATCATCTCTCCGCCAGGCGCGACAAGCCCTTCGTGGCCATCAACTGTGCCGCCATCCCGGAGACGCTCATCGAGAATGAATTATTTGGCCACGAACGAGGCGCGTTTACTGGCGCAGGCGATAGGCGACTAGGAAAGTTTGAACTCGCTTCCAGTGGTACGGTCTTCCTTGACGAGATTGGTGAACTGCCGCTGACTGTGCAGGGGAAGCTATTGCGGGTAATCGAAGAAAAGGTAGTGGACCGCATTGGCGGGCGCGCACCGGTGCCGGTTAATGTTCGAGTTGTGGCGGCGACAAATCGCGATTTGAAGGCAGCGGTTGAAAGTGGCGAATTTCGACGCGATCTGTTTTTCCGTTTGGCCGTCTTTCCTCTCGAAATTCCCCCTTTGCGCGAACGCGAGAGCGACATAGTTCTCCTGGCCAAACACTTCGCCGCGCAACTAGGAAAGGAATTGCGCGGCCGCGAAGCTACTTTAAGTGACGACTCGTTAGCCGCTCTGCGGGAACACAGTTGGCCGGGAAATGTTCGCGAGCTGGAAAACGCGATCGAACGCGCCTGCATTCTCTCCGACTCAATGATCCTCGAACCTAAGGATTTCGGTCTGGCCACGGAACCAGTCGACAACGCCGAAGCGCTAAAGTTGTTCGACCTGACGGGAAGTCTATCTGAAGCAACCCAGCGCGCCTCGCGCTTCGTGGAGCGCCACAAGATTCTTGAAACCCTCGCGGCAAACGGCGGCAACAAGATGCAGACGGCAGAAGAACTGGGCGTTAGTTATAAGACCCTGCTCACGAAGATAAAAGATTACAATCTCTGATATAGATGAACGACCTTCCTAACGACGGGCCCTCAAACGATGGCCCCTCTAGTGATGAGCCATCCAACGACCGGCTTTCGAACGAAGCGTCTCTTCCATTTGGTGAGCAGGAGACGGTTGAGGTTCCGGGCGTAGTTCATGATGAGGCGAGCTCGATCGCCGGCGAAACTGTAGAACAGGTCGGTACTGCAGGCGGTGAGGCTCCCCCTGTAGTTCCGGGTGCGAAAACTGAAAAGAGCACTGGACGATCTGCCTTTCTCGTTGGCGGCGGCATTTTGATCAGCCGAGTTGTCGGCTTGATCCGGCAACGAGTTTTCGCTCACTACTTTGGTACTTCGGCTGCCGGTGACGCTTTCAGTGCCGCCTTCCGCATTCCCAATTTCCTCCAGAACATTTTCGGCGAAGGAGCGCTATCTGCGTCCTTCATCCCTGTCTACGCAAAGTTGCTGGCACGCGATGATGAAGAGAAAGCCACGCACGTTGCGAATGCCGTGCTGGGTCTACTCGCTCTGGCAATTTCTGTCATTGTACTTGGGGGTGTGCTGGCAACCCCCTATCTCATTTCCGCGATCGCGCCCGGGTTCAAAGGCGAGACCCGCGAGTTAACCATTCGCTTAGTGCGTATTCTGTTCCCTGGCGCAGGCTTGCTGGTGCTCTCGGCCTGGTGCCTCGGCGTGCTCAACAGCCATCACCGGTTTTTCATTTCTTATACCGCACCTGTCGCCTGGAATCTCGCGATGATTGCTTCGCTGTTGATATTTGGCAGGCGGGTGGGCCAATTCCCGCTGGCGGAATACGTCGCCTGGGGTTCTGTCATCGGTAGCGCACTCCAGTTTGGCGTGCAGTGGCCGACAGTATCGCGACTGGTGCGACATATCCGGCCCACGCTCGACCTCGCGAGCGATCACGTCAAGACCGTAGTCAGGAATTTCTTTCCGGTCTTTATGAGTCGCGGCGTGGTGCAAATCAGCGCCTTTGTCGATGCCATACTGGCAAGTTTTTTGCCCGAAGGCTCGGTCGTTGCATTAACCTACGCGCAAAGTCTCTATACTTTGCCGGTCAGTCTGTTCGGCATGTCGGTTTCCGCTGCGGAGCTGCCCGCGATGTCGCGCGCGATCGGTAGCAACGAGGAAGTAGCCGACGTCCTGCGGCATCGCCTGGATGAAGGTCTGCGACGCATAGCTTTTTTTATCGTGCCTTCGTCGATGGCATTCCTGGCGCTGGGCGATGTGATTGCCGCTGTCCTTTATCAGACCGGACAATTTAAGCACGACGCCGCAATTTTTGTGTGGGGTATCCTCGCGGGATCTACGGTGGGATTGCTGGCCTCGACCCTCGGCCGGCTTTATTCCTCAACTTACTATGCGCTGCATGACACCCGCACTCCACTTCGTTATGCGGTTGTTCGCGTAGCACTAACAACAGTGCTCGGCTACCTCTGCGCGCTGCCTCTTCCACGCCTGCTTGGAATCGAGCCGAAGTGGGGAGTTGCCGGGCTTACTGCCTCGGCCGGTATCGCGGGCTGGATCGAGTTTGCTTTGCTCAGACGCTCGTTGAACCTGCGGATTGGTCGCACGGGCTTGTCGGCGTCTTACGTAGTCAAACTCTGGATCGCTGCGCTTTTGGCTGCGGATATTGGTTGGGCCTGCAAATTGTTACTCGGCGAGCTGCAGCCAATCCCACTGGCCGCCATAGTACTCGGTGGTTACGGGGGCGCTTATTTTAGCGTGGCCTACCTCTTGGACATACCGGAAGCAAAGGCCGTCATCTCCCGTCTGACCCGTCTGTTGAAGTTAAGCAAGTAGGGTCTAGCTAGCCGATAAGCAAAGAGCCGGAAAGTTTTCCTTCTACAGGGTTGCGATATCCTCGAGAAGTTCCGGCCTACGATGGTCTTGCCGGGAGCCACCAGTCTGGCCGGAAATCGCCGGAGTAATCAGCAATCATAGAGAGGCCTGCTAAACCACTGGTAAATAAGCTTTTTTTCCTCCTTTTGGTGTGAGCCCGGGGTTAGTTGAAAACCTCCCCGGTTTTTTGCTAAATCTTTTTCTCGAGAATTCTGGAGACTCCCGTCAATTGAACATTTAGTTGGTTATCCTGGAAAAACGGACTGGTTAGCGCAGCGGCAAAAGGCGGGGGGCGGCCTCAAGGCCGCCATTTTTGTGTTCGCGGGGCATTGTTGTTTTTCCCTCGTCATTAAGTTTTTGGAACGTCTATTTGGTTATTCCTAAAACCAGCCGGGCGGCCTGTTCCAATTGACCCGGTAACGCCCCATCCTTATCATCCAAACGTGCAGCCCGTTATTTCAGCCGAGCAGATGCGGGAGATTGACCGCCTCACAACTCGTGATTATCAGACCCCTTCCCTTTTGTTGATGCAGGCCGCCGCTGAGGCTTGTTTCAACGCCATCGCCACCCATTTCACAGACAATCTTGCCGGCAAGAAGGCGCAGGTACTTTGCGGACTTGGAAACAACGGCGGCGATGGCGCTGCACTAGCACTGGGGCTTTGTCGCGCCGGTGTCCATGTTGACGTGGTGTTGTTCGGAATCGTCGCCGATGCTAAGGGCGATGCGCGCACCAATTTCGAAATCGTGCGCCGCCTTGCCAGCTTCGAAGCTGGCTCCGACAATCGCCCCGCAGCTTTGAGTTTTGTGGAGTGTGGCAGTGTGACGGCCTGGGAAGAGCTGGCGAAACCACGCCGTACTTTCGACGTTATTGTTGATGCGCTTTTCGGAACTGGCCTCAGCCGCCCGCTCGAAGGAGTTGTCCTCCAGGTTGTGCGGCATCTGGCCATGATGCGACGGGCTCGAGAGAGATCATCGAAACGCCGACCGCTGATTGTTTCCGTCGACCTACCGTCAGGTCTCAATGCCGATTTGGCGAAACCCATCGGCGAAGCGGTAAACGCCGATTTAACGGTCACATTCACCGCACCCAAGCCCGCCAACGTTCTGCCACCCGCTTCGCGCCTGAATGGCAAACTGGTTATTGCAAACATCGGATCGCCGGCGGTCCTAATCGATGGTGCGAATCCCAAACTCTTCATCACTGAGGAGAACGATGTACGCGAGTGGCTCATCAACACACGTTACACGCCTGAATCATTCAAGAATACGCACGGACATGCGCTGGTGATCGCGGGCTCGCGCGGTTATACGGGCGCGGCGGTTCTTTGTGGCAATGCGGCGATCCGGGCAGGAGCGGGTTTGGTCACTATAGCCACGCCCGCTTCAGCACAAACTGCCGTCGCTGCCAGCGTGATGCCAGAAGTGATGACGACTGCGCTTGCTGAAACTGATCGCGGTGCTGTTAGTGATGAGGCCATCGATCACGTAACGCAATTAGCTGCGAAGGCCGCCGTCATTGCAATGGGACCAGGACTGTCAGCGGAAGACGAGCGCACGCGCCGTTTTGTTTTTTCAGTCGTGAAGCAACGACAGACTGCGTTAGTGATCGATGCGGACGCGTTGAATTGCCTCGCGAACTATTCCTCCAGAGGGTGGCCCGCGGAATTACAAGGATCAGACCACCTGGACAAGGCTCCGCTTGTCCTTACGCCCCATCCTGGAGAGATGATGCGATTGCTGGGGACAAGTAATAAAGCTGCGCTCGGCGATCGCGTTGCGGTGGCGCGCAACTTTGCAACTCAGCACAAATTGATTCTTGTTCTCAAAGGCACGCGCTCCTTAGTCGCAGCGCCTGATGGGCGGGTGTTTATCAACCCCACTGGTAATGCCGGACTCGGCACCGCCGGCGCGGGCGACACATTGACGGGCATCATCGCAGGATTTATCGCGCAAGCGGTTGCGACATTAAAAGAAAGCTCTGACGCGCTCAGCGCAACGATAGCCGCTCTTTATTTAGGCGGCCTGGCAGGCGATTTTGCTGCCAGGGATTTAGGCATGAGGTCTATGACCGCTTCGGATATTCGTGAACACCTCAGCGAGGCGATACGGTCACTCGATCCAAAAGGTGAACAACCATAGCTGGAAGTACATGAGCATTCTCTTACCCTTCGGTCGTAACGAATGACCACCATTGCGCAACAAATCCCGACCGGTGAGCGGCAATCTCGTGACGTAGCTGAGACATTTGCTCTCGGCAAGCAGATTGGCACCCAACTCAGCGGAGGCGAGATTCTCTTGCTCGATGGCCCACTCGGGGCCGGCAAGACTGTTTTTGTCAAAGGACTGGCCTCAGGCCTGGGTATCGATCCGGAAGAAGTAACTAGTCCGTCATTCACCCTGGTAAATCCTTATGCGGGGCGATTGCTACTATTCCACATCGACTTATACCGTTTAGACGAAGGGGCCGCCGCCGCTAATGCGGTTGACCTCGAGGAATTGCTCACTGATGAGAGCGCGGTTGTTGTAATCGAATGGGCTGAACGGCTCGGTCACTATCCGCTGCCTGCAAATGTCTGGCGAATTGCAATATCAGGCGATGGCGAATCCGCTCGACGCATTTCTATTTCCGGATAAGTCTTCGGGCTGCAACATGATTCTCTATAAGCTGCCCAACCTCTTGACTCCGTCTTCGCGAGAGAATATAACCACAGCGCGACCCTGTCTTTCCGTTGCCGCTCTAACCACCTGAGGAAAGGTCACAATTTGTCTACGCACCTCGAAACAACTGACACTTGCCCCGACGAAATAAAGCGCGATTCGTTTTCACTCCAGTCACTGGTGAAAGCGCTTGAATCACAAAGCACCACTCCCGGCCTCGATCAAATCTACGACTGGCTGGAAAATGCGCAGATCTCAGCCGAAGAGTTGCAGCCCTATCTCGGTTTCAAAGAGGGCAACTACTGGCGGCATCGCGTTTGGCGTAATGAGTTTGTAGAGATGTTGGTACTATGCTGGCGTCCCGGCCAACGAACTCCGATTCATGATCATAATGGTTCCTACGGCGGCGTTAAAATCTATCGCGGGATGTTGTGGGAAACGACCTTCACCTACGATTCGGTAAAGGGTTTGAAATACAAATCAGCCCGCGAATACCCGCCGGGTGCAGTCACCGGTTCAGATGTTCCGGACATCCACCAACTTGGTAACCCTGACGTCAGTGGCCAGGATCTCGTCACCATTCACATCTACGCTCCGCCACTCGGCGTGTTACACACTTACAAACCCGGCAGTGCGAAGATCGATCTATACCTTCCCGATGATACCGAGGCTTGAGCACAAACTATTTCGGCTTAACAAAGGTTTCCAGGTTTAGATTCTGTCCATCGGTTGTTACCGTGATCGTTCCACTCTGGCCGGTCGTGAGAACTTGCGCGCCGCCGGTCCTCCACCTTTCAATTACCTCTTTATTGGGGTGTCCAAAGATTGACGTCTGCCCAACTGAGATAACCGCAAAACGCGGCCCGGCAGCGGCGATAAATGCTGCAGTTGAAGAAGTCTTGCTGCCATGATGCGCAACCTTAACAACATCAGCACGCACATTCTCGTTAGCTTGCAGCATAGCGCTCTCGCCGTCCATTTCAATGTCGCCGGTGAGCAGCAGCGCGCGCTCGCGCAGTTGCAAACGAAGAACAATCGAATCATTGTTGCGCGAATGAGAGTGAGGATTTGCTGTAGCTGGCGGCCATAACACGCTCGCCGTCACTTCTCCGAACCGCAAGACATCTCCAGCGCCAACAATGCGAATAGATACTTGTTCTTCGAATAGGGTCTCTGAAAATCTAATGTACTCCGGATCGTGGCCCGGAGTTCGCGCAACCAACGCTGCTCGCACCAGGAAATTCCGAGCCACATCATTTAATCCATCGATATGGTCGGCGTCAGCATGTGTAGCCAAAATGTAGTCGATGTGATCCAGGCCTCGCCACCAGAGGTATTCGGAAACAACTGACTCGCCGATACTCCGGGTTTCACGCTCAAACGTCTCCTCGCCTCCAACTTCAACGGCGCCAGACAGCCTGTTTCTTTGGAATGGACCGGGCCGTCCACCTCCATCAATGAGCAGTGTTGTGTTGTCTGGAAAAGTCACCAGCGCTGAATCACCCTGGCCTACATCCAGGAAATCTATCTGTAGTTTCCCCTGCGGTCTGCCCGCGCTAAACGGATGGACGACAATCAAGGTTATCGCCAACAGTTGTCCAGGCAACGCCACGGCGTTGAGATGCCGTCTGGTTTTAGTTACAGGGCCGGGGAGATCCAATGGTTTCCAGCCGGATAACGAAACCGCCAATATCGTGAGCGGCAGGTAATACAAAGCGTAGACTGCGCTCGCCCAGCCGGTGTATTCGGGCACGCGAATCGAAGCCGCTCCAACTCCAACAAACGGATCAACGCTGTGAACCATTGTCCAATTCAATGCATTCGCGAGGCTGATTAAAGGCGCAGCGACGGCGCTACTAACCTGGGAGATCAAAATGGCCACACCCGCGATAATAGAAACGGCAGCCATCATCAGACTGACCCCAATGTTGAGCAGCAGTGAAGCAAACGAGAGTCGATGAAAGTAAACTATCAGGAACGGGAGCAGCGCCATCTGTACGCAGGCAGAAACTACAATTGCCCCAACCGCGTAACGTAGTAGACCCTGAAAATGCAGTCGCTCCAGCGTTCCTGCCAGTGGGACTTTGAAAAGTTTATAGCTATAGTTAGCGCGCGCCAGTTCCCGCTGGGCTCCCTGTTCATTCCAGAAGAGGCTCTCACAAAAGTTACGCAACCAGGGCGCGCACGCTGGTGGGTACGGCGTTTGGCGCGTCGGCCTCCACGATCCAACCGCCGACATTTTTTCCAGTAACGGCCAGGCGAAAACCACGATGGCCAGCACCGAAACAAACGTTAGTTGAAACGAAGGGTCCAACAGATCGCTTGGCCGCCGCGCGAGTAATACGAGCGCAGCGCCACCAAGTGCGTTGAGAGAAGAGGCGCGACGCGAAACCAGTGGCGCAAACAAAACGACGGTAAAACTCAAAGCCGCTCGAACTACCGACGACTCCGCGCCTACCGCAATCGAGTAGGCCCATAACACAGCGATTGAGAGCAGGAATTGCAACACAATGTTTTTAGTAAATCGTCTGGTGATGAAGAAGACCAAACCGCCGAGAAAGGTGATGTGCAAGCCGCTGATGACAAGCACGTGAAAGGTGCCGCCCTCGCGAAACCTTTCCGAGGTTGAGCGCGACAGTCTATAGCGGTTGCCCAGCAACGCCGCGTCAAGCACACCGGCGGTTTCGTTTGAGAAGCGGGAGTCGATCTCAACCTGGAGGTTGCGACGCCATTCGTAAAGCCAGGCAAGCGGCAGGAAGACGCGTTCGTTCTCGAGTCGCTCGATTAGCAACGGACTCTTTACAAAGCCCGTTGCGTCGTAACCCTTACGATCTAGATACTCAGTGAACGAAGAGACTCCTGGATTGCGAAAGCTGTCGGTGCGCTCGAGCAGGGTCATCACACGAATACGCGCGCCATAGCGTAGGTCGAGTTGATCGAATTCCTGTTGCATAGACTTGCCAGCAACAGGAGCAAGCAACAAAACCTCGCCGGAGACGTCTCGCTCACTCTGGTTCAATCTAAGTCTTTGAACTCGCAAGAACAGGTACAGGCGCTCGGGCGCAAGTTCCGGATCGCGTTCCAGCGTCCCCGTTAGCTCCGCGGGTTCGCCAACCGAGATTCCTGCATCAATCAAACGCCGCAGTTGATTCACCGGCACTTCGTTTTTTTCGATTGCTGCCAAAGACGAACCAAGAAACAATATCGCGACGGTCACAAAAAGGGTGGCAACGCCCATGTTCTCTTTTAGGAGAGCCGCGAAGGCGAGCAGTGTCGTCAACGCCGCCATTGCAATGAGCAGCGAGAGTGGTGCTGCGAAGTACACCGCCCCCAGAACGCCCAACGCAAACGCAGCCGCAAGCTGCGCCAGCGGATGAGCGGCAAGGGGCTGCGCTTCAGCCTGGGCAGTATCGGGCTGCCCGTAAGCACTATCCTGCATTGAATTAGATCCCGGACGCAGCGGAGGGTGATTCAGCGGTGATCGGATTCAGCGGTTGGTAACGGACAAGCGGGCTACGGTTTCAACGTGGTGAGTCTGTGGAAACATATCAAATGCGGCGATAGAGTCAAGCACATAGCCGGCTGCGGTTAGCTTCTTGAGATCGCGGGCGAGGGTGGCCGGGTCGCACGAGACGTAAGAGATTTGCGCGGGACGCAATGCGAGTATGCCGGCCATGTCCCTATTCTCGCAGCCCGTACGCGGCGGATCGAGCAGCAGAAAATCGACGGGCCCGAACGAGCGGGAATGGTCACTTAACCAGATGCCCACGCGCGCGCCTACGATTTCAAGGCTCCCTGAACTAGTCTCGTTACCGCCTCGTTTTGCGGGTTCGATATTGCGCCGCGCAAACTCCGCGGCGACAGGATGTGCTTCAACGCCCGTGACTCGCTCAAACCGCCGCGCCAACGGAAGTGTGAATAAGCCAACGCCACAATAGAGGTCGACAGCAGTCTGGCCTTTTGCATTCCGCAGCGCCTCGGCAATCAATGGCTCGAGCAGGTCGTGGTTGACTTGAAAGAATGCCTCGGCACTGAAGTAGTAAGTTTCGTTTCCGATACGGCTGCTCACAATGTCCCGTTTGAAATTGGCAAAGGGCGGTGCGACTGAAACGCCCTCATCACCTACGACAGCGTCGATATCTCTTAGTCGGTCAGTAGTAATGCCCGCGAGTATCTCGTTTCGCACCTTCTCCAGTGTTTCCTGTAACTCCGGAACGAGCACGGCACAGAATTCCACATCACAAACTCGATTCGAGCCTCGTTCGAAGTAGCCCAGCAGTTTGGCCACGGAATCAACTTGCCAGTTGGCGCGCGCACGGTAACGCCATTGGTGAGGTGACGCGGTTATTGGAATTTCGCGCGGAGCTTCAATCTTCGCAATCCGCTGCACACAATCGCGAATGATCTCAAC